>DAOUBD010000040.1:0-1663 GCA_034432935.1 Dehalococcoidia bacterium | reverse complement strand
GCCGGCCTCCAAACAACTCCGGCCAGTCGGGGCCAAGACCTCTCGCCTGAGCGGCCGGGGGGCAAATAACGCTCTATGACGGAGGATACGCACGGGGCCGCTTGCCTGTGTCCACTGGCGGGCATTGGGGTTGTCCGCTGTGCGCGAGCCCATCTTTACCTCGTGCCCCAAATTGAACCAACTTCGTACCGATGGTCTGTCTGACCATGCCGGTGCCCAGAATGCCGATTCGCATGTTGTCCTCCTACGGTTCCTGGACTTTCTCGGAGGGCAAAGTTAGAGCTCGCTTATTCTACCCGATCTGCGTCGTATGAGGGCATGGTCAACGTGTTGAACGGATGAGATCCCGATAAGCGTGGTAGGCGGGCTTGGGCTCGGCGCTCACATGCAGAAGCCCCATGGCGGCTGCCCGCGGTTCCTGGCGGGGGTTGTCTATCAGTTGAAACCAGCACACCCGCGCGGCGCCAAGCTGAAAGAGGTACGGGACCATGTCCTTGAGCCAGCGCGCCTGGGCTTCTTCCCCACCTTGATATTGGGGCAGGTCTTGCTCAGCGGCGTTCGAGGTGTAACCGGTCTCCGTGATCCAGATTTCTTTAGAACCTGCTCCGGTGCGTGCAAGTTGAGTTTTAACATACTCCATCCGTCGCCGGGCCTCACTCTGCGACCCGTAATGATGGAACGCCATGACGTCAAAGTACTGAGCAGCTGGATAGGCCGGGTCAGCCAGGATCTCTTCCAGGAAGGTCGGATTGACTTGCCTCCCACCCAAAGAAAGGCCACCAAGCAGGACGGTAGCGGTCGGGTCGGCACGCTTGACCACATCGTAGGTGATGGCAAGGAGCTGGGCGTATTGGGCGGGAGTGCCCTTCCAGAAGGCTCCAAGATCTGGCTCATTCCAGACCTCCCACGCCCGCACCACATCTTTGTAGCGCGTCACGGTAGAGGTGACATAGCGTTTCCAGGTCTCGAGGTCAGCCGGTGGGTACATGAGTCTCCGACCCTGATTGGTCTCCGTCGGCGGCGCGGTGGTGTTCCAGCTTGTAGCGTAGCCGAGCGCGCCGATCATCTTCAGTCGCCTCGCTCGCAGGTAGCCAATCATTCTGTCAAAGGTGGACCAGTCGTACTGACCAGCCACTGGCTCAACGAGGTTCCAGTTCAACACGCCGCGTACCCAGCCGATGCCGGCTTCGCCGGCGAGGGAGAATGCCTGCTCGGGGATCTGATCGTAGCCAAAGCTCAGGCTCACACCAAAGCGGTTCTCCTGAGATGGAGACGGTTTCTCTTGAGATGGGGGCGGTGAAGGCTCACTCCCTCTATGCACACATCTAACGAGAAAGGCAACTACAACGAATGCCAGAATGAATGGCAGAATCTTTCTCATATCTATATCTTCCAACTATCGTCAACTATCTCCAACCTCGTTTGTGCGATTTTCCTCTCGGCCTTTCTCGAGGGCTTAGGACGTCTAACGGATGAGGTCCTGATAAGCGTAGCACGCCGGCTTGGGCCGGCCTGACTCGTAAAGCTCCCTTTATACATGATTGTGCCGCCCAACTTTTCGATGGACAACGGCTTCATAACCGCTTATGTCTTGCAGTTGTCAGAAAGGTGTTAGTTATGCACCTGCCCGCCGAAACCGCAAGAACCGCTTTGCGCTATTTTG
>DAOUBD010000039.1:0-6719 GCA_034432935.1 Dehalococcoidia bacterium | reverse complement strand
TCCACCCCTGTGCCGACGCCGGCGCCAACCCCGGTCGCCACGCCCACGCCCAGCCCCACGCCCTATGCGGGCCCTAAATCACTGATAACCGTGCGTTTCGTGAGGGATGGGCAGCCGGTCCGTGTCCTGCTGGCTACACCGCTGGGAGGGTTATCGGCAGACGGGGTAGGTTGCCCGATGCCCATCCCTCAGTGGGCGGGCTTCTTTTCCGGGTATGACATACTTTGGCCTTTGGATCCAGGCGCGTATCCAGAACCGCCGTATCGTCAGCCGTACGAATGCACCAAGGGCCCACCCACCACGCTCCGCTTCGAGTTCCTAAGCCGGGACTTTGGCGTGCTCGTCGCGGAGTTCGTTTGGACTGGGAGTGACGTGACTTTCGACCTGGAGGTGCCGCAGCTTGCGACCTCTACTCCGGCAGCAACCCAGCCGGTACAACAGCTGCCCAGCGCCGGTGGCCCGCCGCCCCACGGGACCTCGCACGTAGATTGGCTACCCATCGCCGTGTTCGCTACTGTCGCGATTACTTGCGTCGGCCTCGCGGCGACCCTAGACAGAAGCAGATAGGGTCACGCGCATTCGGCGCTGCCCCGGTACTCTTGCCGGCGCGTAAGCCGTGGGCTGCGTGCTGGCGCTTCATCGGTTACCCTATCGGAGGATGTCTAGACCAGCAAGACGGGGCCGGCCAGGACGCCGGCGCCTACGCCTGAGGCGCCGTGTGCACGTTCTAGCCGCCCTTGCCGCGGCGTTGGCTTCATTGCTTCTGGCCTGCTCAGGGGAGGGCGGTCAGCCGGAGCCGTCGCTTGCGCCGTCACCCAGTCCCATCGCTGCGAGCCAGCAGCCGCCGCTGGTGCGCTCCCCCACCGCTATGGACTTGCCGATATCGGTGGCCGTCACCATGCCCTTCGTGCAGGAGTTCGTCCGCGTCATCGGGGGGGACAACGCTACGGTCTTCTCTCTGGTGCCTCCGGGCGCCGATCCGCATACCTACGTGGCCACGGCTGAGGACATAGCCCGGATGAAGGGCGTGGACTTCTTCTTTGTCAACGGCCTTGGTCTGGACGAAAACCTGCACCAGGTGATCGAGGCCAACCGGGACGAGGGCGCCCACGTCGTTCCCTTCGCCCCCAACATCAACTCGCCCCAGGGTGGCGGCCTGACCGCTGAGCAAGCGAAGGACAACGCCCACCTCTGGCTGGACCCCCTGTTGGCCCTGGTCTACCCAGAGATCGTCGCCGACGAGTTCGACATTTACGATGGGGTGCGCAAGGACTTCTACGATGCCAACTTTACGGCCTATGCCCGGCAGTTGCGCGACCTGGTGCCCGAGCTCCAGGCGGAGATCCAGGCCATACCGGCCGAGCGGCGTCTTCTGGTGACGTACCACGACTCCTTCTCCCACTTCGCCCGCCGCTTCGGGTTGGAGGTGGCGGGGTTCTTGGTGCCTGCGCCAGGTATGCGACCCTCACAGGCGGATATCGACCGCCTGGCTGCCCTGGTCCGGGAGCGGGGAGTGCCGGCCGTCTTCGCCGAGTACGGCTATGATGCGACGGCCATGTCGGCGGTGGCAGCGGCCGCCGGCGTGCCTCTCTGCACCCTCTACAGCGATATTCAGGATGAGGGCGCCGGGACGTACGTGGCCATGATGAGGGCCAATGCCGCAGAGATCGTCCGCTGCTTGCGTTAGCGGGCCCGGCTGCGAGCCTATGGCTCTAAATCTTTGCCAATGAAGGCGACGTACACTGACGGACCGCCCCCTCCGGCACCAGCGCTGAAGGGCGCCGTAGCCGACGAGGCGCCCTTGCCTTCTCCCCAGTCCTTTGCCGATGCCAGGTGCGCTCCCCAAAGCAGGTAGACCGTCTCTTGCCGGGCCACGATAGCCACGTTCACCGTCTTGCCTTGGGCGCACTGCCCCGGCGGTGAAGGCGGTTGTGGCGCCGAGGCGAAGGTGCCCCCCCACAAACGGAGGGAGGCGTCGGGCCTGGCGTCATCGAAGGTCACGGCGGCGTCATCGGGCAGAGGGATGGCCGCGTCTGGGCGCGCACGGCCCGGGCCTCCGGCCGCCCCGGTGATCTCCTCTAGCGCCGCCTCGGGCACTCCCGTGAGAAAATCGATGGCGTTCGCTCCGCCGGACGAACAGTCGTAGTACAGGTGGACCGCGTATTGTTGCGAGGGCTTCGTCCCACGGACGATCAACAGGAGGGGCACGGCTTCTCCCTCGCGGTAACCGTGGCCAGCCGTCCCCGAGGCGTCCCAGGCGCGGCTGGCCTTCGACCAGGCCAGCAGGATCCCGGAAGGGGCAGCCGCTGGCGATGCCGTAGGGGAGGGCGGGGGGGCGGTGGGGGACGCGGCAGGCGATGGGCTTGCCGTAGGGCTCGATGTGATGGTGCCCGATGGTGTCACCGGCGGCGTCGGTTGAGGGGAGGGCCGCAGGGTGGGGGCGCCGGTCGCTGCGGGGGTCGGCGTGACAGCCGGGTAGCCCTCCGGGCCACCGCCAGTCCGAATGATGGCGATGGCGGCGATGCCGGCTGCCAGTGCGACGAGGGCGGCGGCGAGCAGAGCCAGGAGCCATGGGCCCGGCAGCCTGGCCCGGCGGGGCTGGGGTACAGTGGGCTCTTCCCAGACCCAATCGGTGCTGTGGGTGCCTCGGCGGCCAACGTATCGTTTCTTCACTGGACAGACTACTGGAAGACGTGAGGTTTACTTGCCGTTAAGGTTGACGCTGCCGCGAGGGCGAATGTTAGCTCGGGGCCTAGCGGCGTCGCCTGCGCGGGCGGTCGGCGATAGCCAACGATGCGGCTGCTGCCAGCGCTAAGGTCGCCGCCGCGAGCCACAGCCTCCCCGATGCCGAGCTCTGGCGCCGCCCTTCCGTTGGCCTTCGGGCCGTCCTTCGGCTGTCCGGCGGCAGGGCAGCCGCCAAGGCAGGCTGCCGGGCCGCCCAGGAGCCAGCAGCCGCCGCGACGATCACTGCCAGGCCCAGCGCTGAGAGCAGGCTGCCTGCGCCAACCGCCAACGGAAGGCGGCTGGCGCCGCGTGGCAGGGGCGGGCCTCCGCCGTTTGGAACCAGGTTGGCGCCCGGCGTGGGGGTCGCAGGCTGGGTCGTCGCCGCCGGGCATCGGAACTCGTCGAAGAAGGTGCCCTCGGCGCTTACGAGGCGGGCGTAGTCCGTGGAGTCGCCATCCCGGAAGATCTCATCGTGGGACCAGACGAAGGCGCCCTGAGCGTTGGGGCCGCTCTCGATGTAGATCGTCTCGCCGGGGGAGAGGGCGCCGATGACCCCGAGGTCGAACGATTGCTGGTCTGGTGGGTCGCTGAGGAGCCGCCAGCCCGTCATGACCTGGGTCTCTTGGCTGAGGTTGGTGATAGCTACAACCTCCGGCTGGGAGGCACAGTCTAGGCTCTTGATCTGGGCTCCCGCCGTGCCGGGGTCGGCGTTGGCCACGGTAATGGTAAGCCCGGCAGCCGTCAACGCCACCGTTGCAGTCGCCAGGTAGCGGAAAGCTAGTCGCATCGTTGACCTCCTCCCGGATCCCCCATGCGGCTACGGTGGCCAGGTGTCCGTGGCCATGCGTTCCACCTTGTTTCCGCCGGCGTCTTCGAAGGTGGCCGTGGCCGTCACGGTCAACTCCTTGCCCCGGGGGATCTCTTGGACAACGATCTCGAAGAAGGTCTGGGCCGATGCAGTGCCGGACCCCGACTTCTCAGGTTCCAGGACGTTCCAGGAAGCCCCTTTGTGGTCGGTGGCCGTCACCTTGATGGACGCGACCTTGTAGCCGTCCTTGGCATCGGCGTAGGCATGCCCCTTCACAAGCCCCGTGTCCAGGACCTCGATTTCGATCCGCACCTGGCCTTCGTGGTAGCTCTCCTGTCGAGACGGGGTCTCGTCGCCGCCGTTTCCGCAGGCGAGGGACAGGAGGAGGAAGGCGGCAAGAGCCGCACCGAGCGCCGCAGGTACTGGCCGAACCCCCTTCATGCGGCAGAGCTTACGGGAAGGCGCGGCTCGTGTCCAGACTGGTGGAGCGTCAATTTAGCGGGCCTGCAAAAAGGATGAACGCCTGCCCGGCGCTGGTTCTGCCCCCGGGACCGCCCGCATTCGGGGCCGACACCAGGATATCGTCACGGCCGTCGCCGTCGATGTCGGCTGCGACCAAGGGTAGACGCCCGAAAACCTCGGACGCCAGTTGGCCGTTAGCCTGGCGGCCGGAGTAGGTGAGGGCCCCCCTAGGCATCTGGAGCTCCTTGGGGAGAGGGCCGCCCGGGATGAGGTACAGGTCGCCAGCCTGGGGAGTGTCCTCTCCGGGGCCATCGCCGCCGGGGGCCCCCAAGAGGAGGTCGGCCAACCCGTCGCCATCTACGTCTCCGATGGCGGCGCTGCGGCCCAGCCGGTCTTCCACGTCAGCGCCGTAGATGGTGGTGTCGCCTCCGCCCGCGGCCGCGTCGGTCTCGGCGCTCGCCAAGAGGGACTTGGCCAGGACTAGCACCGCCTCCCCCGCTAGGTCCACCGTGTTGCCGGGCCCGTCGGCGCTGACAGCCGTCAACAGCAGGTCGTCCCGCCCGTCGCCGTCCACATCGCCCGTGGCCACGACATGCCCCAACTGGTCGCCATCGTCGGCGCCGTAGACAACAGGCCCAGGGAAACCCTCCGCCAGGTCAACGGATTGCGGGGCCGGGGATAACATGACGTAAGTCCGCCCGGCCGCGGCGACGCCGGTCTTACTGGGAGCGAAGGGCGCCGGCAGGACGAGGTCGTCCAGGCCGTCGCCGTTGATATCGCCCGCGGCGACGCCTTCGCCCAAACGATCGCCAGAGGCGGCACCGTAAATCGTGACATCCTGCTGACCGGCGCTGGCGTCGATGGTCGTTGGCAGGCTGGGACCGCCGAACACTGCGTAAACCTCGCCAGCCATGTCGCGGGCGTCGGACGGCCCGTCGGCCCAGAAGGCGCCCACGATAATGTCCGCGTAGGCGTCGCCGTTCAGGTGCGCGGCCGTGACGGCGAAGCCCGCCAGGTCGCCGGCGGTGGCGCCCAGGAAGACGAGGCCCGCGCCAGCAGCCAGGTCTACCTCCCGGGCCTGTTGCCCCAGGGAGCGCGATCCGAAGACCACGTAGGCCTCTCCGGCGTCGGTTCGCGAGCCGCCTGGGCCGTCAGCGAAGGGGGCCCCGATGATGATATCCGTGATCCCGTCGCCGTTGACGTCCGCCGCCGCGATGCTGCGGCCAGCTTGATCGCCGGGTTGCGCCCCGTAGATGGTGCTGTCCTGTTGGCCCATGCCGGCGTCCCGCGTTTCGCCGTGGGAAAACGGGCCCAAGAAGACGTACGTCTCCCCTGCGTCGGGGCGGGCGCCGTCTGGCCCGTCGGCAAAGGCGGCGGCCAGAGCGACGTCGGCGATGCCGTCGCCGTTGAAGTCGCCGGCGGCCAGAGCGCTGGCGGTGTCGTTAGCGCCGGCGGCATAGAGGGTGACGGATGCCGCAACAGGCAGGGTGTCTGGTGTGGCGGAGGGCTCAAGCGATGCCGCCGGGTTGGAGCTGGAGCCCCCGCAGGACGCCAGGAGTGCCGCGGCAACCGCCGCCAGCAGGCCCCAGGCCAAGCTCCGGGGCGTAGTGGGCGCACTGTGGGACGTTGGTTCACGCATTGTCACCGACATCTTACCCTGGGATAACCGTTCCTTAACCGCTCGACAAAGGTGGGTGAGTAAACTGCGGGACGAGTGGAGCGACTCATCCCCCTCTCGCTCCGCTGAAAAAGAGGAGCCGGCCTTCGGGGCCGGCTCTTTCTCGTCGGTGTCGCAGGTGCTGGGCCCCTACTGTGGGTTGCGCTTGCGGCCCACCCAAAGGCCAGCCGCCAATATCACGGGCAGGCCGGCCGCCAAGAGGGCCAACGACAGCGAGGCGCTGCCCGGGGTCTCCTCCTGGGCGCCTTCCGCTGGGCCCGCGCCTATCAGGCCGACGATGCCCCCGACGGGGTTCGGCGTGCCGCCACCGCCCGGCGGCAACAGCGTGTTGGTGATGGTGCACTGGCCGGTGAGGACCGGGGCGCTACAGTCGCCCGTCGACGAGTAGCCCGTAGGTATCGGACTCTCTGTGGCCGTGCACATCGGGTTGCCGATGTAGTTTTGCACCAGGAAGCTGGCGGGACTGGACTCCGAAACGCTGGCCGAGGCCGGCGTCACGGTCCCGCTGGCGCAGGATAGGGACACAGTGACCGACATGGGGTTGTCGTCGCTGAAGTCCTTAAGGACGATGAAGGTCGATGTACCCTGCGGGGGCGGTGTGACAAGGGTGTTCGTGATAGTGCACTGGCCAGCGCTCAGGGCGGCAGAGCACGTGCCGGTAGACGAGTACCCGGGCGGTATCGGGCTCTCGGTAGCCGTACAGGTGGGGTCGCCCGAGGCCCCCGTCACGGTGAAGACGGCTGGGCTCGACTCCGAGGCGTTGGCGGACGCCGGCGATACGCTGCCGCTGGCGCAGGAGAGAGAGACCGTGACGGACATCGGGTTGTTGTCGTTGAAGTCCTTGTGCACCGTGAAGTTAGCCGAAACCGGCGTGATGTTCACCGTCGTCGTCCCGGAGCCGGTGTTATTAGAGGTGTTGGGATCGGAGACGTGGAGCTGGTCGATGGTTGCGTTAGCCGTCACGGTGAAGTTATGGCTCGATGGGTTCGTGCAGGTGACGGACCAGGAGGCTGGGCTGGCGGGCACTGAGGTGGCGCTGGACACCGC
>DAOUBD010000038.1:0-9096 GCA_034432935.1 Dehalococcoidia bacterium | reverse complement strand
GCCAGGCAGCCTGACGGGGCAGTACCTGCGGAACGTGCTCGCCCGGCACCGCGAGCGGGAGCAGGTGAAGGTGGGGGAGTAGGGGCAGGCCCCCGTGCCTGCCCGGAACAACGGGGGCAGGCCCCCGTGCCTGTTCAGGACAACCGGGGCAGGCTCCCGTGCCTGTTCCGGACAACCGGGGCAGGCCCCCGCGCCTGCCCGGAACAACGGGGGCAGGCCCCCGTGCCTGCCCGGAACAACGGGGGCAGGCCCCCGCGCCTGTTCCGGACAACCGGGGCGACCACAGGGGGTCGCCCCTACGATGGACGTAGGACGTATCCTTGGGGCGAGATGACATACGATCCTGATCGACATCACCGCCGCTCTATCCGACTGCGCGGGTACGACTATCGACGGTCGGGCGCCTATTTTGTCACCATCTGCACCCAGAACCGCGAATGTGTCTTCGGTCGGGTGGTCGACGGGAAGATGATCTTGAACGAACCAGGGCGAATGGTCGAATCGGTTTGGCGTCAGTTATCGCGTCGCTATCCAGGCGTCGAGGCGGACGCCTTTGTGGTCATGCCTAATCATGTGCATGGCATCATCATCCTTGTAGGGGTAGACGCCTCTGCCTGCCCAGATGATCCGGAGCGACCACAGGGGGTGGGGCGACCACAGGGGGTCGCCCCTACGATGTCCTTGCCGGATGCGGTGCATCGTTTCAAATCGTTGACCACGGCTAGATATCGCCAGGGCGTTCTCCAACAGGGTTGGCCGCCTTTCCCCGGTCGGTTATGGCAGCGCAACTACTACGAACACGTGATCCGGGATGAGGAGGAAGTCGGGCGGGTGCGAGGATACATCGTCGACAACCCGCTGCGGTGGGCGGATGACCCGGAGAACCCCGACAAGGTAGGGGCGGGCTCCCGTGCGCGCCCTCCAACCCCGAAGGGCCCCAACGGCGCGCCCCTATATCGTCAGGCATGACCATACGCTTCGCGCTCCGTCTGCCCCAGCGCCAGGCGCGCCTTGTGGCTCTGGCCGTCTTCTATCACCTCCAGCGGCCGGGATCGGAGATCGACCCCGATACCCTGTCCGAATACCAACACGGGCTGCGCGAGGTGCTTCCGGTTCTCAGCGAACAGTTGGCGGAAGAATCCATCGCTTTGGAGCTTTCGCCCCTTCAGGTGCGGTTGCTGTCATCCGCCTTCTCATCGGTCATCAGCGAGCTGAAGATGTACTCCCTGTTCGACACGATGTCGGGCTCGAGCCAGCGGCCTCGTTCCACGGCGCCGGGCTTCGATGACCGTTTGCGGAGCCTGTTCCCTGAGGTGGCCGGGGATCCGTCATACGCCTCGCGGCTGGCAGAGGACATGACGATGCTGAGACGAGAGCTGCCGTCGGAACGGGCGCGGGAGCTTCTGGAGGAGGAGCGGCGGCAGGCGAGGGCGGCGAGGGCCAAGCGGCGTTTCTGGCAGTTTTGGAAAAGGCGCCGCTAGGGCATCGCAAGCTATTGACTGGGCAGGGGTGCCGCGCTAAAGTTTACCTGGACGTGGTATTCAGACAATTTGTACTGTAAAAGGCTTTATAATAGCCAACAAAAGGAGGAAAGGGCAGCGCCATGGCCTACGTAATCACCGAACCCTGCATCGACGTAATCGATAAGTCCTGTGTCGAGGTCTGCCCCGTGGATTGCATCCACTACGAGGAAGGCGTCGACCGCATGGAGTACATCGACCCTGACGAGTGCATCGACTGCGGCGCCTGTGAGCCCGTTTGTCCCGTCACCGCCATCTTCGCCGAGGACGACGTGCCCGATGACCAGAAGGAGTTCATCGAGCTCAACGCCAAGTGGTACAAGGACCCGGACGCGGTCCGCGCTCGAGTCAACCAGATAAAGCCCCCGGCCTAGTCGCCGTCGACCCCGTTCACAAGGACTAACAGGGGCGGCACCGCGGCGGTGCCGCCCCTTCTTACGCCTATCTCGCTGCCGAGCTCAACAGCCGAACTTCTCGGTGAGGACGGAGACCAGATTGGGGATCGGCACTCTGATCTGGGTCATCTCGTCACGGTCGCGAATGGTGACGGCGTCGTCTTCCAGCGTCTCGAAGTCGATGGTCACGCAGTAAGGGGTGCCGACCTCGTCTTGCCGGCGGTAGCGCCGGCCGATGCTCTGGGCGTCGTCGTACTGGGTCATGAAGTGGGGCCGCAGGATGTCCCAGACCCGGCGTGCTGGCGGCAGGAGCTGCTCGTTGCGGGAAAGCGGCAGAACAGCCACCTTGATAGGGGCCAGCTCGGGCTTCAGTCGCAAGACCACCCGCTTTTCGCCACGTACCTCCTCCTCGTCGTAGGCATCGATGAGGAGGGTCAAGAAGCACCGGTCGACGCCCATGGAGGGCTCGATGACGTAGGGGACTACGTGCTGCCCTGTCGCCTCGTCGAAGTAGCGTAGGGTCCTGCCGGCGAACTTCTCGTGTTGCGTGAGGTCGAAGTCCGTCCGGTTGGCGATGCCCTCCACCTCAGCGAACCCGGCGAAGGGGAAGTCGTACTCGATGTCCACAGTGCGCTTGGCGTAGTGGGAAAGCTCTTCCTTCGAGTGCTCCCGGAGCCTCAGGTTCTCCTTGCGCACGCCCAGGCTGAGCCACCACTCCAGCCTCGTCTCGATCCAGCGCTGGTGCCACTCCTCATCGGTGCCCGGCATGACGAAGTACTCGATCTCCATCTGTTCGAACTCGCGGTCGCGGAAGATGAAGTTGCCGGGGGTGATCTCGTTTCGGAAGGCCTTGCCGATCTGGGCTATGCCGAAAGGCAGCTTCTTACGGCTAGTGGTGAGGACGTTATCGAAGTTGACGAAGATGCCCTGGGCGGTCTCGGGCCGGAGGTAGGCTACGGAGGCTTCGTCTTCCACCGGGCCGACGAAGGTCTTGAACATGAGGTTGAACATGCGGGATTCGGTGAGTTCGCCACCACAGTCGGGACAGCGCCGCTGGCCCGATGGGCCCGGCGCGATATCGTCGGTGCGGAACCTGTGCTTGCAGGACTTGCAGTCCACCATGGGGTCGGCGAAGGTCTCCACGTGGCCGCTGGCGACCCACGTGCGGGGGTTCATGATGATGGCGGAGTCTAGCCCTACAACATCGTCCCGCTCCTGGACGACAGCCTTCCACCAGGCCCGCTTGATGTTGTTCTTCAGTTCGACTCCCAAGGGGCCGTAGTCCCAGAAGCCTCCTATGCCGCCGTAGATTTCGCTGGACTGGAACACGAAACCTCGCCTCTTGCAGAGGGAGACGAAGGTTTCCATGGACTGCTGGCTCATCTATCGCATTCCTCTTGCGGAGTATTGGGCAAGGTGCACGTTAGCAGTTGGTTGTGCTGTACGTCAAAAGCCGACCCTGGGCGTCCGCTGCCGGCGTCCTTGACAGCGGGAGATCGGGGGGTGCTAGTATCAGGGTGCCACGGCCGGCAAGTTTGGCGCACGGTCCTTGTTTGGTAAAGTCCGCAGGAGGTACTGCCCATGCGCTTCGTTTTGGGTCTGATCATAGGGCTGGCGCTGGGCGCCGCGGTGGGCCTCATAATGGCTCCCCAGTCGGGCCGCGAAACCCGAGAGGCCCTGCGCCAAAGAGTCAAGAAGGATCCTGGTGAGGAGAAGGGGGAGTAGGAGCCTACAGATGATCGGGCGTGGGCCGTGCTAGACGGGTCTGGCGACCAGAAGCTGGTGATCGTCATAACCTCTGATCCGGAGGCGGACGCCTTGATCCGGCGCCTGGTCGAGCGCGGTTATCCGGCCACCAAGGTCAGCAGCACGGGCGGCTTCCTGCGCCGCGGCAGCGCCACCATACTCTCAGGGGTTGATGCTGCCGATGTTGGGGCCGTATTGGCCATCGTGCGCTCTGAATGCAGGGCGCGGACGGAGGTGGTGCCGGCCCCGGCCATCCCCTTCCCGGGCAACATCTACCCGGCGGAACCTCTAGAGGTCCGCGTAGGCGGCGCCATCGTCTTCGTCCTCCCAGTGGACCATTTCGAGAAGACGTAGCGCGGGCCGCAGCAGCCCTCCGGCGCGCTGCCCTACGGGATGAACAGGGGCGCCATCACGAGGGTGATGGTGCTCAGCAGCTTGATGAGGACGTGCAGCGAGGGGCCCGCGGTGTCCTTGAACGGGTCTCCCACCGTATCGCCCACCACGGCCGCCTTGTGGGCCTCCGTGCCCTTGCCCAGGGTCTCGCTCCCCGTGCGCAGATGCCCCGCTTCGATGAACTTCTTGGCGTTGTCCCAGGCGCCGCCTACATTGTTCAGGAACGTGGCCAGGATGATGCCCACGATAGTGCCGATCATGAGGAGGCCGGCCACGGCCAGCCAGCCAGAGTTGTCCTCTCTCGCGTAGCGAAAGATGAGGCCGACGGCGATGGGCATGCCCACCGCCAGAAGCCCGGGCAGGATCATCTCCCGCAGGGCGGCCCGGGCGGTGATATCCACTGCCCGGCCGTAGTCGGGCCTCGAGGTGCCGGCCATGATGCCGGGGTCAGCCCGGAACTGGCGCCGCACCTCTTCGATGATGGCGCCGGCCGCGTTCCCCACGGCCCGGATGGCGAAGGAAGAGAAGAGGAAAACCAACATACCGCCCAGTAAACCGCCCACAAAGACGTCGACGTTGGAGAGGTCGATGGGCAGTTGCTCCGTTAGCGGCAGCTCCAGCCGTTCCTTGACCTTGTCCAGATAGGCGGAGAAGAGAAGGAAGGCGGCCAGCCCGGCGGAGGCTACCGCGTAGCCCTTGGTCAACGCCTTGGTGGTGTTGCCTACGGCGTCCAGGGCGTCGGTGATGTGCCGCGCTTCTTCAGGGGCGCCGGACATCTCGGTGATGCCACCGGCGTTGTCGGTGATGGGGCCGAAGGTGTCCATGGAAAGGATGTAGGCGGCGGACATGAGCATACCCATGGTGGCCACGGCGGTGCCGAAGACGCCGGTGGTGAAGTCGCTCTCGATGCCCGGAATATCGGCGTGGGAGCCCAGGACGAAGGAGGCCACTAGGGCCAGCCCGATGGAGATGGCCGTGGCGGCCGTTGTCTCGAACCCCACGGCGGTACCGATGATGATGTTGGTGGCCGGGCCGGTCCGCGAGGCGTTAGCGATGTCCTTGACGGGCCGCCAGCTCCCGGATGTGTAGTATTGGGTGATGTAGACGAAGGCTATCCCGGTGGCGATCCCCACCAGGCCGCAGAAGAAGAACCAGTACCACTCGCTCCCCAGCATCACCTTGGTGGCGATGAACAGGCCGAGGACAGACAGGACGGATACTATGTAGTAGCCGTAGTTCAGGGGTTGCATGGGGTTCTGATGGCCCTCGTCCCTGGCGAAGAAGGGCACCGAGGCCAGGCCGATCATGGTGGCCAAGATTCCGAAGGAACGCAGCACCAGAGGGAACAGAATCCACTCCAGATCCCCCGTGACGGTGTAGATGGCCACGCCCAGGATCATGGCGCCGATGTTCTCCGCGGACATGGACTCGAAGAGGTCGGCGCCGCGGCCGGCGCAGTCCCCCACGTTGTCGCCAACGAGGTCGGCTACCACGGCGGCGTTGCGGGGGTCGTCTTCTGGGATGCCCGCCTCCACCTTGCCCACCAGGTCAGCCCCGACGTCGGCGGCCTTGGTGTAGATTCCCCCGCCGAGCTGGGCGAAGAGGGCCACGAAGCTGGCCCCGAAGCCGAAGCCGACGATGAGGAACGGGGCGATGGCCTTCGGGTTCCCTAACACCTCGCTGTAAACGAGGAAGATCGTCGAGACGCCGATGAGGCTCAGGGCCACAACCAAGAAGCCCGAGACCGCCCCGCCCCGCAGCGATACCGTGATGGCCTCCCGCAGGCTGCGGGTGGCCGCCGCGGCGGTCCGCAGGTTGGAGCGCACCGAGATGTACATCCCGATGTACCCAGAGAGGGCAGAGGCCGCGGCGCCCACCAGGAAGGCGATGCCCGTTAGCAGGCCCTCCTCCCAGTGGCCGATGGCCGTCTTGCCATAAGAGATGTTGCCGCCTTGGTAGATGATCTCCTTGACCCCTTCCGAGACGGCGCCCACTACCACCCCGATGATGACGGCCGTGACCACCGCCAGCATGGCGATGGTCCCGTACTGGCGCCTCAGAAAGGCCATGGCCCCTTCGAAGATCATCGAGGCCACGTTTTGCATCTCTGGGGAGCCGGTATCGCGGCGAAGGACATCCCAGGCGAGCCAAACGGCGTAAAGTACGGCCGCTGCTCCGGCGACGGGTATGAGCCAAACTAGTTCCATCTTTCGCTTAACCTCCGACGGCAGAGTCTAGCAGAGCGTGAAACCTGGCACAATCGCGCCCAGACCGACCAGCGGGCGCATCGACCCCCGTGGCCGGGGCAACTTCACCGGGCGCGAAGCTGCATGCCCCTGCTCCAACGGGGGCGCCTGCGCCGGTGTAGCCCAGGGCGTCCCCTACCGCGGGAAACGGGAGAAGTCCGGCTCCCGCCGCTCGAGAAACGCCTTCTTGCCTTCATCGGCCTCGCCGCTCTTGAAGAAGTCCGGAGCGATTTCGGCCACCCAGTTGCGGCGGGCCTCCCTCAGCGGACGATAGACCTCCCGGAAGGAGGCCTTGAGAATCTTCAGGCAGCTGGGGCTCTTGGCCATGAGCTCCCGGCACCAGCGGTCCACCTCTTCGTCCAGTTTCTCGTGGGGCACCACCGCATTTACGAGGCCCATCTCCAGGGCCTCCTGGGCCGAGTAGCGGCGGCAGAGCATCCATATCTCCTTCGCCTTCTTGGCCCCTACCACATATGTCAGGTAGGAGACGTAGTGCCCTGCGGCGGGGCTGCCAACGCGCGGCCCCACCTGGGCGAAGACGGCCCTCTCTGAGGCGATGGTGAAGTCGGCGAAGTAGGCCAGGTGGTTGCCGCCGCCAATGCAGTAGCCGTTGACGCGGGCGATAACGGGCTTGAGACAGTCTTCGATGCCGGCGTGGGGGTCGACGGGCGCCGCCGCGTCGGCTCCTTCCCGTTGCACCTCCTGAAGCCAACGCACGTCGCCTCCGGCGCAGAAGGCGCGATCGCCGGCGCCGGTGATAACGATGACGCCCACATCGGGGTCCGCAGAGGCCACCTCCACCGCCTCTCGCATCTCCGTCAGCGTCCGTCCAGTGAAGGCATTCATGACGTCTGGCCGGTTGATGGTGATCCAGGCGGCGCCCGGCACCCGATGGTGGCGTTCGAACAAGATGTCTTGGAAGTCGGCCATAGCATCCCTCCTGTAGGCTAGGGGGATTATAGCAGGGGACGCGTCGAAGCGGCGCGAGGAGGCCCGCCGAGGGGGTGTGTCGCCCAAGTGCGCCGCAGGTGGTTTGGTGCCCCGGCGGGATTCGAGCCCGCGATCTCCATCTTGAAAGGCCGCAAGGGCTCCTCCTAGCGGGTCCTACCGCCTATGTCCGGCCTCCATTTCGTATCTGGAAGCTGCTTGCGCAAGGGGCCTCATCATGGGCGGTCATACCGGGTCTCATAAGCTGTCCGCTCGCCCAGCTGGCCTCAGAGCGGCCGTCGCGGTTGACGAGACGGTCTGGTATGAAGTATGGTCATACCAAAAGGCTTGCGATGGCTCGTTCGAAGGTGGCGATTTCCCTGGACCGGGAGGCGCTGGCGCGGCTCGACCGGCTGGTGCGCGAGGGGGATTTCCCGAACCGCAGCCAGGCCATCGAGGTCGCCGTCCAAGAGAAGATCCAGCGGCTCGAGCGGGGCCGCCTGGCACGCGAGTGCGCCAAATTGGATCCGGCGTTCGAGCAGGCGCTGGCCGATGAGGGCCTCTCCGAGGATCTCGCTTCGTGGCCCGAATACTGAGGGGGGAGATCCGCTTGGCGAACCTGGACCCCGCTCGCGGCCGGGAGCAGGCGGGGCGCCGCCCCGTCCTCGTCCTGAGCCACGACGTCTTCAACGAGCGCTCCGGCACCGTCATCGCCATGGCCATCACCAGCCAGCCCCAGCGCGCGAGCTTTCCCCTCACCCTGGAGCTGTCCGCGCCGGGGCTTCCAAAGCGCTCCTGGGTGAAGATCAGCCAGGTCCGCACCCTGTCTGTCGAGCGCATCGGCAGGAAGCTCGGAAGGGCCTCGCCAGAGGTGATGGCGCAGGTGGTCGAGGGACTCAATGAGATCATCGGGGACTGAGTCCGCTCGGTTTGACGCCGGCAGGTGAGCCCATGACCGTCTCCGCTCGCTGCCGGTACGCGGAGACGTCCGCAAGCCGGGCGCAACGTGGACGGTCAGTCCGAGGCTTGGGCCGCCCGGCTCGCAGCCTTGGCCAGCGCGTCGATCTCCTAGACACGGGGGTCGGCTCGCTTAGGAGCGGCACCAGCGACCGCACTTCGTGCGATTCTTCAGCGGGCATGAACAGGTCGCTGAAGCGGCCGAGCTCGTGGGCTCACGGGGATGGTATACAGCGATTTTGTAAGCGGACGGTGCGCCAGGCAGAGCTATTTTTCTGAAATTCCTGCCCCCAGGGGTTGACTTTTCTCCTCGCTTGACGATAATGAAAGCCACAGCGAAAGGGGGTGCGGCAAGATGCGTCATCTGCCGGCGGGCGTCTTGCGCGCTTTTGTCATCGTGATATTGGCCTTTGCGGCCCTTGTTCTTGGACCATCCCCCGGTTCCACGGCCGGGCTCACGAACATAGTAACCCCGGCCAACATGGTGGGTTGGGCCTTCTTCCAGGAGCAACCCAACGGCACGGGCGACCTAGTCTCGGGGCCCGCTAGCCCGCCATTGGGGACCGGCAGCGCCCACTTCACCGTTGATGCCACAGGACGGATGCTGCTTCTGACCAATGCCTATGCCGGGGTAAGACTGGACCAGATTACGGCTCTCCGGTACAGCACCTACCAGGACCCTGCGTCCTCGGCCAGCAGCATCCTAGCGGCCAGCCTCCAACTGGACATAGACTACGACCTCACGGACTCGAACACCTCTTGGCAAGGGCGGCTGGTGTTCGAGCCCTATTACACCCAGGCGGTGGTCAAGGGAGTTTGGCAGACCTGGGACACCATCAGTCCGGCCCTAGAGCTTACCACTGGCAACTGGTGGGCGTCAGGAGCCCCAGGGAGTTCCGTCTGCCCGATAGG
>DAOUBD010000037.1:0-29313 GCA_034432935.1 Dehalococcoidia bacterium | reverse complement strand
GCCTTCAGGTGTCCGCCTTTTGCCACCCCAACCTGAAGGTTGGGGCATGGGGTGATGCTGCTGTGGCGTTGTCGCCACCCCAACCTGAAGGTTGGGGCATGATCCCGCCGCCTTTAGGCGGGGGTGGTGTTCGCATGATGCCGCCGCCTTTAGGCGGGGGTAGTGTCCGCCTCTCGCCACCTAAACCTCCACGATGCGTTTGACGTTGGTCTTAGGGACGTCGAAGACGGTGATCTCGGTGTCCCCTTCGCGGCGGACGAGGACGACGGCGTCGGAGTCCACACGCCAGGTGTCGGCGTAGACCTCCTCGACCTTTTCGGGCCGTCCGTCAAGCTCCACAGGCCTGAACGTAATGCGATACTTCTTCATCGCCTTACCTCCCTTCCGTTCTGCCTGTTACCTCGCTTTTCGTTGCCGCTGGTCTGGGCCGCCATCGCTGGCCCTTGCGCGCCGAGGGCGCAGGAGGCGGGGCTTGGGGGGCGCCGGGGCGACGTCAGGCAAGAGGGCGAGCTGGTCGGGCGGGACGTCCGGGCGTTGCCACCCGGCCTTGAGGGCCTCCAGCTCTTCCTCCAGGTCTTGCACATCGGCGAAGGCGCGGTAGACGGAGGCGAACCGGATGTAGGCGATGTGGTCCAGCGTCTTGAGGCGCTCCATGACCAGCTCGCCGATGTAAGTGGACGGAACCTCGGCCTTGTTCAGGCCGTAGACTTGCTGCTCCACCTCGTCGGCCAGGGCCTCGATGGCGCCCGAAGGGATGGGGCGTTTCTCGCAGGCCTTGCGCACGCCGGCGATGATTTTGGCCCGGTCGAAGGGCTCGCGGCGGCCATCCTTCTTGAGGACGGAGACGGCGGTGAGCTCTACGCGCTCCACGGTGGTGAATCGCTGGCCGCAGGAGAGGCACTCCCGGCGCCGCCGGATGCCATCGCGTTCCGGGCGGGAGTCCGTCACGCGGGAGTCAGGGTGGCCGCAGAAGGGACAGTTCATGGGGATGGGTGGGAGGTACGACCACCCCAACGTAAAGGTTGGGGCATTGGGTGATGGTGCTGTGAGGTTGTCGCCACCCCAACCTGAAGGTTGGGGCATGGGGTGATGCCGCCGCCTTCAGGCGGGGGTGGAGTTGGTACGCCAGTATGACCACCCCAACCAAAAGGTTGGGGCATCGGGCGATGCTGCTGTGAGGTTGTCGCCACCCCAACCTGAAGATTGGGGCATGGGGTGATGCCCCCGCCTTCAGGCGGGGGTGGAGTTGGTACGCCGGTGCGACGACCCCAACGTAAAGGTTGGGGCATTGTGGCGCCGACTTCACTTGCCTCCCAAAGCGTCTGCATCTTCCTGAGGTCCATTGAGCTATCGGGTGAGACCTGGAACAAAACCAACGTTACTACTACATGTTGTGCCTGTCAAGTGTGTTGCGACAATATTTTGTAGAAAGTTGTGAACAAAGACTCCACAGGCGTCGCAGTACGATATCCACAAAAGGTGCCATGTGGGGTGGACATCCGCGGTGTAACGCCGGCGCCGCTGGCGCGTCTTTGTACTGCGGTCATAGCCGCAACGATGGAGGGGCTTCGATGGAGCAAACGACGGTAATAGGCGGGATCATGGCCATGGTGATAGGGGCGCTACTCTTTGGACTGGGTGCCTATGGATGGCAGCCGGTGACGGCGCGGGCCAGCGCTTGGCTTGCGCGGCCCGCAGCGCTGGCGGGAGCCCTGGGCTGGCTGGTGCACTTCGCCGTGGGCAACAGCCCCAAGCCCCGCGCCCCGTCGGCGCCTGCTGTCGATGTCACCCCCCAAGGGAGAATGCCCGCAGCGCCGTCCGCGCCCGCCCAGCGGGCGTCCGCGCGCCTCGTGTCGCGGGGGAAGAAGCGGGCGGCTGGCAGGCCGGCGCGGCACAGGCGTTCTGGCGGAGCGGGGCGCGCCAGGGCCGCTAAGCGAGCCGACGCTTCGTGACCTCTGGTTTGGGCCGGGGCACAAGAACGCGCCGGGGGGATGTCTGGGTAGACAAACAGCCCTCCGGCGCCGGTCGTGCTAGCGGTCGGATGCTATCTTCTCTCTATAGACCCTCCTTTCTCTAGACTCCTGGCTGGATCTCCCAGCGCCGGGCAGAAGGTTGAGAAGCGCCCGGCGATTGCTGGCGTCAGTTAGCGGACCGATACGGGCCGGCGAAGAAACGTGGGCAGGTCGGTGTCATCACGGTGCTCGGCGGCCTCCATCCGCAAGCGCCGGAACTCCTCATCTCGGCCGTAGGACTCGTACCCCTGCTGGGAGGCGAAGCCCACGGCGATGAGGGTGATCTTGACCTCTTCCTCCAGGCTGGGGTCGGTACTGGTGCCGAAGATGATCTCGGCCTCAGGGTCGACCACCTCCGCTATCACCTGGGCGGCCATGTTGAGCTCGTGCAGGCCGAGGCTGCCGGAGGAAGCCACGTTGAAGAGGACGCCCCGGGCCCCGTGGATGTTCACGTCGAGGAGGGGGCTGGCGATGGCTGCCTGGGCCGCGTCCACGGCCCTGTTCTCTCCCTTGGCCTTGCCGATGGCCATCAGCGCCTGGCCGGCTCCGGACATTATCCGCCGCACGTCTGCGAAGTCCAGGTTGATGTCGCCCGGGGTGGTGATGATCTCCGAGATGCCCTGGATGCCCTGCCGCAGCACATCGTCCGCCATGAGAAACGACTGCGCTACCGTCATCTTCTGGTCGCACACGGCCACCAGGCGGTCGTTGGGGATGACGATGAGGGTATCCACCTCCTGCTTGAGCTGGGCGATGCCTTCTTCGGCCTGGCGCCGGCGCTTGGCGCCCTCGAAGGCGAAGGGCGTGGTCACCACGGCGACGGTGAGGGCCCCAATGTCGCGGGCCACCTGCGCCACGAGGGGCGCGGCCCCGGTGCCGGTGCCCCCGCCCATGCCGGCCGTTATGAACACCATGTCCGTGCCTTTGAGGGCATCCTTCAGCTCCTCCCGCGACTCCTCGGCGGCAGCGCGCCCCTTCTCCGGGTCGCCGCCAACGCCCAGCCCCCGCGTTATGCGGTCGCCGATCCGGATGCGGGTGTGGGCCTCGCAGCGCATGAGGGCCTGGGCATCGGTGTTGACTCCCACGAACTCGACGCCGGCGATCTTGGCCTGCACCATGCGGTTGACTGCGTTGCAGCCGCCGCCGCCAACGCCAACCACCTTAATGGGCGGCAAGCCGTCCAACTCTGCTTTCGTCATGTTCTTCGCTCCTTTCCCCTGCAACTCCGGTTAGTCCGTTCTCATTTCGGGATCAGCGTCTTTAGCCAGCGCCAGGCGGCCTCGAAGGCGCCCCCCAGTTGGAACTCGGGCAGGCGGGCCGGACCCTTCGGGCCGTGGCCGTTGTGTCCGTTGTGCTGGACAGCCCAGTGGAGGAGCCCGACGCTGGTGGCGTAGGCGGGACTGTTCAGGGAGTCCGCCAACCCATGGATCCCCTTGGGGATGCCGATGCGCACGGGCATGTGCAGCAGCATCTCCGATAGGTCAGCTATGGCGGGCAAACTCGCCGTGCCCCCGCTGAGGACCAGGCCGGCGGCGATCATCTCGTCGAATCCGGCCCGCTTGACGTCGATGTAGATCATCTCCAGGATCTCCTCCACCCGGGCCTGGAGGATCTCGGCGATGCGCCGCCTGGGCACCTCCTTCGTGCGCTGGCCGCCGAAGGCTTCCACCTCCACGGTTTCCTCTGCGTCCACCTGGCTGGGCAGGGCGCAGCCGAAGTTCACCTTCACCTCCTCGACGTGGGAGAAGGGGGCCCGCAGGCCGGCCACCAGATCGTGGGTCAGGTGATAACCTCCTACCGGCAGGACGCAGGTGTGGAAGACGGTGCCATCTACAAAGACCGCCACGTCCGTCGTGCCCCCTCCGATATCGGCGAGAACGACGCCCTGCTGCTTCTCCTCCTCCTCCAGCACCGCCTCCGCCGCTGCCAGGGGGGCGTAAACCAGGTCTTCCACCTGTACTCCAGCGCCCTCCACGCACTGGGTCAAATTCTGAATGGCGGTGACCGATCCGGTGATGATGTGGGTATCGACGTCCAGCCTCTGGCCGAACATCCCCACGGGGTCGCTGACGTGATCCTGACCGTCGACCACAAAGGAGCGGGCGATGGTGTGCAGGATCTCGCGGTTGGTGGGCAGGCTGAGAGAGCGGGCGCCCTCGAGGGCGCGCTCGATGTCCTCGGCGGTGATGGGCCGCTGCTTTCCGGGAATCGTGGCGATCCCACGGTTGTTCATGGACTGGGCGTGGTTGCCGCCGATGCTGACGTGGGCCGCCAGGATGCGGCTGCCGCTGGAGCGTTCGGCGCGCTCGATGGATGAGGCGATGGCCTCCGTGGCCTCCTGGATGTTGTCTACCATGCCCTTGCGCACCCCTTGGGAGGGGGTAATGCCGACGCCCAGGATGCGCAGGTCTTCCTCGGGCGTGACCTCTGCCACGAGGGTGCAGATCTTGCTGCTGCCTACGTCTATGGCGGCCACGATGTTGTCTCTCAAGCTATCATCACCTCCTGCCGGTCACTGGAATGCAGGGCGGTCTCCAAAACGCAGGTCCAGCACGTGCCCGGCCATCGCCTCCCGGCCCAGCTCGGCCTCTACCGCCTGCCACACCGCCAGCTTGTAGTCTGTGTTCTGGCTATCGCCGATCACCACCCGGTACCCGGCGTCGGCCTGCAGGACGACCCCGGTATCGATGGAGTATTCGATGGAGGTGACGTTGAGGCCCAGCCGCGAGGGGATCTGCTCCGTGAGGGCCCGCACCAGCCGCACGGCGTCCCCGTCGGTGTGGTCGCCGGGGACGAGGCGTGCGGGCGGCCCGACGTCCTTGATCACCGGAGCGCCCTCTGGGGGCTGCACGCCCTCCAGCACCACGCCCTCGGCGTCGATGGCGTACATCTTGTCGCCTGACTGCCAATAGCCCCAAGGCGTCCGCTCCGTCACGGCGATGCGGACCGTCTGGGGCCAGCGCCGGCTGATCCGAACGTCGGCGACCATGGGCAGGTAGCGGATGCGCTGCTCGGCGGCGGCCAGGCCCGGGCGCAGCATGCTCTTGCCCTCCAGGGCCGCTAGCTCGCGGATCTGGCCGGCGCCGGTGACGTTGGCGCCGGTCACCTGGACGTGCTGCACCCGCAGCGCCGGCGACCGGTAGAGAGCGATGAGGCCAGCCACCGAGAGGAGAAGGAGCAGGGTGACCCCGACCCTCCGCCAGCGGATGCGCCGGAGACGGCGTTCGGAGCGCTCATCCATCAGGATGTGGCCCCGGAGCGGGCGGCGTGCGGAGCTGGCGTAAGCTGGACGGCGGCTACCAGGCGACATGGCGTTTCTCCCCATGGCGCTCCAGCGCCAGCTCTATGAGCCTTGTGATGAGGTCTTGGTACGAGAGGCCGGCATGCTCCCATAGCTTTGGGTACATGCTCATAGGCGTAAAACCTGGGATGGTGTTGATCTCGTTCAAGTAGAACCGCCCGTCTGGCGTGAGGAAGAAGTCGATCCGCGCCAGGCCAGCGCAGTCGATGGCCTTATAGGCCTCGATGGCCGTGGCCCGTATGCTGTTGGCTATTCCGTCCGGGACATCGGCCGGGATGTGCAGTTGCGTGCTGGGGTCGTCGTACTTGGCGCGATAGTCGTAAAAGTCGCCGCGGTAGGTGATCTCGCCCAGGGGTGACGCCTCCGGATCGTCGTTGCCCAGAATGGCCACTTCTACCTCGCGGCCGGCGATGGCCCGCTCCACCAGCGCCTTGCGGTCGAATCGGAAGGCTTCATCCAGGGCGGCCTCCAGGTCTTCGCGGGAGGCAGCGCGGGAAGTGCCGATGCTGGAGCCGCCGTTAGCGGGCTTGACGAAGCAGGGGTAGCCGATGGTGGCCTCGGCTGCTCGCATGGCCGCCTCCCTGTCTCGCCGCCACTGGGAGACCAGCACCTGCACGTCATCGGCCACGGGGAAGCCGTGGTGGCGGAAGAAGCTCTTCTGGAGGGCCTTGTCCATGCCGATGGCGCTGGCAGCCACTCCCGCCCCCACGTAGGGAATGCCAACCAGCTCCAGGAAGCCCTGGAGGGTGCCGTCTTCGCCGTTGATGCCGTGGATGAGGGGGAAGGCCACATCGATGCGGCGCAGGGCGGTAAGGGCCTGGGTCCGGTAGAGGATGCCGTCTCCCAGGGGCTCCTCCAGGCTGCGCAGACGCTCGGAGCGGATCCGGGCCAGCGCTTGTTGCGTCTGGGCGGGGGTGAGCCAGGTGCCCTGGCGGGTCACGCCGATGGGGACCGGCTGAAAGCGGGCCGGATCCATGGCTCCCATGACGCCCTGGGCCGAAACGACGGAAACCTCGTGCTCGGCAGAGCGGCCGCCGAAGAGGATGCCTACCCTCAGCTTGGCCTTAGGGGCGCTGGTCATGCGAACTCACCCACCATCACGACCTCGGTCTCCAGGGCTATGCCGAAGCGTTCCTTCACCCGGGCCTGGGCAAGCTCGATGAGGGAGCGGATATCTCTGGCGCTAGCGTTGCCGAGGTTGAGGATGAAGTTAGCGTGTAGCTCGGAAAATTGCGCCCCGCCGATGCGGTAGCCCCGGAGCCCGGCCTGGTCCACGTACCACCAGGCGGGATGATCCGGCGGGTTCTTGAACACCGAGCCGCAGTTGCGCCCCGGCGGCTGGCTAGCCTTCCGTTGCTTGTCCATCTCGCGCAGCCTGGCCTTAAGGGTAGCTGTGTCGCCCCGGCCTAGGCGCAGGTCGACGGAGAGGACTACGCAGTCGCCCAAGTCGCCGGAAGCCAAGGCGCTGCTGCGATAGGAGAGGGCCAGCTCTTGCGCTGGGACCTCGATGATATTGCCGTCGGCGTCGCTCAGGCGGACGGTCTTGAGGACGTCTGCCAGGGATGAGCCATAGGCCCCGGCGTTGGAGACGACGGCGCCGCCCAGAGAGCCCGGGATCCCGCAGGCCCACTCGATGCCGGAGAAGCCGGCTGCGGAGAGCCGCCGGGCCAGGGCGGCGAAGCTGACGCCGCTGGAGGCGCGGATCCTGAAGCCAGCGCCGTTGGGGTAAGGCCCCTCGATCTGGCGCGTGCGATTCTCGATGGTCAGGCCGCGGATGCCGCCGTCCCCCACGAGGATGTTGGAGCCGGCGCCGAAGACGAATACCGGCACCCCGTGCCTGCGGGCAGTGGCGTAGGCCAGACGCAACTGTTCTTCGCTGCGGGCCGTAAGGAAGAAGTCGGCCGGGCCGCCCACGCCGAAGGTGATGTGGCGGGAAAGGGGCTCGGCCAGGCGCACAGGCCCGATGCGCCGAAGTTCCGCGGCGAACTGGCTGCTCATCGCGCCCCCTCCAGGGCCCGCAGGACGAGAGGGCCCGCTTTGTCGACGTCCCCGGCGCCGATGGTGAAGAACACGTCGCCCGGCTCAAGGATGGCTGCCGCGGCCTCGGCCGCCTCGGACACAGTGCCGGAGTAGCGGGCGGGAGGCATGTGGATGTGCCGCGCCAGATTCCGGGCGTCCATGCCAGCCGACGGCTCCTCCCGGGCCGGGTAGGTCTCGGCTACAAGGAGGATGTCGCAGCCCTCGAAGCAGGTCTTGAAGTCCTCCAGAAGATAGGTAGTGCGCGAGTAAGTATGGGGCTGGAAGAGGCAGACCAGGCGGCGTCCCGGGAAACGCTGCCGCGCGGCCGCCAGGGTGGAGCGGATCTCCGTGGGATGGTGGGCGTAATCGTCCATCACGGTCACGCCCTTGGCCTGGCCCACCAGTTCGAAGCGCCGCCGGGCGCCGCGGAAGTCCCGCAGGGCGTCCCGCACCTGCTCGCCGGGCAGCCCCAGGATGTGGCTCACGGCCACCGCGCCGAGATAGTTGCTGATGTTGTGGACGCCAGGCAGAGCCGTTTCCACTACCCCCCAGACCTGTTTACGGAATTTTACCACAAAAGTTGACCTGTCTATACCCTTTGGCAGTATGTTTTCCACATTCCAGTCTGCCTCTGGATGCAGACCGTAGGAGACGACGTGGACGGGGTGGATCACGTCGTCTCCCACGGTCGGGGGAAGGGGGGCCGGCGTCGCCGGCAGACAGGCCTGCAGGGCAGGGGAATCCCGGCAGGCCACGATGTAACCGGAGTTTTCTACTTGGGAGAGAAACTGCCGGAAGGCGGCCGCCAGCTTCTCGAAGGAGCCGTAGAAGTCCAGGTGGTCTGGCTCCAGGTTGGTGACCAGGGCGATGTAGGGCCGGTAGTTCAGAAAGGCGGCATCGAACTCGTCGGCCTCGACGACGAAGTGGGGGCCATCGCCTGGCGCGGCGTTCGTGCCCAGGTCGATGGACTCGCCCCCCAGCATGAAGGTGGGAGCGAGGCCGCAGCGGACCAGGATGAAGGCGATGAGGGTGGAGGTGGTCGTCTTGCCGTGGCTGCCAGCAACGGCGATGACCTTCTTCCCCTCCATCAGCCGGGCCACCATCTGGGCCCGCTTGATGGTGGGGATGCCGCGCTTGCGGGCCTCCACCAGTTCCGGGTTGTCGCTATGGGCCGCCGACGTGTAGACCACCAGCTGGGCGTCGTCGACATGGGAGGCGGCGTGACCCTGGTAGACCGTCACGCCCATCGCTTCCAGGCGCTCGGTCAGCGGCGTTAGGGTGACATCGGAACCCGTGACCACGTGTCCCCGGGCCCTCAGGATCTTGGCGATCCCCGACATGTGGATGCCGCCGACGCCCACCAGGTGGACGCGCTCTGGGATGGAGGCTCCAGCGGTCTCACTCATGCCTGCGCGTCTCCAGCTAGCTCCAGAAGCATGCGGGCGATGCGCCTGGCCGCGTCGGGACGGGCCAGCCGCCGGGCAGCCTCGCGCATGGAGCGCAAGCGCTCCTCGTCGTTCAACAGGTGGCCCACCAGGGGCAGCATGTGGGCCAGGTCGGAATCCTCGAGAACGACGGCCGCGCCGTGTTCCTGAAGATAGCGGGCGTTGATGCGCTGGTGGCCGCCAGCGTAGGGGTAAGGTACGAGGATCGCTGGCAGGCCGGCGGCGGGCAGCTCCCCCAGCACAGAGGCGCCGGCGCGGCAGACGGCCAGGTCGGCGGCGGCCATCGCCCAGGGGGTCTCCTCGTGCAGGTAGGCGAAGAGGTGGTAGCGGCCCCGCAGGTCCTGCGACAGGCCATCCCGTATCTCGGCCAGCCACGGCTCGTCGGCGTGGCCGCACAGGTGGACGACTTCGCAAAGCTCTAGGAGGCCGGGCAGATCAGCAGCGATGGCCCGGTTGATGCTGTGGGCTCCCTGGGAGGCTCCCGTTACGAAGAGAACCTTCTCTTCGGGGTCCAGACCCAGGCGCCGCCGTCCCTCCCCCCGTTCCGCTTTCCAAAACTCCTCCCTCACCGGGTAGCCTGTTACGACCGTCTTGCTGGCCGGGAGCCGCCGCAAAGCCTCCACGGCGGTCACGCTCACCCTGCGGGCCAGCTTGGCGATGGCTCGCACGGCCCAGCCGGGGTAGAGGTCCGGCAGGTAGAGCGCCACCGGAATGCCCCGGCTGCGGGCCGCTACAGCCACCGGGAAGCTGGCGTAGCCCCCGGTGGAGAGGACGACCTGGGGCATGAACTCCCGCAAAATGGCTCTGGCCTGGCGCACGCCCATCGACATGCTCACAGCGTTGATGGCCATCTGCCAGGGCAGGCGGCCGCGGATGGGCGCCGCCGATATGGTGCGTATGGGTAGTCCGGCATGCTGGACGATGCCGGTCTCGGCGCCGCCGGACGACCCGACGTAGAGTACATCCAACGTCCGGCCTGGCCCCAGCTCCCGTTGCAGCGCGCTGGCTACGGCCAGGGCCGGGTAGACGTGGCCGCCGGTGCCTCCGCCGCAAAGGACGAGTCTCATGCCCCATACCTCCCGTAGGCCGCCCGGCGGCGGGGCCGCTGCCTGCGCGCCGCGCTGCCCGGGCTCGAGTTCGCAGCCCGCTCCCGTTCCAGGAACGAGACATCCGATGTATAGCGGGAGATGCTGAGAAGGACGCCCACCGCCGCCAGCACCATGATCAAGGACGACCCGCCGTAACTGAGGAAGGGCAGGGGCACGCCCGTGAGAGGAATGGTGCGGGTGATGCCGCCGATGTTGATCAGCGTCTGATAGGAGATCCAGCTCACGATGCCGATGCCCAGCAGCATGGCGAACCGGTCGCGGGACCGGATGGTGACGCGCAAGGCCCGGTAGACGAAGAAGGCGAAGAGGGCGAGGATGGCCAGGAGCCCGATGAAGCCCAGCTCCTCGCCCAAGATGGCGAAGATGCCGTCAGTGTGCGAACCGGGGACGTAGAAGAACTTCTGCCGGCTTTCGCTCCAGCCCAGGCCCACGGGCCCGCCGCTGCCCAGGGCGATGAGGAGTTGAAGGATCTGGAACCCGACGCCCTGGGGGTCCGACTCCGGATCCATGAAGCTCACCAGCCTATCCAGTTGATAGTCCCGCTGGTTGATAACGAGGTAGCTGATGAAGCCGCCCACTGCGATGAGGAGGCCGAGGTGCGTAATCGGCGCCCCGGCTACGAAGAAGAGAGTGCTGGCCGTCAGCAGGATGATCAGCGTCGTGCCCATGTCCGGCTCGGCGATGATCAGCCCGCCAACGACTCCCAGGAGCAGCACGAAAGGTACGAAGCCCAGGGAGAAGCGGTGTATCTGCTGGCCGCGGCTGGCCAGCCAGGCGGAGATGTAGATGATAACTGCCAGCTTGGCAAACTCGCTGGGCTGTATAGATACTGGGCCGATATCGAGCCAGCGGGACGCCCCGTTCCTCTCCACCCCCAACCCTGGGATTAGCACTATCACTAGCCCAAGCAGCGCGACCATCAGCACGGGTAGACTGAGGGCACGCAGCTTCGAGTAGTCCAGGCGCATGAAGAACGCCATGGCCAGGATGCCGAGAAGGGCGAAGACCGCCTGGCGCGCCACAAAATAGTTGGTGTCCCCGTACTCCCGGTAGCCGATGGCGAAGCTGGCGGTGTAGACGGCAAGGAGCCCTGTTACTACGAGGATGGCGGCCGCCGCGAGCAGCATGTAGTCGGGCGGCCCCGCCCGCAGGGTTCCCGCCTGCCGGTAGTCCGCGTCCTGGCTCAGGGGAGCGATGGCTGCACCTCCTTCACCAGGTCATGTACGAGGGACGCGAAGTGTTCGCCCCGGCGTTCGAAGTTGTCGTAGGCGTCGAAGCTGGTGCAGGCTGGCGAGAGGAGGACGACGTCGCCCGTACGGGCGTGGCTCCGGGCGATGGCCACGGCCTCCGGGAGCCCGTCAGCGCGTGAGATGGGCGGCCGCCGTCGGCCTGAGGGCGGCGCGGCCGCCGTAAGGGCGGCCTCCAGCTTTCCGGCGGCCTCGCCGAAGAGGACGATGGCGCGGCATCGGGCCAGCGCCTCCCGCGCTAGCATTTCTAGCGGCAAGTGTTTGTCGCGTCCTCCTAACAGCAACACCACTGGCTCGCTGAAGGAGCGGAGACCGGCCAGGGTGCGCTCGGGCGTTGTTGCGATGCTGTCGTTGTAGTAGCGGACTCCCTCGGCCTCGGCCACCAGCTGGAGCCGGTGAGGAACGCCGCGAAAGCCTTCCGCGGCGCAGGCGATGGCTTCCGGGGAGACGCCGCAGGCGGCGGCGATGGCCGCTGCCGCCACCGCGTTGGCCTGGTTGTGCCGGCCCCGGAGTTTGATGGCGCTGAGGGGGAAGAGCCTCTCTCGCAGGCGTCCCATGCGCAGCACTGCCCAGCCTTCCTTCACTGACACCCCATCGCCCGGAACCTTTGGCCCAAGGCTGAACCAGAGGACGCGCGCCGGGGTGGCAGCGCGGAGCGCCGCGCATTCGGGGTCGTCGTAGTTGAGGACGGCCACGTCGAGGGACCTTTGATGGGCGACCAGCCTACTCTTGAGCCTCCGGTAGTCGTCCCAGGAGAACCGGTCCAGGTGGTTCGGCGTGATGTTGAGGACTGCGGCCACGTGGGGGCTGCGCTCCACCAGTTGGAGTTGGGTGTGGCTTATCTCCAAGACAGACCAGGTGTAGGGCCGCAGCGTCGGCAGGTGATCCAGAAGGCCTACGCCGATGTTGCCCCCCACGAAGACGGGCCGCTCGTCGGCCTCGAACATCTGCCCCACTAGGGCCGTCGTGGTGGACTTGCCGCTGGACCCCGTGATGCCAACGATGGGGCCGGGGCAAAGCTCTAGAAAGAGCCCCAACATGGAACCGATGGGAACACCCCGCTCCTTGGCCCGGCGCAGTGCCGGCAGGTCCAGGGGGACGCTCTGGGAGAGGAAGACCGCCTCAGCAGCGAGGATATCGTCCGGACGGTTGCCCCCCAGGGACAGGCGCACCGGCAGGCCAGCGATCTCCTCGATCCTGGCGGCCAGCTTCTCCGGGGGTTTGGCGTCGGAAACGGTAACTTCGGCGCCCCGGCGGGCGAGGTAGCGCACGAGGTCGACCCCCTCGATGCCGAGGCCCACTACCGTCACCCGGCGTCCGGCCAGGTCGAGGTGCGAGAGTTGGCTGGGACTCATGGTCATACCTCCAGCGCCAGGATGGCGCCCAGGGCCGCGCCCAGGGCGCCTATCAGCCAGAATCGCTGTACCACCTGGACCTCGCTCCAGCCGGCTTTCTCGAAGTGGTGGTGCAGGGGCGCCATCTTGAAGAGCCGCCGGCCGCCCGTCAGCCGGAAGTAAGCGACCTGAAGCCCGACTGACAGGCCTTCCAGCACGAAGACCAGGCCGATGACGGGCAGGAGGAGCCACTGGCCTGTCATGAAGGCCACAACGGCCAGCCCTCCGCCCAGGGCCAGGGCCCCGGAGTCTCCCATGAAGACCCGGGCCGGGTAGGAGTTGTGCCAGAGAAAGCCGAAGCAGGAGCCGGCTACGGTGAAGCAGAACGCGCCCAGGTAGTCCTGGCCCTGGGATAGGGCGATGCCGCCGAAGGCAGCGTAGGCGATGCCCGCCGTGCCCGCCGCTAGGCCGTCCAGCCCATCGGTTACAGCTACCCCCCCGGCCGTCAGCACCACGACGGCTACAGCCACCGGTATGTAGGCCCCGGCCAGGTCGTGCCGTCCTTCCCAAGGGATGTTCACCGTCCTCAGGTCTAGTTGGCCGTACAGGCCGTAGGCCGCGGCGAGGCCGATGGCCACGAAGGCCAGGAACTTGACACGTTTGCTGAGGGCTCTCTGCGGCCGCCCCTGGAGGGAGCCGAGGTCGTCCACAAAGCCCAGTAGAGCCAGGGCGCCGGCCACCAATAACGGCAGGCCGATGGACCACCGGCCGATGAGGTTGCCGGCGACGGTCACGGCAGCGATGACGCCGGCCATGAGGATGCCGCCCATGGTGGGCGTGCCCGCCTTCGAGCGGTGGCTTTCCGGGCCCCACTCGCTGATCTCCTTGCCCACTTTGAGGCGGCGAAGTACCGCCACCGCCGGATATCCTGCTACCACCGTGGCCGTCAAGGCGATCGCTCCCAAGCTAAGGGCATAGATCATCTCACCACCAGGGCGTCCACGACGGCTTCTAGGCCCATGGCGCGGGATGCCTTGACCAGCAGGTAGTCCCCGGGCCGCAGCTCCTGCCGCAGGACATCCGCAGCTGCGGCCGGGTCCAACCAGCGCACCTCTAGGCCGCCGGTCTCTGCGGCTTCGGCCAGGGGCCTGCACCGTTCGCCGGTCACGAACAGGAGGTCGCAGGTCTGGGCGGCCCTGTGGCCCACGCTGCGGTGGCCCTCTTCCTCGGCGGCGCCCAGCTCCCGCATCTCGCCCAGAAGGGCGATCCGCCGGCCCGGCATCTCCGAAAGGAGGTCCAGGGCCGCCAGCATGGCCGCCGGGCTGGCGTTGTAGGAATCGTCTATGATTATCGACCCGTTGGGGCCCCGTAGGACCCGCAGGCGCAGGTCTGGCCTGGCGGAGCCCAGGGCCGATGCTATCTCGTCCAAGGTCATGCCGTCTTCCAAGGCGACAGCTGCGGCGGCCAAGGCGGGGTACACGTGGTGGCGCCCCAAGAGGGGGCAGGAGACCTGTACTGAGCCGCCCGCCGAGTGGAGGCGGAAGGAGATCCCCTCCAGCCCGTGGCTCTCGACCTCGGTGGCCCTGACGCCACACTGGGTTGACAGGCCGTACAGCACCACGCGGGCCCGCGTGCGTTGGGCCAGGGCCCCCACCCGAGGGTCATCGCCGTTGAGGACGGCGAGGCCATCGGCTGGCAACGCCTCCACCAGCTCGGCCTTGGCGGCGGCGATGGCGCCAAGGGAGCCGAGCCGTTCCAGATGCACAGGGCCTATGTTCGTGATGACCCCCACAGCAGGGACGGCGATGCGGGCCAGAAGGGCGATATCGCCCCGCGCATACATGCCGAACTCCAGTACGGCGCGCTGGTGTTCTGGGCGCAAACCCAGCAGCGTCAGGGGGATCCCGATCTCAGTGTTCAGGTTGCCCTCGCTTTTCAGGACCGCATATCTGCGGCTGAGGACCGCGGCTATGAGCTCCTTGCAGGTGGTCTTGCCCACGGAGCCCGTCACCGCCGTCACGCGGACGTCGTGGCGCCGGCGCCAGTAGGCTGCTAGGCGCTGGAGCGCCTCCAGGACGCTGCTGACGTGGAAGATGGAGGCGTCCTCAGGGGCCTCCGTGGGGCGCTCGACGACGGCGCCGGCGGCGCCAGCCCTCAGCGCCGCCCCAACGAAATCGTGGCCATCGTGACGTTCGCCGCGGAGGGCGAAGAAGAGGTCGCCGCGCCCGGCGGTACGCGAGTCGATGATGGCGCGGGCGAAGGCGCCCTCGCGGGGCGCGCGCGCCGCCACCAGGGCCGGCCCCAGCCCCTCCCAGATGTCCTCCCTCGTCAGCGCCGCTTGCACTTCTCTCATCTCACCTCGGCTACCGCCGCGTCCCCCGTGGGCGGCACCTTCATGTAGGCCAGGGCCGCCTGGGCGATGCGGCCAAAGGCAGGGGCTGCCACGACGGTGCCCCAGGGGACGTCCTTGGGCTCGTCTATCTTCACCAGGATGGCAAGCTGGGGGTTGTCCAGCGGGGCAACCCCGGCGAAGGAGGAGATGTAGGCGTTATCTTTGTAGCCGCCACTCTCCGTGGCGATGTTGGCAGTGCCCGTCTTGCCTCCGACCTCGTAGCCCTGGATATCCAGGAATGCAGTGGGGATACCCTTTACCACAACGCCCATCATCTGGCGCAGGGTGCGGGCCGCCTCCGGGGAGATGGCCTGCCCCACGGGCTCGGGCTGGACGCTCTGCCGGCGCCCGCCCGACACCGTCTCCCGCACCATCTGGGGCTTCATCAGCAGGCCGTCGTTGGCTATGGCAGCGACGGCCATCGCCATTTGCAGGGGCGTGACGCTGATGCCCTGCCCGAAACTATTAGTGGCCATGTCCACGGGCCGCCAGCGCTCCGGCTCCGTCCGGGGCGATCGAATGTGCCCGCTAGCCTCTCCGGAGAGGCCGCTGCCCGTGGGCTTTCCGAAGCCGAAGCGGTCTACGTAGTCGTAGAACCGCTCAGGGCCCACCAGTCCGGCCAGCCAGGCGGCCCCGGTGTTCAGGCTCTTGGACAGGATCTGAGTGACCGTCTGCTGGCCGTTGGCAGAGTAGTCCCAGTTATAGATGGACCAGTCGCTGACGTTGACCACGCCGGAGTCATACCACTGGGTGTCGGGCGTAACCAGCCCGAGATCGAGGGCTGCCGCTGCTGTGATCAGCTTGAATACTGAGCCTGGTTCGTAGGCGTCTGTTATGGCGCGGTTGCGGAAGAGGGCCACCTTGGACTCGTCGCTGAGGTCCGGCTTCAGGAGGTCGGCTGTGGGCCGGCTGGCCATAGCCAGGATCTCGCCCGTCTTGGGCTGGACGACGATGATGGTGCCGCCGCTGGCCTTGTGGTCCTTGATGGCCGCGTCCAGCTCCTTCTCCGCCAGGCGCTGGATGTAGCGATCTATGGTGAGGACCACATCGGCGCCCGGCCTAGGCTCCACTTCCCGGCGGCTGCCGATAGCGAGTTGGTTGCCCAGACCGTCACGCTCGTAGACGATGGTTCCCTTTGAGCCGCCGAGGGTGCTATCGAGGTCCAGCTCAAGGCCCGTTAGACCTACGCCATCGCGCCCCACGAAGCCTATGAGTTGGGCAGCGAGGTTGCCCTCGGGGTAGACCCGGCGGCTGCTTTCGACCAGGCGGACGCCATCGAGACCCAGCTTGCGCACGGCCTCGGCCTGCGCGTAATTGATGTTCCGAGCGACGGGCACCTCGAAGACGTCGGTAGAGGAGACCACCGACACCATATCCTGGGCCCGGCCCCCGGTGATGGAAGCCAGGGCCCGGGCCGCCTCTTCGGCGGCTGCCGGGTCCCTCCAGGCCTTGCGCTCGACCATCACGTCGAAGGTGTCTTCGGTTGCGGCCAGGGGGTAGCCGTTGCGGTCCAGGAGGGCCCCGCGGCGCTCCGTCACCGTCTCTTGGTTGAGGTGCATCTGTTTGGCTTGGGAGGCGTACTGGCCATGGTCGATGATCTGGAGCTGGGCCAGGCGCCCAACTAGGACCACGGTGGCGGCGGCGATGACCGCTACCACCGTCCAGACCCGCCAGGTTGTGTTGCCGCGTCGCCTCGCCATCGCAGTTATCTCAAGGCAGGGGAAGCCAGCCTAAGATCTCGTCCCAGAAGGAGGCGCCGCCTTCCTGTCCGTGGGTCTCCGGCGGCAGATAGCGGCTGGGCAGCTTCGGCGCTTCGGGCGGCGGGGCGTCGACGGTGATGTAGTGCACCTCGGCAGGGGTGGTCATCTTCCAGCGCCGGATCGCCTCCTGCTCGATGCGGTCCAGGCTGCCCATGCCGGCCACCTCCAGCTCCAGCTCCCGGACCCGCGCCTGCCATTCTGTCTTCTGCTGCTGCAGCATCTGGACGTTCCCGGCGGTTGTGGTGGCGCCGCTGGAGAGGACGAGGGGCAGCAGAGCGGCCAGGCCCACGACTAGAGCGGCGACGGTGATGATGGAGGGGAGGCTGGTGTTCTGCAAGAGCCCCCCGATGGCGGCGGCCCGGCTTCTCGGTGCGCTGGTCATGGGGTCACCTCCCTTATGCGCTCGGCCGCGCGAAGGCGGGCGCTGCGGCTCCTGGGGTTGGCGGCGGTCTCCTGCGGAGTGGGCCTAACGGCGCGCCGAGTCAACAAACGCAGGGAGGCCTTGTGCCCGCAGGTGCAGCGCATCGCCTCTGGGGGACAGAGACAGTCGCGGGACTCCCGTAGCATGAACTGCTTGACGATTCGGTCTTCTAGAGAGTGGAAGGAGATGACCACCAGCCGGCCGCCGGTGCCCAGGATGTCGCGGGCCTGCCCCAGGGCGTCCTCCAGCGCGGCCAACTCGTCGTTTACGGCGATGCGGATGGCCTGGAAGGTGCGGGTCGCCGGATGGATGCGGTGGCGGCCCGGGCCCACTGCCCGGGCGACCACTGCGGCCAGGTGGAGCGTCGATGTGATGGGCCGGGCGCGCACTATGGCCTTAGCGATCCGCTTGCTGGCCGGCTCCTCCCCGTAGCGCCAGATGATTCCCGCCAGTTCGGCCTCGCGGTAGCGGTTCACTATGTCGTCCGCAGTCACGCTCTGCGATGGGGAGAAGCGCATGTCCAGTGGCGCCTCCACCTGAAAACTGAAGCCCCTTTCCTCGTCTGCCAGTTGCAAGGAGGAGACGCCGAGATCGAATAGCACCCCGTGGACAGGGACGAAGTTGAGGTCGCGGCAGATTTTGTCGAGGGCTCTGAAGTTGGCCTCCACGAGGCGTACGGAGCCGGCGAAGGGGGCGAGGGTCTCCTGAGCGATGGCCAGGGCCTTGGGGTCGGCATCCAGGCCGAGGAGAAGCCCCCCTGGCGAGGCGGCCTCCAGTATGGCCCGGGCGTGCCCGCCGGCGCCGACGGTGCAGTCGACATAACGACCACCGGGCTGGACCGCCAGGTAGTGCACGGCCTCCTCCACCAGGACGGGGGCGTGGATGAGGGTCTCCTTGGGGGACGAGATTGCAACCACCTGACCCTTAGTCCCCTGGCCCCTGTTCCGCGGGGGAAACCTCTTGCAGGCTCGCCCGTTCTTCCTGCTGCCAGGCGGAAGGCTCCCAGATCTCTAGGCACTCCCTGCGCCCGATGATGACCACCGCGCCGTTCAGGCGGGCCATCTGGCGGAACCTGACGGGAATGAGTATGCGACCCTGGCGGTCCAGCTCGGTTTCGAAAGCTTGAGCATCGAAGCGGCGGCGGGCACGGCGGCCGGCCAGCGTCTTGGGGGACTCCGACGCGATGTCCTTGGACATCTCCTCGAACCCCTCGGGCGTATAGACCTCGACGCAACCCTCCGGGCCGATGGTCAGGATGGCGCCCTGGGCAAAGCTAGCGCGGTACTTGGCCGGGATGGCCACCCTCCCTCTATCGTCTAGCGTATGCTCGTAAGTGCCCCTGAAGGCCATCGGCCGGCCTCACCCTTCTGTACCCTGGGGGTGGAGTGGTAGAATCGGTGCGTCCCCTGACCAAGGGGGACTAAACCGAAGACCCCGGCGAGTGGGCGCTTCCCCCATCTCCGCCCACTACATGGGAAATCGTACCATTTGGCCCCCGTTTGTCAAGTGGTTATCTGGGGATTTTTCCAAGAAGTTTCGAACACGTCATGCCAATAAGGGCCGGGATCCTAACTACCTCCGACCTCGGCGCGCGCGGCCAGCGGGAGGACACCTCCGGCGCCGCCATCCGCGAGATGCTGGAGGGCATCGGCGCTGTCGTCGAGCGCTATGAGATCGTCCCGGACGAGGCGGAAGTCATAGCTGCCCGCCTTCGCAGCTGGGCCGACCAGGACGGACTGGATTTGGTGCTGACCACCGGCGGCACAGGGCTCGGCCCGCGGGATGTCACTCCCCAGGCCACTGGGGCCGTCATCGGCTACGAGGTGCCCGGTATCGCCGAGGCGATGCGGGCCGAGGGGCGGAAGGCCACCCCGCTGGCCATGCTCAGCCGCGGCCTGGCGGGCGTCAGAGGCCGCACCCTCATCATCAACCTCCCGGGGAGCACGAAGGGCGTGCGAGAGAGCCTCACGCCCCTCTTGCCGGTCCTGCCCCACGCCGTCGAGCTCCTGCGGGGGGAGGCTTCAGAGCACCGCACGGCAAGCCCATAGGGCTGGCCCGGGGGGAATCTGGGAGGAAGTGGTACAGCGGGGGTGGTGCCGGCTGGCCGTTGTGGCGGTTACCATGAGCCTATGCGAATCGACATCCTGACTCTCTTCCCGGGCATGTTCCGCGGGCCCTTCGATGAGTCCATCATCAAACGGGCGGTGGATGCTGGCATCGTCTCCATCCATGTGCACAACATCCGGGACTGGGCCAAAGGCCGGCACAAGGTGTGCGACGATTATCCCTACGGCGGCGGGCCAGGCATGGTGCTGAAGCCCGAGCCCGTATTCGCTGCGACTGAGGCCGTGCTGGAGATGGCCCCGGAGCGGGGCCCCATCATCCTCTTGACCCCCATCGGCCGGCTCTTCGACCACAGCGTGGCAGTGGAACTGGCGCGGGAGGAGCGCCTGGTGCTGCTCTGCGGGCACTACGAGGGGTTCGATGCCCGGGTGCACGAACACTTGGCAACGGACGAGATAAGCATCGGTGACTACGTGCTCTCCGGCGGGGAGATCGCCGCCATGGTTGTAACCGACGCGGTCGTCCGCCATCTGCCCGGCGCCCTGGGCTGCGCCGAGTCGGCGGAACAGGAGTCCTTCGCCCAGGGGTTGCTGGAAGCCCCCCACTACACGCGCCCGCCTCAGTTCCGGGGTTGGCCGGTGCCCGATGTCCTCCTCTCGGGCCACCATGGGGAAGTGGACAGATGGCGGCGCAGGCGCAACCTGCTCCTCACCGCTCAGCGCCGGCCTGACCTCCTAGCCAGGGCCGATATCAGCGACGAGGAGCGGCAGTGGCTGGCGGAACAAGGTCTGAAGGTGCCTCGGCGCGGGGCGGCCTCCGGCCCCCGCAGTCCGTTCCGGCGGACAAAGAGGTTGCCCTAAGGCGGGCGGCCAGGTAGACTAGTTGGCGTTGTCCCATGGGTGCTGATTCTTGCGTAGATCTGAAGCCTAACCCGAACATCCCGGACTTCCGTCCCGGCGATACTGTGCGCGTCCATGCCAAGGTCATCGAGGGCAACCGGGAGCGCATCCAGGTGTTCGAGGGGGTCGTCATCCGTGTGCGCCGCGGGGGACCCGGCGCTGCCTTCACCGTCAGGCGGGTGAGCCACGGCGTTGGGGTGGAGCGTATCTTTCCGTTCCACTCGCCCCTGGTGGAGAAGGTGGAGGTCTCCCGGGTAGGGCGCGTACGGCGCGCGCGCCTGTACTACCTGCGCAAGAGGGTGGGCAAGGCCGCCCGCATCAAGGCCGGCTCCCGCGCCCGTTTCGAGGAGCTGACGGCGGCACCGGAGCTGGAGCCCGAGGAGTATGCGGAGGAAGAGCCCATCGCCCAGGAGCCCGAGGCCTCTGCGGATGTGGAGCCAGAGGCCAGCGCGGGGGAAGAGGCCGGGAGCGGGGAGAGCGGTTCACAGGAGGGTGCCGCTGACGATGCGGGGCCCTCAGAAGGCGGGGAGCCAGCAGCAGAGGCAGGCGGCCCCGAGGATGAGGCTCCCTCCGGCGGCTAACCGATAGCGGACAGACGCACCGGGCCCCACCCAGCGTGGGGCCTTCTCATTTCCGGGCGCGACAGAAGCCCGGCCGGCCTCGCAACCCGTTCGCCTATACTCTACCCTTGCGATGTCCTTCGCTGAGGTGGCTGTCAACGCCGCTGCCCCGCTGCGCCAGACCTTCACCTACCGTATACCCGAGGGGCTCGATGTGCGGCCGGGCCACGCCGTCTACGTGCCTTTCGGCCCCCGCACCCTTCAGGGCATAGTGATGGAAGTGAAGGAGGACACCGCCTTCCCGGGGGCGCGCGAGATCGAGGCGGTGATCGACCCGGAGCCGGTGCTGACCCCGGAGAGGGCAGCCCTGGCCCGCTGGCTCAGTGAGCACTACCTGGCGCCCCTCTTCGATTGCGTCTCGCTCATGCTCCCCGCCGGGTTCAAACAGCGTCCCCTAGTCGTCTACCGGCCGTTGGCCTCCCGTGAGGAGCTGCCGGCCATGGGCCTCACCGAGCGCCAACGTGAGGTGCTGACCCATGTCATGGAGCACGGGGAGGTAGAAGCGGAGGAGCTGCGGCGGAGCCTCAAGCTTCCCGGACTGGCCAACGCAGTCACGGCGCTCTTACGGAGGGGGTTCCTTCAGCGGACATACCGCCTGGCCCGCCCGCAGGTTGCCCGCAAGGTTGTGCCGTATCTTCGGCTGCTGGCCGCCGAGGACACGGTCAAGGACTGGGCGGCGCGGCTCAGGGGAGAAGGGACGGCTCGGGCCTTGCGGCGGGCGGTATTGCTGGAGGGCTTGGCGGCGGAGGGCGGCCTGCCCCTCTCTCGCGCCCGGGCGATGGGTCTCACCCCATCTTTGCTCCGGGACCTGGAGCAGCAGGGCCTGGCCGAGGTGCGTCAGGTCACCGTCGTGCGGGACCCGTTGGCGGGCCGCGTGTACCCGTCGCGCCAGGCGCCGGAGCTGACGCCCGATCAGAGCGCCGCTTGCGAGGCCATCGCCCGGGCGCTGGAGTGCGCCGGCGACGCAGTGCCGCCACCCGTTTTTCTCCTGCACGGGGTCACTGGCAGCGGGAAGACGGAGGTATATCTGGCGGCCTTGGACAAGGCGGCCACTCTGGGCAAGCGGGCCATCGTCTTGGTGCCGGAGATATCGCTGACGCCCCAGACCGTCCGCCGCTTTGCTGAGCGGTTCCCCGGCCAGGTGGCCGTCATGCACAGTGGACTGTCGCCCGGGGAGCTTTTCGATATGTGGCACGAAGTCCGGGCTGGACGTTACCGGGTTGTCATCGGCCCCCGGGGGGCGCTTTTCGCTCCGCAGCCCGAATTGGGGCTGGTGATCATCGATGAGGAGCACGAGTGGACCTACAAGCAACAGGAAACTTCGCCCAGATACCATGCGCGGCGGGCGGCTGAGGAGCTCTGCCGTTTGACCGGCGCAGTCCTCGTCCTGGGATCGGCCACGCCTGATGTCGAGAGCTATTTCCGGGCTCAGACCGGCCAGTACCGCCTGCTGGAACTGCCCCAGCGCTTGCTGAAGAGCGATGGCGCCGCCATGCCCGGGCCGCTGCCAGCGGTGGAGGTCGTAGACCTGCGAGAGGAGCTGAAGGCCGGCAACCGCAGCATCTTCAGCCGGGCCCTGGCCAGGGGCATCCGGCAGGCCCTCTTGGCCGGGGAGCAGGTGATCCTGTTCTTGAACCGCCGGGGCACCGCCTCCTTCGTGCAGTGCCGGGACTGCGGGTATGTGCCTCGTTGCCGCTCTTGCGCCGTATCCCTGACCTACCACGAGCCGCAGTCCGCCCTGGTGTGTCACTACTGCCGGCGCCAGTTGGCCCTGCCCCGGCGCTGCCCCGAGTGCGGGGGAGAGAGGATACGGATGGTCGGCCTGGGGACCGAACGGGTGGAGGAAGAGGTGAAGCTCACCTTCCCCGAGGCCCGTACCCTGCGCTGGGACCGGGACGTGACCAAGGGGCGTTACTCCCACGAGGGCATCCTTGCCCGTTTCCTGGCTCACGAGGCGGACATCCTCATCGGCACGCAGATGATCGCCAAGGGCCTGGACATACCGCTGGTGACCCTCGTCGGCGTCATTTCGGCGGATATCGCCTTGCACCTGCCGGACTGGCGGTCCGGCGAACGCACCTTCCAGCTCCTGGAGCAGGTGGCTGGGCGGGCCGGGCGCGGTGAGCGCGGCGGCCGGGTCATCATTCAGACCTATACGCCCCAACACTTCGCTATCCGGGCGGCGGCAGCCCACGACTATAACGCTCTCTACGAGGCGGAAGCCGATTTCCGTCAGAGGTTGGGCTATCCGCCCTTTGGCCGCCTGGTCCGCCTGACCTACGCCCACACCGGCGCCGCCTACTCCCAAGGGCAGGCGGCGGCTATGGCCAAGCGGCTGCGCAGGTTGCGGGAGGAGCGAGGCGTGCCCAACGTCGACATCCTGGGCCCGGCCCCCGCCTTCGTATCGCGGCTGCGCGGCCGATGGCGCTGGAACATCGTGCTGAGGGGAGAAGATCCGGCGGGGCTGGTGCGCGATCTGCCGTTGCCCCGGGGATGGACCGTGGACGTGGACCCGGTGACGATGCTCTAGGGGACAGGGCAGGTCCAATGCGCTAGAATAGTTACGACGTGGCCCTAGAAGGGGGTTATCTTTGGCTGTTAGACCTATCGTGACCCTGCCAGACCCGGTGCTTCGCCAGAAGGCGAAGCGGGTTCCCAAGATCGACGCCTCCATCCGCGCCCTCATCCAGGATATGATCGAGAGCATGTACGCCGCCCACGGCGTGGGTCTGGCAGCCCCGCAGATCGGCGTCTCCCTCAGAGTTATCGTTATCGGCCTCCCGGACGAGGAGCCCTTCGCTCTGATCAACCCGGAGATCGTCAAAGCCACCGGCCAGCGGCGCGTCGAGGAGGGCTGCCTCTCTGTTCCGGGGTACAGGGCGGAGCTCACCCGCTCCAAGGTGGTGGTGGCCAAGGGGCTCGACGCCTCAGGAAAACCCGTCCGCATCAAGGCCCGCGACAACCTTCTCGCCCAGGCCCTGGAGCACGAGATCGACCATATCAACGGCATCCTGTACATCGACCACCTGCCCAGCCTGGATGCCCTGATCAAGATCGAACCAGAGGAAGCCCGCTCCTAGCGCGGCTGCCTGCTGGGGGAGCCCAGTGGCCGGGTCTCGTTCTCTCCACCTGGAACCACACGTGCGCTCCGTCGTCGTGGATCTGGCATCCTTCTTCGCGTCTCGCGGGATCGAAGCCTACGCCACCGGAGGGTTCATGCGTGATGCCCTGACGGGCCGCCCTGTACGGGACATCGACGTCTCAGTGCAAGGCGATCCTCTAGCCCTGGCGGAGGAGCTGGCGGCTCAGGTTGGCGGCCACTGGTTTCCCCTCGATGAGGAGCGGCGCCTGGCGCGGGTCCAACTAGCCGAGACACGGCTGTACATCGACCTCCAGCCCTTGCGCGGTGATATCGAGGCGGACCTACGCGGCCGGGACTACACCATCGATGCCATGGCCTCGCCCATAGAGGCGGTGGCCTCGGGCCGGCCGCAGATCATCGATCCCGCCCGCGGCTTGGCCGACCTGGAGGCAGGGGTAGTCCGGGCGGTGAGCGAGGAGGCCATGCGAGAGGACCCGCTGCGGCTCCTGCGGGGGCCGCGCATAGCGGCCCAGTTGGGCTTCCGGATAGAGGCGCAGACGGAAGAGATGGTTCGCCGCCTCGCCCCGCTCCTGACCCTGGCGGCGGCTGAGCGGCAGCGCGATGAGCTGAGACACGTCCTGGCCGCGCCGCAATCGGGCCAGGGGCTGCGGCTGCTGGACCGGCTAGGCCTCCTGGGCCGTCTGCTGCCGGAGCTGGAGCCGGCGAGGGGCGCGGAGCAGCCGAAGGAGCACTATTGGGATGTGCTGGGCCATAGCCTGGCCACTGTGGAGTTCCTCGACGTCTTGCTTTCAGAGGCAGAGCCGGAGGATAAAGCCGGCAAGAGATTGTGGCGTGGGCTTTGGTCAGAGTTGGCCTGGTGGAATCAAGGGGGCGCCTACTTCCGGGAAGAGGTCGTGCCCGGGACCTCTCGGGCGGCTCTCCTCAAGCTCGGCGGGCTTCTGCACGACATCGGAAAGCCGGCCACGCGTAGCATCGATGAGACCGGAAGGATGCGCTTTTTTGGACACCAGCACGTGGGGGCGGATGTGGCGGCGGGTGCTCTGCGCAGGCTGCGCTTCTCCGCCCGTGAGGTGGCGATGGTGCGGGCCATGGTGGCGGCCCACCTCAGGCCCGTGCAGATGGCGCAGCAAGGGCCGCCGACTCGCAGGGCGATCTACCGGTTTTTCAGGGATACCGGTGAGGCTGGCATCGAGACGCTGTTCCTCTCCCTGGCAGACCACCTGGCCACGGTTGGGCCGAGGCTCAACGAGGCCGGATGGCGCCGTCACGTGGCCCTCACCAGCTACATCCTTGAGAAGAGGTTCCGGGATGCAGATGTGGTATCGCCGCCCAAACTCTTGAGGGGCGATGAGGTAATGGCCGCCCTTGGGGTCCCACCAGGCCCGCTGGTGGGGCAGCTCTTGGAGGCCGTGCGTGAAGCGCAGGCTGCCGGCGAGATCAGCACCCGGGAGGAGGCCTTGGCTCTTGCAAGGCGGCTCGCTGCGAGGGCGCCAGCCAGCGAGGATGCCGGAGGCGAGCCGTAACGAACCGTAGCCCGGCTTGTTTGCTATGGTTGAACCCCTGCCGGCAGGTGGGCGGTGCGCTTAAGGAGAGAATCCGGTAACCTGGAAAGACCATGGGAGGCATATGGGTCCTGGCGTTGGCTTACCCCGCTGCCATCGCGGTCCTCTTTTATCTGGCGTTCCTGCGGCCCGTGCAACAGCACCAGAAGAAGCAACGCGAGGAGCTGGCTAGCCTGCGGGTCGGCGACCGGGTGCTGACGCAGGCGGGCTTCATCGCCACCATCAAAGAGATCCGCGTGCCAGAAGAGAGAGGGCCTACGGAACTGGTGCTGGACCTGGGCGGCGTCGAGGTTTTGGCCGTGGCATCGGCCATCGCCCAGCGGCTCGCCGAGGCCCGGGAAGGAAGGACCACGGCGGACCGCGGGACCGAAGCGCGGGAAACCGGGGTGGTTGAAGGAAGCAAGAGGATAGCCTAGATGCGAAGCCGGTTCAATCTGGCCATCATGGCCGCCACAACCATCTTCACATTGTTTGCCTTTGTCGCCGTCTGGCCCGGCTGGCCCAAGAAGTACCTGCCGGACTTCGTCGATTGGCCCCGCCGGACGTTCTTCTGGGAGCACAAGGCGATGCGCTTGGGGCTCGACCTTCAGGGCGGCGCCTACGTCTTGACCGAGGCCGACCTGTCGTCGCTCCCCTCGGACGTGAGCCCTGACAAGGCGCTGGACGGCGTAAAGGACATCATCGAGCGGCGGGTGAACGCCTTCGGCGTCTCGGAGAGCGAGGTGACCAGGGAGGGGCAGAACCGGCTGGCGGTGCAGATTCCAGGCATCTCGCCTGAGAAGGCCCTCCAGCTCATCAAGCCCGCCCGGCTGGAGTTCCAGGAGCCGGTGCTCAACGATCAAGGCCAGATCAAGTGTTTGACGCCGGACGGCAACGAGTTCTTCGTGTCGGCCCAGGGGGTCACTGAGGGCACTACCGATACGGGCGCCAAGGAGGCGCAGTGCTTGGGCAGCGCTGGCGAGACGGGGACGGTCGTCTGGACCCCGGCCCTGGGCAAGGACAGCAGCGGCCAGACCCGGCGCCTCACGGGCGCCTTCATCAAGCCCAACGGCGCCAAGGCGGACGTGGTGCCCCAACCGGTGGTCACCATCGACTTCACCAGTGAAGGGTCTCTCCTCTTCGAGCAGATCACCAGCAGGCTGGTAGGCAAGCCTTTGGGCATCTTTCTCGACGGCGACCTCATCGCAGCCCCCACTGTCCAGCAGGCCATAACCGGGGGCAATACCATCATCCGCGGGCTGACCCTGGACGAGGCGAAGACGCTGGAGAAGCTGTTGAACTCCGGGGCCATGCCGGTGCCGCTGCGGCCCATCGCCCAGAAGGAGGTAGAGGCAACCCTGGGTGACATAACCCTGGTGCGCAGCGTGCAGGCTGGAATGATCGGCATCCTGGCGGTGATGGCCTTCATGATCCTCTACTACCGTCTGCCGGGTCTGCTGGCCTCCCTGGCCCTGGTGACCTACATCTCCACCGTCATGCTCCTTTTCAAGACGATTCCCGTGACCATAACCCTGGCTGGCATCGCCGGGTTCGTCCTGTCCGTCGGCATGGCAGTCGACGCCAACGTCCTGGTCTTCGAGCGGATGAAAGAGGAGTTGCGGGCGGGTCGAGCCTTGGCGCAGGCCATCGAACACGGCTTTGACCGGGCCTGGTCTTCCATCCGGGACAGCAATATATCGACGCTGATCACCTGCGGCATCCTTTGGTGGTTTGGGGACCAGTTCGCCGCCACGCTGGTGAAGGGCTTCGCCCTAACGCTGGGGATCGGCGTCCTGGTGAGCATGTTCTCGGCCATCGTGGTGACGCGAACGCTCCTGCGGCTGCTGGTGGGGACGCCGGTGGCCCGCAACCTCTGGGTCTTCGCTCCGGACCTGCGTTTCGGCCAGGCGGCCAAGAAGATCACGGGCGGGGCCATCGTCTTCGACTTTGTGAAGCGCCGTGGTTTCTACTTCTTGCTTTCGGGCGCCGTGCTGGTGCCGGGGATCATCTCGCTCCTCATCTCACCTTCCCTAAAGGCAGGGATCGAATTCAGCAGCGGGGCCACCTTCACCATCCAGTACGAGGACACCAGCGTGACGGCCAGCCAGGTGAAGCAGGCGCTAGCGGACGTTGGCCACGGGGAGTCCCGGGTGCAGAAGACGGGAGACGGCGAGTTCCTCATCCGGACGGCGGCTCTACAGGGTGCCGCGGGTCCTCCGGTCGGGCCGCCGCCGCCGTCGGAGCGGGATCAGGTGGTGGCGGGCCTGGAGAAGCTGGGCGCCCTGAAGGTCACCAACTTCAACCAGGTTTCAGAGATCGTCTCCAAAGAGATCGGGCGTCAGGCCACATTGGCCGTCGGCGTGGCCGCCATCGCCATCCTGCTGTACATATCGTGGTCGTTCCGGAACGTGCCCAAGTCTTACCGCTTTGGCATAGCGGCCGTAGTGGCGGCCTTGCATGATGCCCTGTTCATCCTGGGCTCTTTCTCCCTCTTCGGGAAGCTCTTCGGCACCGAGATCAACAGCATGTTCATCACCGGCCTGCTGACGGTGGTGGGCTTCAGCGTGCACGACACCATCGTGGTGTTCGACCGCATACGGGAGAACGTATCGCACTACCGGGGCGTGCCCTTCGACGAAGTGGTGAACGCCAGCTTGACGGAGACGGTGGCGCGCTCCATCAACACGTCCTTCACCGTGCTCCTCACCGTTATCGCCCTGCTCCTCATGGGTGCAGGCTCTATCGACGTGCTGCTCCTGGTGCTACTGCTGGGGATCGTTTCAGGCACCTATAGCTCCATCTTCATAGCTGCCCAGATATTGGTGGCATGGGAAGATGGCGACCTGGCCCGCCTGTGGCGGAGGTTCGTCCCCAGGCGGCCCGTGCCTCTAGAGGCGCCTCAGTAAACGCCTACAGGGCGTCTGCGGTCCTGCGCAGGCTGCCCATAACCTGATACGATCTCCCTGTGAGGGAGCCTGCCAAGCGCCTGTCGCTATACCTCCACGTACCTTTCTGCGCCCTCAAGTGCAGATACTGCGACTTCAACTCCTACGCCGGGATGGAGGAGCTGGTTGCCCCCTTTGTGGAAGCGCTCCTGGCGGAGGTGCGCCTGTGGGGCGGCGCGGCCGGCCGCGACTGGACTGTTGAGACCGTCTACTTTGGCGGCGGCACCCCCAGCCTCCTTCCCCTAACGGAGCTGGAACGGGTAATGAGCGCCGTCCAGGATTCATTTAGCGTTGTGCCTGGGGCGGAAGTCTCGCTGGAGGCTAATCCGGGGACGGTCGATAGGGGCTACCTGCGCGGCCTGGTGGAGGCCGGTGTGAACCGGCTCTCCCTGGGCGTGCAGTCCTTCCACGATGACGAACTGGAGTCGCTGGATCGTCTTCACAGCGCGGCCGAGGCCCGCCAGGCCTACAGGGACGCCCGGGAGGCAGGCTTTCGCAGCGTCAACCTAGACCTCATCTACGGGCTGCCGGAACAGCCGTTCGAGCGCTGGCGGGTGTCTCTCGAGGAGGCCATTGCCCTGGCCCCGGATCACCTCTCCCTTTACGCCCTGACTGTAGAGGATGGCACGAGATTGGCCTACGATGTGGCCCATGGTGATACTCCCCCTCCAGATCCTGACGTGCAGGCTGCCATGTACGAATGGTCTCTGGACCGGCTGGCCGCGGCTGGCTACCAGCAGTACGAGATCTCCAACTGGGCGAGGCCGGGACACGAGTGCCGGCACAACCTGGCCTACTGGCGCAACGGCTGGTGGCTGGGGCTCGGCCCGGGCGCCCACTCCCACTGGGCCGCTAGCCCGGAGGACGAGGACTATCGTTTCGCCAACGTCTATTCGCCCAGGGCCTATGTGCGCAGGGTGGACGAGACGGTGCGTGGCGGCGTGGCCCCAGCGCAGAGTACCGCAGGCCTCCTGGGAGCGATGCGACAGGTGTGTTGGACCGAGGTTCAGACCCGCGCCCAGGCGATGGCGGACACCGCCATCCTAGCGCTGCGGTTGAACGAGGGCCTAGACGCCGGGGAGTTCCGCCGCCGGTTCGGCG
>DAOUBD010000036.1:0-21260 GCA_034432935.1 Dehalococcoidia bacterium | reverse complement strand
GCGCCGCCTTGACGCATCGAGGCGATGATCTCCAACCCCTCCTGATCGCCAATAAGCTCTCGCCGCAACTCCACCACCCGGTCCCGCAAGAGGGCCGCCTTCTCGAACTCTAGGTTGCGGGCGGCGTCCTTCATCTGCTTTTCAAGCTCCTTGATGAGGCGGGCCAGCTCCTCCTTGGGGACGCTCCCCACCAGGTACTCCGCCTTCTCCTCGGCCACCTGTTTCACCCTCTCGGTGATATCGCGGATGGCCTTGCGAATGCCCTCTGGTTCTATGCCGTGCTGTCTGTTGTACTCCTCTTGGATGCGCCGGCGGCGCTCCGTCTCCTCGATGGCGCGGCGCATGGAGCCGGTCACGGTGTCGGCATACATGATGACAGCGCCGTTGACGTGGCGCGCGGCGCGCCCCATGGTCTGGATGAGGGACCATTCGGAGCGCAGGTACCCTTCCTTGTCGGCGTCCAGGATGGCCACCAGGCTCACCTCCGGAAGGTCCAACCCCTCGCGCAAAAGGTTGATGCCGACCACCACGTCGTACACACCGAGGCGCAGGTCCCGCAGGATCTCGACGCGTTCGATGGTGTGTATCTCGGAGTGGAGGTAGTGGACCCTGACCCCCATCTCGGCCAGGTAGTCGGCCAGGTCCTCGGCCATCTTCTTGGTGAGGGTGGTGACAAGGCAGCGTTCGCCGCGCTCCACCCGGGCCCGGATCTCCCCCAGAAGGTCGTCGATCTGGCCCTTGGTCGGCCGGACCTCCACCGTCGGGTCCAAGAGGCCGGTTGGGCGGATCACCTGCTCCACTACCTGCTCGCTCATCTCGTATTCCCAGGGACCCGGCGTGGCCGAGACGTAGATCACCTGGTTGATGTGGGAGAGGAACTCCTGGAAGTTCAGCGGCCGGTTGTCCAAGGCGGAAGGAAGGCGGAAGCCGAAGTCCACCAGCGTCTGCTTGCGGGCGATATCGCCATGGTACATGCCGCGGATCTGGGGTACGGCCATGTGCGACTCGTCGATGAACATCAGGAAGTCGTCGGGGAAGTAGTCCAGCAGCGTCCAAGGGGTGCTGCCGGGCGGCCGGCGGGCTAGGTGGCGGGCATAGTTCTCGATGCCAGAGCAGTAGCCCTGCTCCCGCAGCATCTCGATGTCGTAGCGGGTGCGCTCCAGGATGCGCTGCGCCTCGATGAGCTTGCCGCGCTCCAGGAACCAGCGGTGCCTCTCCTCGAGCTCCGCCTCGATGTCCTGGATGGCGGCTTCCAGCTTGTCTTGGGAGGTGACGAAGTGTTTGGCGGGGTAGACATCGATCTCTTGCAGCTCGGAAAGCACCTCGCCGGTGAGGGGGTCTAACTGGAGGATGCGCTCCACCTCGTCCCCGAAGAAATCGATGCGGACGGCCAGCTCCTCGTAGGCCGGCAGGATGGTCAGGCTGTCCCCCCGCAAGCGGAAGCGGCCCCGGACGAGGTTCTGATCGTTGCGCTCGTACTGCATGTCGACGAGGCGCCTGAGGATGCGGGCGCGGTTGGCCGCCTCGCCTTTCCTGAAAGAAAGCACGAAATTGTAGTACTCGGAGGGCTCACCCAGGCCGTAAATGCAGGAAACCGAGGCCACAATGATGACATCCCGGCGCTCGAAGAGGGCCCGGGTGGCCGCGTGCCGCAGCTTATCGATCTCCTCATTGATATCGGCGTCCTTGGCGATGTACGTGTCGGTGCGCGGTATGTAGGCCTCCGGCTGGTAGTAGTCGTAGTACGAAACGAAGTACTCCACCGCGTTCTCTGGAAAGAACTCCCGGAACTCGGAGTAGAGCTGCGCGGCCAGGGTCTTGTTGGGCGAAATGATCAGGGCTGGCCGGCCGGCGCGGGCTATGACGTTGGCCATGGTGAAGGTCTTGCCGCTGCCGGTGACGCCGAGGAGCGTCTGGTGCTTGTAGCCGGCCTGTAGACCGCTGACCAGCTTCTCCACTGCCTGGGGCTGGTCACCGGTGAGCTGGAAGTCGGCGGAGAGCCGGAAAGGGGAGGCGCTGGCGTTCACGGAATCATTGTACCAAGGTCGCCAAGAGGGTCGGACCTGCCTCCCCACTGCAACAGCCGGCAAAGCGTGGTATGTTGGTGGATCGGCCAGAAGTTTCAGACCAGGGTCCAAGGAGGAGCAGATGCCCCGCTTGTCTCAAAAGATCACCGATGCCCTCAACGAGCAGATCAACGTCGAGCTGTCGTCGGCCTACACGTACCTGGCGATGTCCGCCTACTGCCAGGAGCAGAACCTGCCCGGCGCTGCCAGTTGGCTGCGCTTGCAATGGGAAGAAGAGCTAGCGCACGCCACAAAGCTCATCGATTACGTGGCGGAGCGCGGGGGCAGCGTCATGCTGAAGGCCATCGAGCAGCCCAGCGGCCGGTTCAACTCCTTGTTGGACGTGTTCCGGCAGGTACTGAAACACGAGCAGGAGGTCACCGCCGCCATCTACAAGATCTACGACCTGGCTGTCGCGGAGAAGGACTACGCCGCCCAGACCCTGCTCCAATGGTATGTTAACGAGCAGGTAGAGGAAGAGAACACGCCAGCGGAGATTATCCGCATGCTGGAGATGGCGGGCGAGAGCGGCCCTGGGCTGCTGATGGTGGACCGCCGCCTGGCTGAGCGCAGCCGGGGCTAGGCCCCTAACCGCCCTGGGCCTCCCGCGGGGGACGCCCGTTGGGAGGACGCCGTCCGGCGGTGCCGGTGAACTGGCGGTAGGCGAGATCGATGGCCGGCACCGTGAGGACGGGCTCGTGACCCTCGTGGCGGGAGTTATCGATAAGGATCCAGACGAGGTCCCTGGCCAGCGAGCCGCTGACGGACTCTGGCGCAGACTGGAAGAGATAGTCTGTCACAGCCTGCACGTCAGCATCGGAGCCTTTCACGCCCTCGTCTGCAATGACGCGACGCAGGATCTCGGCGAACTGCGCCGGCGACACGGGCGGCACGTACGCCTTGTATGGGATGCGGCGGATGTAGGCCGTATCCGCGAGTTCCAGGGGGTCCAGGTTGGTGGAGAAGAGGAGAGTTATGGCGAAGGGGACGTCGATACTCTCGCCGGTGCGCAACAGGAGGTTATCTCGGCCCCTTTCCAGGGCCATGATCCAGCGGTTGAGGAGCTCCGCGGGCGCCACCTTTTGGCGGCCAAAGTCGTCGACCACGAGGACGCCGCCCTGGGCCTTCAGGTGTTTGGGCGCCTGGTAAAAGCGGGCCACGGCATCGTAGCCCAGCTCCAGGGACTCGGCGCTGAACTCGCCCCCTACGATGATGCCCGGCCGCCGGATGCGGACCCAGCGGCGATCGCCGCTGTCGTCGAGGGCGCCGCCGTTCTTACCCGCTGCGCCGCCGTTGTCCGTCGCCCCGGCCGGCGAGCGGTCGGCACGCTTGTGGACCAGGGGATCGTACAGGCGGATGATCTGCCCGTAGGCGTAGATGGCGTACGGAACCAGCACCTCGCCCTGCAGAAGGTTCACGAACTCCGTCAGCAGATGGGTCTTGCCGTTGCCGGAGGGCCCGTAGACGATGGCTGAGCGCCCCGAGTGCAGGGCTCGTTCCAGGAAGTCGGCCGTCTCGGGATCCAGCACCAGCGCCCGGGCCGCCTCCCGGATGGTCTCCAGCGGCGGCCGCCACCGGTTCAGAACCTGGGAAGAGATCACCTTCTCGTACTGGTAGATGGGCACAGGCGCAGCCCCTGCGTAGCGGCAGCGCTCCAGCGCTTGCTCGGCTCGGGCCTCCCCCTTATCGGTGAGCCGGAAACGGTAGGCAGTGGTGAGATCGTAGGAGGACGTGCTAATGACCTCCACCAGGCGATCGCTCTTCATGGAGTCCAAGATATGGCCGGTGAGGTTGGCCGGCAGCCCGAGGATGCGGGCGATATACTCTCCCGTGGGGGTCTCAGTGTAGTGGATGATCTTCAGCACCAGCTCGATGAGGAAGGACATGGAGAGGCCGGTGCCCTCAATGGTCTTGGGGGGCGGCGGGAGCCTGAGAGTGTCGCCGGCCATCTCGGCCCGGGCTGCGCCATCCTCGCTCCGCCGCAAGAAGTTCGCGACGTCGGACCTGGCTTCCTCGCTAAGGTAGCCTGCTTCGCGCGAAACAGAAACGCTCGAGCCATCCATGGAGACCTCCCGGGGCACCTCTTCCTGCTGGGCCATCGGTGGTTAGATGCGCCGCCACGCGCCGCTGTTACATAATGGGTCTACTTATGGCGAGCCCCAGCATCCCGGGCCTGCGCTCCATCTGTGCCGAGCCCTACGGTCTATGGCTCGACAGCGCGCTGTGGCACCCGGAGTTGGGCGCCACCTCCTTCTGGGCCGCAGAGCCCGTGACGGTCCTGCGATCGCGGGGCGGCCTGGTGGAGGTCGAGCGCGTACGGGGCGCCACGGAACGTTTCGCGGGCGACCCCTTCGAGACCCTGCGGGCTCTGCTGGCCGAACACCGGGGATCCGCTGAAGGCGCCGCCGCGGGCTATCTTGGTTACGGCCTCCGCCGGCACCTGGAACGCCTTCCGGACACCGCCGCGGACGAACTCGGCCTGCCTGACTGCATCATGGCCTTCTACAAGCGGCTGGAGCCCTTTGACCCAAGGCCTGTCTGCCCCCCGGTGATGGCCAATGACGGCCTGGGCGGGGCCTTTGCCGGGCTACAGGCGGACTTCGACCGGAAGTCGTACGAGAGGAGTGTGGAGAGGGCGCTACGCTACATCGGGGCCGGGGATATCTACCAGGTCAATCTCTCGCAACGCTTTCGGGCGCCCTGTGTCGAGGACCCCTTCGATGTGTATCTGCGGCTGCGGGCCCTCTCGCCGGCGCCCTTCGCTGCCTTCCTGCGCTATCCGGAATTTGCCGTGCTCTCGTCCTCGCCGGAACGATTCCTGCGTTACGAGCCAGCACGGAGACTCATCGAGACGAGGCCCATCAAGGGCACCAGGCCCCGAGGGGTTTCCCCCAGAGAGGACGACTTGCTGGCGCAGGAGCTGCTGAGCAGCGAGAAGGACCGGGCAGAGAACGTCATGATAGTGGACCTGGAGCGGAATGACTTGGGCCGCGTGGCGGAGATCGGCAGCGTCCGCCTTGCGGGGCTCTGTCAGTTGGAGAGCTACGCTACGGTTCATCACCTCACATCGGTAGTTACGGCCCGCCTGAGGGATGAATGCGACGTGGTGGACCTACTGCGGGCCGCGTTTCCCGGGGGCTCCATTACGGGTGCGCCCAAGATCCGCGCTATGGAGATCATCGACGAGCTGGAGCCGGTGGCCAGGGGCGTATATACCGGGGCCATAGGCTACATCCGATTCGATGGCAGCATGGACCTGAACATCGCCATCCGCACGATGGTGGTGAAGGGAGGCGCCGCCTACTTCCACGTGGGCGGCGGCATCGTCGCCGATTCGGACCCGGGCCTGGAGTACGAGGAGACGCTGCACAAGGGCGCCGGGATGGCGGCGGCACTGGCGAAAAGAGGGGCGCCGTGACCGTCGTTTATCTCAACGGTGCGTTCATCCCGCCTGAAGAAGCGCGCGTGGCAGCGGACGATGCCGCGGTTCTCTTCGGGCGGGGGGTGTACGAGACCTTTCGGGCGCGGCGAGGCGCCGTCTTCCGCCTGGACGAGCACGTCCGCCGGCTCCGGGAAGGGGCAGCGCTCCTGGGCATAGCGCCGCCTCCAGAACTGGCCGCGCTGGCGGAGGTCATCCGCGAGTTGGCGAAGCGTTGCGGCTTGGAGGACGCCCGCATGCGCCTCACCTTGACGGCCGGCGCCTTCAACGGCCGCCCTTCCCTCTTGCTTCAGGCCCGTCCCGCCACCGACTACCCGCCGGAGCTCTACCGGCAGGGCATGACCGCCATCACTGCCACTGTGCGCCGCAACGAGACCTCGCCGCTGTCGCGCATCAAGTCCCTCAACTGCCTCGATAACGTTATGTCGCGTGACCAGGCGCAGGCGGCAGGCGCCGGCACGGCGATCCTCCTGAACACCCAGGGCCTGGTGGCCGAGGCCAGCACAGCGAACGTCTTCATCCTGTGCAACGGGGGCCTAGCCACTCCCCCGGTCAGCGACGGCGCCCTGCCGGGTATCACCCGTGGGGTCGTCCTGGACCTTGCCCGGAAAACGGGCATCGCCGCAAGCGAGAGGTCCCTCAGGCCACGCGAGCTCTTGGAAGCGGACGAGGCGTTCCTCACCAGCGCTGTGATGGGGGTGATGCCCCTGATATCGGTGGATGGGAGGGCCATCGGGACGGGACAGCCGGGACCCCTGACGCAACGGCTCCAGCGCCTGTACGAAGCCGCCGCCAGCCAGGCTACTCGCCGAGGCGGGCTTTAGCGAAGTACGCCAGGGCCAGGCGAACCTTCTCTTCGATGGGGGCGCCTGCAGGGAACTCGCTACGGGCCACGGCGTCCACGGCCTCAGCCTGGGAATAGCCCAGCGCCATCAGGGCCGCCACGACGTCGTCGGACTCGACGCCGCCGATGGACACAGGGGCCGCGGCCGTCATCTTGTCCCGCAGCTCCAGCACGATGCGGTTGGCCAGCTTCTGTCCTACGCCCTGGGCACGAGCCAAAGCGGCGGCGTTGCCGGAGGCGATGGCGAAGGAGAGTTCGTCGGCGGAGAGGGCCGACAGAAGCGCCAGGGCCACCTTGGGGCCGACGCCGTTGACGGCGATCAGGCTCTGGAAGAGCCTCTGCTCATGGGGGTCCAGGAAGCCGTAGAGGGTGAGGCCGTCTTCCCTAACCACCAGGTGGGTCTGAAGGGTGATCCCGGCTCCCGCCTTGGCAGCTGCGACCACGCCAGCAGGCACGTTGACCACGAAGCCTACGCCGCCGACATCCACCACCAGCCAGTCGGGACCCCGGTCGAGGACTGTACCGTGCAGGCGGGCGATCACGCTCCGGCCTTCCTCCTTCCGGCGGGCCCAGGAGCAGCGCCGGCCAGCGCCTGAACCCGCCGCAGGCAGTGGCAGAGGGCCACTGCCAGGGCATCGGCCGCGTCAGGGGGCGCCGGCGGCCTGTCCAGCCCCAGGAGGGCCTGCACCATCGCCTGCACCTGGGCCTTGGAGCCGCGGCCGTAGGAGGTCACAAACTGCTTCACCTCCCCTGGTTTATAGAGGAAGACGGGAAGGCCGGCCTGGGCAGCCACCAGCACCGCCATCGCCCGGGCCTCGCCGATGGCCACAGCGGCCCTCACGTGGCCCGTGATGAAGTCCTCGATGGCCACCTCAGCGGGCAGCCACTCCCGCACGATACCCGTCAGCGCGCCGTGGATCAGATGCAGACGTTCGGGGCGCGAGGCCGATCGCGGCGGCGCGACAACCCCGGAGGCGACGCAGCGGAAGCGCTGGCCTTCCGCCTCGACGATGCCGTAGCCGGTTACTCCGAGGCCAGGGTCGACACCCAGGACTTTGATGGCGCCAAGGGCAGCCACGCGCGTCCCGCCTGAAGACTAACCAGCCGCGTAGGCCATGAGCACAGATTCGGGGAAGTCCCCGTTGGAGTACACCTTCTGCACGTCGTCCAGGTCCTCTAGCTGGTCCAGGAGCTTCAGGGCTTGGATGGCAGTCTTCTCGTCCAGGGGGAGCGTATTCTTGGGCACCATGGAGAGTTCAGCCGAGGCGATCTTGAGGCCGGCGTCCTGGAGCTGCCTCCTCACGCGGTCCAGGTCCGTGGGCCCGGTGTAGACCTCGACGAACTGCCCCTCCACCCGCACGTCCTCCGCCCCAGCGTCGATAGCCGCGAGGGCCAGCTCTTCGGGGTCTTCACCAGCGCTGGCCTCGATGGTAATCAGCCCGCGGCTCTCGAACTGCCAGGCGACGCTCCCCGACTCTCCCAGGTTGCCGCCACCGCGGCTAAGGGTTGTGCGCAGCTCGGATACGGTACGGTTGCGGTTGTCGGTGACGGTCTGGATGAGGATCGCTACGCCGCCAGGGCCGTAGCCCTCGAAGGTGATCTCCTGGAGGGCCGAGGCGCCTTCTCCGCCGCCGGTGCCACGCTCTATGGCCCGCTTGATGGTGTCCATGGGCATGTTGTTCTCCCGGGCCTTATCGATGGCTAGACGGAGGCGGGGGTTCATGCTGGGGTCGCCGCCGCCCTCCCTGGCAGCTACGGTGATCTCACGGGAGAGCTTGGTGAAAGCCGCCCCGCGTTTGGCGTCGGAGGCGCCTTTCTGACGTTTAATCTGAGACCAGTGTGAGTGTCCACCCATAGGCTTCGGGGGTATTTTAGCACGCCAGGGGCTTCCCGGGGCAAAGGGAAGCCTGGAAGGAAGCCTGCATCAGGTCACCAGCTCCCGCAGGTGCTCGGGGACAGCAACGCCCCTGGGGACCAGCACGACGTTATCGATCAGACGCGTCGTGCCCACCCGGGCAGCGACCAGCACCAGGACCGGCCCATTGATCTCGTCCGCCTCGAGGAACGTGGCCTCGTCGCTCACGCTGACGTACTCCAGTTCGACGCCTGGAGTTCGGGCGACCATCTGGCGCACGGCCCGCCGCACCTCCTCGGCGTCTCGCACTCCCTCATCCACCACCATGCGCCGGGACAGGGCCAGCGACTTCGAAAGCACCAAGGCCCTCTCGCGCTCCTCCTTCGAAAGGTAGACGTTGCGGCTGGACATGGCCAGACCGTCGGGCTCCCGAACGGTGGGCATGGCCACTATCTGGACCGGCAGCTCCAGCTCCTCCACCATCCTCCGGACTACCCGGAGCTGCTGGGCGTCCTTCTGGCCGAAGTAGGCGCGGTGCGGCCGGACGATGCGAAAGAGGCGGGCGACGACGGTGGTCACGCCCCGGAAGTGGCCTGGCCGCGCGGCGCCCTCTAGGCGTTCGGTGAGGGGCCCGCGAACCTCCACCCAATCCTCAAAGCCAGGGGGATACATCTCCTCCACCGTCGGCATGAAGACTACATCTACGCCCAGCCCCGACAGCAGTCCGAGGTCGCGCTGGGTGTCCCGGGGGTAGCGCTCGAAGTCTTCCTGGGGGCCGAACTGGGTGGGGTTGACGAAGATGCTCACCACGGTGTGGTCGCAGTCCTGGCGGGCCCGCCGCACCAGCGATAGGTGACCCTCGTGCAGGTAGCCCATCGTGGGCACGAAGCCGACGGTGCCGGTCATGGCGTTCCGCTCGGCCTCCATGGCTGCTACCGTGGTGACGACCCTCATGATCCGGCTACAGTATACCGGCCTAATGGGCCACCGGCGCGGCGGCGGGAAAAGCGCATCGCCCCGCGAAGGGGGAGCGGGGCGATGCCGAGGGGTGCTGTATCCTGCCGGCGGCAGGATACGGTGCGAGGGGGGAGAGGATGTCTGGTCTCGCTGCGCCGCGAGGCGCTAGGACATCTGGACGACCTCCGTGAAAAGCGACTCATCGGCAAGGAAGCTCTCACGCTCGGTGGGGAAGCGGCCTTCCCGGACGTCGGCCGCATACTCCCGCACGGCCTGGACGATGCTGCTGCCCGCCTCTGCGTAACGGCGCGCATGCTTCGGCACAAAATCGGTAAAGAGGCCCAGAAGGTCGTGGAAGACCTGGACCTGGCCATCGCAGTCGGGGCCGGCCCCGATGCCGATGGTGGGTATGGAGAGCCTTCGGGTAATGGCCCGGGCCACCTGCACGGGCACCGTCTCCAGGACAACGGCGTAGGCCCCCGCCTCCTGGAGGGCCAAGGCATCGTTCAGGAGCTTGACCGCTGCGGCTGGCGTCTTGCCCTGCACCTTGTAGCCGCCGAACTGGTTCACGGACTGGGGCGTTAGCCCGAGGTGGCCCATCACGGGGATGCCTGATTCCACCAGTAGGCGCACGGTGTCAGCGATGCGGGCGCCGCCCTCCAGTTTGACGGACTGGGCGCCACCCTCCTTCAGCATGCGGCCAGCGTTGCGCAGGGCCTCCTGGGGGCTGGCCTGATAACTCATGAAGGGCATGTCGGCCACGACGTGGGCCCTGCTCGTCCCGCGCACCACCGCCTTCACGTGATGCAGCATCTCATCCATGGTCACCGGGATGGTGGAGTCGTAGCCCAGGACAACCATGCCGAGGCTGTCGCCAACCAGGATGATGGGCACGCCGGCCTCTTCCACCAGCCGGGCCGAGGGGTAGTCGTAGGCGGTAAGCATGACGATCTTCTCGCCGCGCTTCTTCATCGCCTTCAGGTCAGTTATGGAAACTCTCTTCTCCACCGCGGTTCCACCTCCCTTTTTCAGGCCGCGGCCTCACTGGCGGTGCGCACGATGCGGTTGTGGGAGTCGACATAGACAAGGGCTGGCCGGTGGCGCCGGGCTTCGGCCTCAGGGACGTCCCGGTAGGTGATGATGATCACGAGATCGCCCTGGCTCACGAGACGGGCCGCCGCGCCGTTGATGATGACGTCGCCGGAGCCCCGGCGGCCCTCGATGGCGTAGGTGACCAGGCGGCTGCCGTTGTTAACGTCCAGGACGTGCACCTGCTCGTAGGGAAGGATATCGGCGGCCTCCATGAGCAGCGGGTCCAGGGTGATGGAGCCTTCGTAGTCGACGTTGGCCCCCGTCACCGTGGCCCGGTGGATCTTGCTCTTGAGCATCGCCCTCGTCATCGCATGTTCCCTCCTGCCCAGTTGAGGGCCAGGCAACCCAGCCCGCACACCAAAAAGCCCTTCCGGGCGACCGAAAGGGCACGATGGAGCTTGCTGCATCCGTATGTACCGTCTCGGCCCACCGGGGTCCAAGCGGGATGGCTTGGCTTAAGGCTTCCGGCTCACCGTCCCTTCAGGGGATCGGTGGCAAGGCTATAGTACCAGATAGGCTAACGGTGTCAAGGGCCGACGGCGAACATGGCCGGTGTTACCGTTTCGCCATCGCAGATGAACGGCGGCAGGCATTGGAGTAGGGCAGGAGGCAACCCGCGGGCTCGGCGACGGCCCCATCCTCGGCTAGAAACGGCCGGGCGGGGAGTCAAAGCCCCGGAAGGGGCCCTGCTGTGCCCGCCAGCGCCGTATCTGTAGCACCTTGGCCACCTCAGCAGCCAGGGTCCCCTTTTCCTGCGGCCCGTCACAGGGCTGGTCCCCCTCCCTGGGAGTCTGGTCTTTCTCTGGACTCGTCACCTGGTCTTCCTACCTGTTTCCCCGACTGTCACTACCTATTGTCCGTGAGGTAGGTGAACACTGCGGTAAACCGAGGTGCCCGGACGGTCAAGAACTGGTGAATCCGTGGAGACCGGGGCCTCTGAAATCTGAGGAGCGAGTGGCCCCGGCCGCGCGGCGTGTGTTATCCTAGCGCCTGCTTGCCCTGGCGCAACTGCGGCCCGTCAACGAACAAGGAGGTCATCATGCGGGAAGCCGTCCTCATCGATATGATACGCACGCCCTTCGGCAAGGCGGGACAGCGCGGCGTCTTCCGCGACGTCACCCACGTCGAGTTGGTGGTGCCCTTGCTGAAAGCCATTCTGGAGCGCAACAAGATTGCGCCCGAGGAGGTGGACGAGATCCTCTTCGGCTCCGTGGGCATCGCCGGCCTGCTGACCCGCTCGCGGCACTATGTCTTTGAGGCGGGCTTGCCCTTCACCATCTCCGCCACTGACATGAACAAGCAGTGCGGCTCTTCCCTTCAGGCCGGCGTGCAGGGGGCCTTCGCCGTCATGGCGGGCATGTCGGACATCGTCTTGGCGGGCGGCGTGGAGACGATGGACCGGGTGCAGCCGATACCCCCAGGAGACGAGAGGAATCTGAGCCAGATCCAAACGGCGGAAGTGATGGGAAGGGAGATGCTGCCCGCTAACTGGCCTGGAGACAAGACCCCGAAGTGGATCAAGCGGTGGTATCAGGTGACGGAGCCGTGGATCATGGACATGGGCGCCACGGCCGAGAAGCTGGCCCGCGAACGCGGCATCTCCCGAGAGGATGCCGATCAGTTCGCCCTGGAGAGCCACCGCAAGGCCATCCGCGCTCAGAAGGAGGGCCTGTTCGCCAACGAGATCCTGCCTATCACCATCGAATACTCCGACGGTTCCAGCGTGACGGTAGACACCGACCAGAACCCCCGGGAGGACACCAGCCTGGAGAAGCTGGCCAGCCTCAAGCCGTCGTACCGTCCGGACGGCCTGGTGACGGCGGGCAACGCCTGCCCCCGCACTGATGGAGCGACTATGGCGCTGATTATGGACAAGGAAACGGCCCGAAGGAAGGGCCTCAAGCCCTTGGCCACCATCAAGCACGCCGCCACCGTGGGGGTCGATCCGACCATCATGGGGATTGGGCCCGCGCCCGCGACCCAGAAGCTCCTGAAGCGCACCGGCATGAGCCTCAAGGATTTCGACGTCATCGAGATCAATGAGGCCTTTGCCTGCCAGGTCTTGGCCGTCGGCCGCGAGCTCAACTGGGACTGGGAGAAGGTAAACCCCAACGGAGGCGCCATCGCCATCGGCCATCCCCTGGGCGCCACGGGCGTGCGTCTGCTGGGCACCATCGCCTACGAGATGAACCGCCGGGACGCCGAGTGGGGGCTGGTCACCCTGTGCATGGGCGCCGGCATGGGCATGTCGGTCGCCCTACAGCGCGAACACTACGACTGGTAACCGGCGCAACAGGCTACCCGCTGGCGCCGCCGCCCGTCGGCTCGGCCTTGACCGAGGTCAAGACGCCGCGCACGATGAGGCGGTTGGTGTAGTCGCCCCCAAAGACGGGGTCGCCTGTGCGGAAGAAGCTGCCGCCGCAGGTGACGATGGTGATGAGATCGCCCTCCGCTGGGCCCATCACGGCCAGGGCCTCCCGGTCATTGGGGTCTACGAGGTAGACGGAGGTAACCGTATAGACCAGCTCGGCGCCGTTGCCGGACACCAGGCGCACGATGTCACCGGAGGCCAGCTTGTCGAGGTCGAAGAACACGGCCCGCCCATTCCAGGTGACGTGGCCAGCAAAGACCGCGTTGCCTCCGGTGCCCGGCTGGGCCGAGAAGTCGTACCAGGCCACGTCCCAGGGATTGAGAGGGACCTGGGGCACCCGGTTCTCGTCCAGCCCGTAGGGAAAGACGCCAGCGTCCACGCCGATGCGGTCGATCACCATGCGATAGGCGGCGTCACCCAGGGGCGGCTGCTTTGCTGAAGGCCCAGCAGCAGGCGCTGGAGTCGCAGTGGCGCCCAGGACGGCCACCGCGGGCAAGGGACGGTCGAAGATGCCGCCGGGGTCCGGCCGGTACCCGAGTGGCGCCTTGGGCCGCGGCATAGAGTTCTGCGGGGCGAGGTACGAATAAGAGCCCAGGGCCAGAAGGACGAGGCCGGCCAGAAAGAGGGCGAGCCCAGCGGCCTGTACCAGCCTCCGCCGTAATCCAAGTGATCGCACAGACAGCCCCAAACCTCCCCTCTCACCTAGATTATAGGCGCCTCGGCACGGCGTTGGCGCCCCTGGGGCTACGGCGGAAGGTTAAGGTTCAGTTAATCCGCCGCTGTCGCCGGCTATCCGCCCTCCTCAGCGTCCCGGGCCTCGGCCAGGACAGCCCCCACAAAGCGCGCCCGGACCACCCGCCGTTTGTCATAGTCTCCGCCGGTGATAGGACGCCCGTCCCGGGTGAAAGTGCCGTCGCAGGTGATGAGGGTGACGACATCGGCCCCAGCCGGGGCGTAAACGCTGCGAGCATTCGGGTCCGCCGGGTCTAGAGAGTCGTTGGAAACCACCTCGTACGTTAGCTGGACGCCGTTTTCGCCGCGGAGAAGGATGGTGTCGCCGGGTGCGAGCTCGTCGAGGTGGCGGAAGACAGCGTCTCCATACCAGGTGTAGTGGCCGGCGAAGACGGCGTTGCCGCCCGTGCCAGGGGGCGCCGTGAAGTCGTACCAGGCCACGACCCCGCCTTCGTATGGCACCTCCGGCACGGCGTTTTCGTCCAGCCCGAAGGTGGCCACCGGGGCGTCCACGCCGATCTTCTCGATGACCAAACGGTACGGCCGCTCTCCCAGGGGTGGAGGCGCCGGAGTCTCGGCGGCCCCTGCCACCACTGGCTCGGGCGTCGGCGACAAGGGCCGGACGTAGACCCACTGCCTCGCCGGGCCGCCGCGAGCGATCCCGTAGGCCGCGATGCCGACGAAAACCGCGCCCGTGAGGACGCACATGAGGCCCAGGGCCAGATAGATACGCCTTAAGCTGGTCTGCATTCGCGATGAAGCTGGAAAGGTGCCTGGCCGCCGTAGGGGCCAGGCGTTTACCAACAGTCCTTACAGTAGTAACGCGCCAGGGGGCCAGACGTAAACCTGGACGGAGGGATTAGCCGCCGGCGGAGGGCGGCTGCCCGGCGCCAGCGACGGCTACGTTGGCCAGCTCGGCGCGCACCACCAAGCGGCTGGAGTACTCGCCGCCGAAGACGGGGTCGTCCGTATCGGTGAAGGCGCCGTCGCAGGTGATGATAGTGATGACGTCCTTGTCCGTGCCGTGCATCACCTTCAAGGAGTCGGGGTCGTTGGGGTCCACCGAGAACACGGAGGTAACCGTGTAGGTCAGCTCCGTACCCTGGTCGTTCCTCAGCTTGACGATGTCGCCGGGAGCCAAAGCGGTCAGATTGTAGAAGACCGCTGGCCCGAACCAGGTCACATGACCGGCGAAGACGGCGTTGCTGCCGGTGCCAGGCTTGGCCGAGAAGTTGTACCAGGCGACGACCTGGGCAGCATCGTCCCCCGTCGGGACCTCCGGGACGGCGTTCTCGTCCAGGCCATAGGTGTCGACAGGGGCCTGGACGCCGATCTTCTCGATGATCATCTGATAGGGCGAATCGCCCAACGGCGGCGCGGGGGTAGGCGTGGGCCCCGTGGGCGCTGGGGTGTTGGCCGGGGCATGCGTCGCCCGCAAGAAGGAGGAATCGATGCCGAGGTCCACCACGGGCGGGCCTTTCGGTGGAGCGCTCCCGCCGCCTCCCATGCCGATGATGCCCACGGCCAGAAGGATGACGCCGGCCAGGAAGCTAGCCGCGCCGCCGGCCATGAGGCCACGCCTGGCAGGGCTGCTCTCTGACCACAGGGTGATGAACCTGCCGATGAAGGGCAACCCGGGGCGGCGCGCCCCGGGCTTTCTCTCCCTGCCAGACAATCGGCCTACGGTTTCGGACATGCCAGAGGTTCCACTATCATATCGGCTGACGAGCTACGGTTCATTCGTATCCTAACAAGAAAGACGCTTCTAAGACCAGGACGGATGCATGGCGCGGACACCCCCTGACGGCATCACCGCTGTTCCGGGCCTCACGGCCGGGCATTGGACCGACCGCCAGGCGGCAACGGGTTGCACCGTGGTGCTCTGCCCCGAGGGCGCCATCGCCTCCGCCGATGTCCGGGGCGGAGCCCCCGGCACCCGGGAGACGGACCTGCTGCGGCCTGGAAACCTGGTGGAACGGGTGCATGCCGTGCTGTTGACCGGCGGCAGCGCCTATGGCCTCGACGCGGCGGCCGGGGTCATGCGCTGGCTGGAGGAACGGGGCGCGGGCTTCCCGACCTCCGCCGGCGTGGTCCCCATCGTGCCGGCCGCAGTACTCTTCGATCTCGGCATCGGGCGGTCCGGCGTGCGGCCGGGGCCCGCCGAGGGGTACGCGGCCTGCCAGGCGGCGGCAGGAGTGGCCTTGGAGGAGGGCAGCGTTGGGGCCGGGACCGGGGCAACGGTGGCCAAGGCCCTGGGCCCGGACCGCTGCCTGAAGGGGGGCATCGGCACTGCGGCGGAAACGACGGCCTCCGGCATCGTCGTCGCGGCCCTGGTGGCCGTCAACTGCTTTGGGGAGGTCCTGGACCCGGAGAGCGGCGATGTGCTAGCCGGACCGCGGGGCGATAGTCCAGGCGAATTCGCCAGCACCTTGGAAACGTTGCGCTCGGCCCCGCCGCTTTCGCCCTTCACCGGCGAGGGCAACAGCACCATCGGAGTGGTTGCCACCGACGCCGCCCTCACGAAGGAAGACCTGCACCGCGTGTCCGTGATGGCCCAAGCCGGGCTGGCGCGCACCATCCGCCCCGTGCACACGCCCGTAGACGGCGACACCATCTTTGCGCTCGCCACAGGCCGCAACGCGGCGGCGACAGATGCCCTCCAGATAGGCGCGCTGGCGGCGCGGGCGGTAGAGCGGGCAGTATTGCGGGCAGTGACGCTAGCCTCGGGCCTCGCGGGCGTGCCCTCGGCTCGGGAGTGGGCTGCGGGCTGACGCCTTCGGGAGCGGCTGGCAGCGGGGGCAGAAGTGGGTGCTGCGGCCAGCGACCTTCACCCGCTGCACAGGGCTCCCGCAGCGGTAGCACGGCTGGCCGGTACGGCGGAAGACCGAGACCCTGAACTGATGTGCGCCTTCGCGGCCCGCGGCGTCTACGTAGTCCCGAAAGCTGGAACCGCGGTCGGCCAGCGCCTCGGTCAACACCTGCCGGATGGCGGCGTGCAGCCGCCGGGCCTGGGCCAGGGAGAGGCTGTTGGCGGGCTGCTTGGGATGGATGCGGGCCGCGAAGAGGGCCTCATCGGCGTAAATGTTGCCGATCCCAGCGATAGCCCTCTGGTCGAGGAGAACGGCCTTTACCGGCGCTGACCGCCGCTGGAGAATCCGGTGGAGGGCCCTGGGAGCGAAGCCCTGGTCCAGAGGCTCGGGGCCGAGGCCGCCCGCGACGGGCTCTATGCCCTGCACCAGCCACATGGCGCCAAACTTGCGCACGTCCACGAAGCAGAGCCAGAAGCCGTCATCCAGCCGAAAGGCCGCCCGGAGGTAGCGCTCCGCCTCGCACGGCGCCGGACGATGCAGCAACTGCCCGGTCATGCGCAGATGGACGGCCCACGTGTTGCCGCCGTCCAATACGAAGAGGAGGAGTTTGCCGCGGCGCCTCAGGTCTTCGATGCGCCGGCCGGCGAGGGCGCGGCAGAACTCATCCCGCGAGGGGGTCTGCACCAGGCGAGGAGCATCGGGCGCGACCCAGGCCTCCACGACGGTACGCCCGCAGACCAGGGGCAGCAGGTCGCGGCGGATAGTCTCGACTTCGGGAAGCTCGGGCATCGGGTGTCTCCAAAGGCATGATAGCCGCATCGGTCTGTGGGAAGACAGCCGGGTATCTGCCGGGTCGCGCCGGTACGAGGCCGAGATCCTACTGGCCGGCAGAGCTCAGAGCGGCGTCACCGCTGCGGATGGAGTCCAGGAGGCGCATGGCGGGAATGACCACATCGGGATCGGACGTCATGTCCACGGCAGCCTGGAGGTCTTCCTCCGCCTTAGCGAAGTCGGCTAAGCGGTAGTAGGCGGCGCCACGTTCGTATAGGGTGGAAGGGCGCTGCGGGTCCAGCCGGAGGGCGGTGTCGAAGTCGGCGATGGCGGCGGCCAGGTCGCCGGTCCACGTGTAGGAGACACCTCTCTCGTGGTACAGGATGGGCAAGTCCGGGGCAACCTGGATAGCGCGGGAGTACTCCGCTATCGCCTCCTGGTGGCGGCCCTCGGTGGCCAGCCGATGGGCGCCCGCTTCGATCTTCAGGGCCTCCACCCGGGGATCTGGCTTGGTGGCGCACGAAAGAAAAACGGCGGCCTGGAGCGCCAAGGTCAGCAAAGCCAATACGCTGATGATGCGGGGCACAGCAATGGAATAGACGCGCCCAGCCACCGGTCCGTTGCGCCGGCGGGCGCTAGTCCGCTTGTGCCCGGCCGCGGCGCAGGAAGATGAACGCCCAGAGGACAGCGATGCACCCGACTACGATGGGGCTAAGGACGAGGCCAGCACCAACGAGGCCGACCACAACGGTGCCGATGCCCAGGACGCTCATGCCGGAGGTCAGACGAGGAACGTAGGCCCGGCGGCTGAGGACTGTGGGAAGAAGGGCCGGAACGATCACCAGATTGCCGATGGTAATTAGGACATCCCACACGTTGGCCGTCTCCCTCCGTCTGCTCCTGCCTGTGTTCACAATAACAGGAGACGAGGCTGGGGGCCACCACAAACAGGAGGCCAGCCGGGCTAGACCATCTCTTCGACGCCCGAGGGCTCGCCGTACTCCATCTCACCCCAGTTCTTGCCGGTCTTGATGTCGATCTGGAGGGGGACCTCCATCTCCAGGGATCTCGGCATGATGTCCAGACAGAGCCGGCGGACCTCCTCCAGCTCATCGCCGGGGCACTCGAAGATCAATTCGTCGTGGACCTGGAGGGTCATGAGGCTACGCAGGCGGCGACGCTGCATCTCGGCGTCCAGGCGGTTCATGGCGATCTTGATGATGTCGGCGGCCGTCCCCTGCACCGGCATGTTGATGGCGGCCCGCTCGGCAGCGCTGCGCACGTTGAAGTTCGGGGAGTTGATCTCTGGAATGTAGCGGCGCCGGCCGAATAGGGTCTCGGCATACCCTAGCTCCCTCACCCGTTGGACCGTCTCCTCGACGTAGCGTTTGATGCCGGGGTACTTCTCGAAATAGGTGCGGATGAACTCCGCAGCCTCCTCACGGGTGATCCTCTCCCGCACCGAAAGGCCATACTCGCTAAGACCGTACAGGACCCCGAAGTTGAACACCTTGGCCCGGCGCCGCATCACCGGCGTCACCCCGCTGATATCGACCCCGAACACCTGGGCCGCCGTGGCGGCGTGAATGTCTTCGCCCCGGCGGAAGGCCTCTACCAACCCGGGGTCGCCCGTGATGTGAGCCATGATCCGCAGCTCGATCTGGGAGTAGTCTGCCGATAGCAGCCAGGGGTCCGGGCCAACGTCGCGAGCGATGAAGGCGCGCCTGATCTGCTCTCCCAGCTTGGTGCGCACCGGAATGTTCTGCAGGTTAGGGTTGCTGGAGGATAGCCGGCCTGTGGCGGCGCCCGTCTGGTTGAAGTCCGTGTGGATACGATTGGTACGGGGGTTCACCAGCCCTGGGAGGGTGTCCAGATACGTCGACTTTAGCTTCGTCAACTCCCGGTAGGCATAGATGTGCTCGATGATCTCGTGTAGCCCGCGCAGGCCCTCCAGCGACTGCACGTCGGTGCTGTAGGCGCCAGTCTTGAGGCGCCGGGTCTTCGGCAAGCGCAACTCCTCGAAGAGGACATGGCTGAGCTGCGCCGGGGATCCGATGTTGAACTGGTGGCCGACGCAGGCGTAGATGTCTTCCTCCACGCGCCTGATCTCCATCGCCAGCGACTCCGCCATCTCCCTCAGGGCGCCGGTATCGATGGCGACGCCGTTGATCTCCATCCGGGCCAGCACCGAGACCAGGGGCATCTCGATCTCATCGAAGAGGTGGCGCATGCCGCGGGCGGCCAGATCGGGGTCCAGAGCGGCCCGCAGGCGGTCAGCCGCGTCGACGCCCGCACAGGCGACGGGACAGACCGCAGCCGGCTCCAACTGGCCGACGGTGAGGCGGCTGACCTTGCGCGTACCGGCAGCGCCCAAGAGGTCAGAACGATCAGGGACCTCCAGGCCCAGCCGCCGGGACGCCAGCCAGGGCAGCGCCAGCGCGCCTTCCTCCGGGCGGCCGGCGCCGCCGCCTTCGCCCAGAAGATAGGCGGCGATCATGGTGTCGAAGGCGATGCCCTGGGGCCAGACTCCGTTGTTGGCCAACACGATGATGTCTGGCTTCAGGTTGTGGCCCGCGATGCTGATGGCTGGGTCTTCGAGGAGGGGCCCCAGCCTTTGCAGGACAAGGGATAGGGGGAGCTGGCCATCGCCCCCGAGGCGCTGCGCATGGCCCACGGGGATGTAATAGGCCTCGCCGCCGCCGAGACCGATGGTGACACCCACGAGCCGAGCGCTCATGGCGTCCCGGTCCGATGTCTCCGTATCGAGCACGAAGGCCCCGCGGGCGGCAATCCGTGACGCCAGGTCCTCCAAGGCAGCTTCTGAGACCACCAGCGAGAAGCGGTGCTCAGGCCGCGGGGCCTCCATAGCAGCCGGCGGCGGCTGGGCAGGGCGCGGGCCAGGAGCCTCCGGCAGGCGAGGGATCAGGGTCCGGAACTCCAGCTCCCGGAAGAGGTCTATGACGCGGCCCGGCTGATAGTGGGCGTAGAAATCTGCGGCACCGAGATCCAGTTGCACCGGCGCGTCGCAGTCGATGGTGGCTAGCCGCTTGCTCTGGCGGAGCTGCTCCTCGCCATCCCGGAGCGCCTGTTGGAGCCTCGGCGGCTGAATCTCGTCGAGATGCTCTATCAGGGCTTCGACAGAGCCGAACTGTTCTATGAGCTTGATGGCCGTCTTTTCACCGACCCCGGGGACGCCGGGGATGTTATCGGAGACGTCGCCCTTGAGAGCCTTCAGGTCAGGCATCTGCTCCGGCAGGACCCCATAGCGGGCCTTGACGTCCTCGGGGGTGAGGTAGATGACGGAGTCCCGCTGGTAGGGCCGGTACATCCAGAGGTGCACGCCAGGACGCACCAGTTGGGCGATATCGCTGTCCATGCTGACCAAGAAGGTGTCTATTCCCTGTTCCGCAGCCTGTCTGGAGAGGGCGCCCAGGAGGTCGTCGGCCTCGAAACCCTCCAGCTCATAGATGGGGATGCCGAAGGCCTCGATGAGCTGGCGGCAGCGGGCCATCTGGCGGCGGAACTCCTCCCGCTCCTCCTCCACCATAGGGACGCGGGTGGCCTTGTAGCTTTCGGCGATCTCGTGGCGGAAGGTGACGCCCCCTTTGTCCAGGCAGACGATGACGTGGGTGGGCCTCAGTTCCCCGAACATCGAGAGGAAGGTATTGGCGAACCCAAAGGGCGCCCCTACCAGCTCGCCCGTGGCCCGCACCTTCAAGGGCTCCTTCAACTCCTTCATGGCGTGAAAGGAGCGGTGGATGATGGAATGACCGTCGATAAGGACTAGGCGCTGGCCTGCTTCGGGGCTCACGCAAGGGATTATAGCGCCCGGAAACCGCCTCGGCATCGTCGCCATTTCAGAAAATGCCGGAAAAGCTTGTTGACATTACCAGGCGGAAAGGTTAGCATTGCCCTTGCCATGGCGGACCTGTCCTACGATAGCATCGAGCTGGGGCGGCTCTTTGGGCCCTGGAAGTACCCGCTGCGAGAGCGCATCGCCCGCCACCTAGAAGCCGTGGAGAACGCCCACCCGTGGCACCATAGCCGCTCGCCTTGGGGGCCGCCGGTGGCGCCGCCCTCCATACTGGGCAACGCCGCCCTGCGTTTCATCGACGCCATTGCCCCGGTGCCGCCCGGCACCCTGCACGCCAAGCAAGAGATCGAGACCCTGGCCGCCCTGCGCCTGGACCGCCAGCCTGTAGGTTATGGCCGCTTTACCGACAAGTACGAACGCCGCGGCCGCCGTTGGTTCGTCTTCGAGTCTCGCTGGCGGGACGAGACGGGGCTTATCATCGGTCACTCCCGCGTGACCATGGCCTTCCC
>DAOUBD010000035.1:0-5671 GCA_034432935.1 Dehalococcoidia bacterium | reverse complement strand
CGCGCCATCCTCAACTATGCGCCGGTGGCGGCCCACGTGCCCCGGGACGTGCAGATCAAGCGCATCGACCCCGTCCTCGCCCTCCAGGGGATGACCTACTACCTCAAGGCGCGGGCACCGGTTTCGGACTAGCCCCGCTCGCCCTTCGACGGGCTCAGGACGAGCGGGAAGGGGCGTGAGACGGCAGACCCCCGCACATGCTGAGGCCCTCGAAGCATGGGCAGCCCGCATACTCCGCTCGCCCTTCGGCGGGGCTCAGGACGAGCGGGAAGGGATGTTGCGCCCGGGCACCCCGCACATGCTGAGGCCCTCGAAGCATGAGCCTCCGCTCGCACACAACCTCCGCTCGCACACAACCTCCGCTCGCCCTTCGACGGGGCTCAGGACGAGCGGGAAGCAGGAAGAAGATGCTAGAAGCTCACCATCCACTCGCTCTCGGCCGGCTGAGAGCGCTTGATGAGGTCCAGATGGTCCAGGGCGATGCCCGCGCCCATGGCCACACACTCCAGCGGGTTGTCCGCCACGTAGCACGAGATGCCGATCTCCTGCGTGATAAGCCGGTCCAGGTTGCGCAACAGGGCCGTGCCCCCAGTGAGGACGATGCCCCGGTCCACGATGTCCGAGGCCAACTCTGGCGGCGTGCGCTCCAACACGCTGCGCACCGCCCCCACGATGGCCATCAGCGAATCGGCGATGCCTTGGGTAACATCGGTGGAGGTCACCGTTATCGTGCGCGGCAGCCCCGTTATCTGGTCGCGGCCCCGCACCTGGTAGGTCAGCTCCTCCTCCAGGGGCAAGGCGCTGCCGATAGCGATCTTCAGCTCCTCCGCCGTGCGGTCGCCGATGATGAGGTTGTGGCGCCGCTTGATGTAGTTAGCGATGGCGTCATCGAGCCTATCACCAGCCACCCGCACGGACTCCGTGACCACGATGCCGTACATGGAGATGACAGCGGCCTCGGTACGCCCGCCGCCGATGTCGACGATCATGTGGCCTTGGGGCACCCCCACCGGTATGCGGGCGCCGATGGCGGCGGCCAGGGGCTCCGGTATGAGGTGGGCGGGGCGCCGCGCCCCGGCAGCCTCCGCGGCATCCTGCACTGCCCGTTGCTCCACTCCCGTGACGCCGGCGGGCACGCAGATCATGACCTCCGGTTTGATGATAGGAAAGCGGCCGATGACGCGGCCGATGAAGTAACGCAGCATCGCCTCCGTCGTCACGTAGTCGGCGATGACGCCCTCCCGCATCGGGCGCACGACCTGGATGGCCCCCGGGGTGCGGCCCAGCATCTCCCTGGCCTCAGCGCCGACAGCCACGATGGAGTTGTCGCGCTGGGCGATGGCCACCACCGAGGGCTCGTTGATGACGATGCCACGGCCCTTGACGTACACCAGCACGTTGGCGGTGCCTAGGTCGACCCCGATGCGCTTTCCGAACAAGCTTTACACCCTCTCGATCTGCGCCCCCAACGAGCGCAGGCGCTCGTCGATCCGTTCGTAACCTCTGTCCACGTGGTAGATGTCGGTGATCTCGGTGCGGCCCTTGGCAACGAGGCCCGCGAGGATCAGGGCTGCCCCGGCGCGCACGTCCAGCGCCCGGACCCGCGCGCCCATCAACGGCGTAGGCCCGCTAATGATAGCAGTGGTGGTGCCCGTAGTCACTACCTCCGCTCCCATCTTCCGAAGTTCGCTGACGTAGAGCAGGCGGTTGTCGAAGACGCGCTCGTGCACATAGCTGACGCCCTTGGCCTGGGTGAGGAGGACAGCCATGGGCGCTTGGAGGTCCGTGGCCAGCCCGGGATAAGGCAGGGCCTGGATCGTTGTCGCCCTCATCTCCCCCACGCCGGTGACGGTCATCTCCCCGTCGCCCTCCTGGACCTGCACACCGATCTGGCGCAGCTTGGCGGCCAGGGATACGAGGTGCTCCAGGTCCACCCCGCGCACCGTCACCTGGCCGCCGGTGATGGCAGCGGCGATGGCGTAGGTGCCCGCCTCCAGCCGGTCGGGGATAATGCGGTAGGTGACGGGGCGCAGCTCGGCCCCGCCTTCCACCACCACCGTGTGGGTGCCCGCGCCCTGGATGGTCGCCCCCATCTGCCGCAGCATCTGAGCCAGGCTTTGCACCTCCGGCTCTGCCGCCGCGTTCACGATGGTGGTCTTGCCCCGGGCCCGGACCGCAGCCAGCATCAGGTTCTGGGTCCCCAGGACGCTGGGGTAGTCGCAGAAGATGAGGCTCCCGGCGAGCTGTCCGGCATGGGCCACGAACTGGTCACCCTCCCTCCGGACGGTGGCGCCCAGGGCAGCGAAGCCGGAAAGGTGCACATCGATGGGCCGCTGGCCGATGACGTCGCCGCCTGGCGGCGAACAGGCCGCCCGGCCCAACCTGCCCAGTAGCGCACCCATGACCAGGAAGGACCCCCGCAGGTTGCCCACCAGGTCGCTGGGGGCGGCCCAACTGGAGATGCGGCTGGCATCGATCCTCAGCCGGTGCTGGCCCGCCCACTCCACTCCGGCGCCCAGGCTGCGCAAGACTTCGGCCATGTGCTCCACGTCCTCGATCTCCGGCACGTTCTCCAGGATCGATTCCCCGGGCACTAGCAAGGCGGCGGCCATAGCGCCCATTGTAGCGTTCTTGGAGCCGCTGACGGTGATGGCGCCATGAAGAGGGCGGCCGCCCTCTATGATGAGGACAGCCTCCCGGTTGCGGGGGGTCATCTCTCCCAGACCAGCTTTCAGGACAAGCCCAAGCGAGCTATGGGTAGCGGGGTCATGCTGTGATCATCGTACGGGAACCGGTCAGCCAGCGGAAGGGGGCCGGGGCGCCGGCCTACACGCCGGGCGGGCCGGGACGCACGCCGCCACGGCGGCGCCGCCGCTCGGCAACCTTCAGGCGGAGGAGCGCCCGCTGGAGCGCCGCTGCAGCGCGGGCCAGGTCCTCCTCAGCCACCCGCTCTTCCAGGATGCGCTCGGCACGGCGCCGCGCCTCCTCTGCCCGCACGACGTCTATCTCTTCGGCGCGTTCCGCGGCATCGGCGAGGATGGTTACCCTATCCTGACGCACCTCCAGGAAACCCCCCGTGATGGCCATCTCGGTCTCTTCGCCGCCCTTGAGGATCCGCATGACCCCCGGTTTGATCATGGTGAGGAGGGGCGCGTGCTTGGGCAGGATCGCCAGCTCGCCGGCCACGCCCGGGGCGACCACCTCGTCCACGCCCTCATCGGAGTAGACCACTCGCTCGGCGGTGACTACATCGACTCTAAGGGGCATGCCGCACTATCCTTTCCGCGGCGGAGGAACGGGCACGCAGGGGCGAAATCACGCCGCCTCCTTGGCCATGCGTTCGGCCTGCTCTGCGGCCTCTTCGATGGTGCCCACCATGAGGAACGCCTGCTCCGGCAGGTGGTCCCACTTGCCCTCCAGGATCTCCCGGAAGCCGCGCACCGTGTCCTTGATGGAGACGTAGCGCCCCGGCTTGCCGGTGAACACCTCGGCCACGAACATGGGCTGCGAGAGGAAGCGCTGGATGCGCCGGGCCCGGGCCACGATCTGCTTGTCCTCCTCCGACAGCTCTTCCACACCGAGGATGGCGATGATGTCTTGCAGGTCCTTGTAGCGCTGGAGAACGGCCTGCACGCCGCGGGCCGTGTTGTAGTGCTCCTCCCCCACGATGCGGGGGTCGAGGATGCGCGAGAAGGAGGCCAGGGGGTCTACCGCCGGGTACAGGCCCTGTTCAGCGATGGAGCGCTCCAGGGCGATGACGGCGTCCAGGTGCCCGAAGGTGGTGACGATGCCCGGGTCCGTGTAGTCATCGGCCGGCACGTAGATGGCCTGGAAGGAGGTGATGGAGCCTCTCTTCGTAGAGGTGATCCGCTCTTCGAGGGCGCCCATGTCCGTCGCCAGGGTAGGCTGGTAGCCCACCGCTGAGGGCATCCGCCCCAAAAGGGCCGAGACCTCCATGTTGGCCAGGATGTAGCGGTAAACGTTATCGATGAAGAGAAGCACGTCCTGCCCCTCTACGTCCCGGAAGTACTCAGCCATGGTGACGCCGGTGAGGCCGATGCGGGCGCGCACGCCCGGCGGTTCATTCATCTGGCCGAAGACCAGCACCGTCTTGTCGATGACGCCGGACTCCCGCATCTCATGCCAGAGGTCGTTCCCCTCGCGGGAGCGCTCGCCGACGCCGGCGAAGACGGAGAAGCCGCCGTGCTCCGTGGCGATGTTGCGAATCAGCTCCTGGATGATGACGGTCTTGCCCACGCCGGCCCCGCCGTAAGCGCCGACCTTGCCGCCCCGGGTGAATGGGGAGACCAGATCCAGCACCTTCAGCCCCGTTTCGAGGACCTGGGGCGTCGTCTCCCGCTCCTCGAAGGTAGGGGCCGGACGGTGGATGGGCCAGCGCTCATCCGACTTCACCTCGCCGAGGCCGTCCAGGGGCTCGCCCAGGACGTTGAAGAGACGGCCGAGGGCGGGGCGCCCCACCGGCACCGTAATGGGCTCGCCGGTATCGACAGCCTCGGCGCCGCGGCGCAGTCCGTCGGTGCTGTCCATGGTCAGGCAGCGCACCCAGTTGTTGCCTAGGTGCTGCTGCACCTCGGCGATGAGGGGCTTCCCGCCGTCCATATGTATCTCTACGGCGTCATAGATCTCCGGCATCTCATCCGGCGGAAACTCCACGTCTACGACGGTGCCGATGACCTGTACGACCTTGCCTTTGGTGCCCTTAGCCATACTTCACCTCGCTAAGTCCTATCTGCTTCATTAGCCCCTCAGGGCCTCCACCCCGCCGGTGATGTCCAAGAGCTCGCCGGTGATGCTCTCCTGCCGCGCCTTATTGTAGGCCAGGGTCAGGTCCCGCATCAGTTCGTTGGCGTTCTCCGTGGCGTTGCGCATGGCCACCATGCGGGCCGATTGCTCGCTGGCGATGGCCTCCAGGATGGCCCCATAGACCTGTCGCTCGACGTAGCGGGGCAAAAGCTCCGCCAGCACGCTGGCCCGGTCGGGCTCGTATATGTAGTCCACGCGCCAAGTGGCCGCCTCCGCCGGAGGCTCCACCGGCAGCAGCTTGAAGACCTCTGGGCGCTGGACGACGGTGTTGACGAAGTGGGCGTAAACGAGGTAGACCTCGTCCGCCCGGGCCTCGATGAAGTCCTCCATAGCGACGCGGGCGATGGGCCGGACGTCCTCGTAGCCAGGGTTATCGCCGATGCCGATGAACTCGGCCACCACCTCCTGGCCGGTGCGGCGCATGAAATCTCGCCCTTTGCGCCCCACGGCAACTATCCTCACGGGGGCGCCCCGCTCCAGGATGAACTGCGCAGCCCGGCGGTTCAGGAGGGTGGGCAGCCCGCCGCAGAGGCCGCGGTCCGGCGTGATCAGGAGCATCTCGATGGCCCGGGTCTCTTCGTGGCGGCGCAAGAGGGGGTGACGGGCCTCGGGGTCCATAAGGGGCACCGTCTCCGCCAAATCGGCCAGCACCCAGCGCATCTTCTCGGCATAGGGGCGGCCCGCCAGGGCGTTCATCTGGGCCCGGCGCATCTTGGACGCCGCCACCAGCTCCATGGCGCGGGTGATCTTGGCCGTGCTCTGGATGCTGCGTATTCGCCGGCGGATCTGGCGCAGGGTGGCTACGGCCATGGGCTATCTACTCCGTCTCCACCCCAGCCTGAAGGCT
>DAOUBD010000034.1:0-27654 GCA_034432935.1 Dehalococcoidia bacterium | reverse complement strand
TGGAGTGCGACCAGCTCACGGTGATCTTCGTCGACGGCATCGGCCTGCAGCTGGACCCGGGCGACACGACAGCGGATAGTCTCCGCATCCACGTGGAGCAGCTGGCCAAGGAGCGAACGGACTACACGTTTGACGCCTTGTCCTGCGCTGCCCAGTGGAACGAGAGCCCGACGGCGGAGGAGTGCTTCGACGCGGCAGGGAACTCGGAGCCGTAGGTGTAGGTTGTATGACGGAGCGCAGCCAAGCCGGGACGGATGGGTCGGCGGCCCCCCGTCCCGGCGCGGCGGCGCCCCATAGGCGAGATGCGTGCGGGAGCATAGAGCGGCTATGACCAGAGGGCAGGCGGCACGGATAGCCTTGGCGCTGGCGGCCGCGGCCGGGGCCATCGTCCTCGTCCTCGTGCTGGCGCCCCTGCTGGCAGTGCACGGCCGCGGCGCCCAGAGGAGCGCCCTGGGCGCCCTGGCGGCGCCGGCGGAGGACCGCTGGGCGAGGTGGCGCCGGGCGCTGCGGGCCTGGGCAGGACGGGCGCAGCGGACGGCGTTGTCGTGGCTGTGGGCGGGCCTCGCCCTCTGGGTGTCGGCAGTCTACGCCCTCACCTATTGGGTCCTGCCGCGGCTCCATCTGACGCCGGCTGCCGAGTTCGCCGCCGTGCGCCCCGCCCTCTGGCTCTCCGTGACGGCGTTGGCGGTGCCTGTCTGGGCGAGGGGGCTGCCGGAGAGGGCCCGGACCTTCAACTGGACCGTCGCGTTGGGGGCGCTGGCAGGCGTCTTCCACGTCTCGGTTCTGGTGCTGACGGGCGTCATGCTGGGCCTGGGTCGTTCGCCATACGGGCACTCGGCCTGGGCGCTAGCACAGAACGCCTCCTACGTGTTTTCGGGCATCGTGGGCCTGGAGCTGGCCCGGGCCTGCCTGGTGACGGCCATCGCCCGCCGCAGCAGTTTGGGGGCCCTGGCCCTGGTAACGCTGGGGCTAGCCTTGGTGACCGTGCCGCCGCACCGTTTCACGACCCTTGGCGGCACTGAGAGCGCCTTCCAGACCTCGGGCAGCGTGTTCCTGCCGGCGGTCTCCGAGAGCCTGCTGAGCTCCATCCTGGCGCTTTCCGGCGGGCCGCTGGCCTCCATCGCCTACAGAGCGGTCTTGGAGAGCTTCCGCTGGTTCTCTCCGGTGCTGCCTGACGTGCCATGGGGCACCACCGCCTTTACCGGCACCCTGACGCCGGCAGTCGCCTTGCTCCTCATCAGAGGCCTCATGGCGCCGGAGGAGGCCGCCGAGAAGCAGCAAGAGCCCGCGGGCCCATGGGTGGCGCTGCCCTACGGGGTGGCCGTGATCGTCGTGTCGTTCCTCTGGCTCAGCAGCGGGCTCCTGGGAATCCGGCCCTCCCTCATCTCCGGGGTGAGCATGGAGCCAACCCTGGAGGCCGGAGACATCGTGGTCACCCGGGATGTCTCCCCCGAGGAGATCAAGGTGGGGGACATCGTGCGCTTCCGGAACGGGAGCATCACCATCATGCACCGGGTCACGGAGATATACCGGTCTGGGACCACCACCTGGATCGTGACCAAGGGCGACAACAACAACCACGCCGACAACCCGATAACGGCCGAGCAGGTGGAGGGCAAGGTGGTGGCGGTGATACCGAAGGTCGGCTGGGTGGGCATCTTCGTCAAGAACACCATCGGCGACTTCCTGGGACTAGTGTCGCGGGCGTCGCCCGGCAGCGGCACGTTCTTCGCCAAGACCCTAGGTGTGGGGCTGGAGGTAAGGACCGGAGAGTTCGGGGAGAAGCCGGCGCTGTCGCCTGGCTACTGGAAGAACCACAGTACGGACACGACTTCCCTCCTGCCCCAAAGCCTTGGCGACTACGTGGTGGATACCTGGGCCAAGGCGCAGGCCGTGTTCGACAGCATGAAGTGCGGCGAGAGCCAGCCGGCCGACGCCCTTGGCTGCCTCGCCGGGCACCTGCTGGCGGCGAAGCTGAACGTGGCCAACGGCGCCAACCCGTGCATCGCGCCGGTCATCGGTCAGGCGGACGCCCTCCTGCGCTCTCTGGGCTACGCCGGCCCGGGGACGTACTCGCTGACTTCCAGCCAGCGCGAGACAGCCCTGGCTCTCAAGAACAAGCTGGATGCATATGACAACAGCGGCGACTGCCCGGAGGACGACCCGCCAACGCCGGCCGGGTCCCCCTCTCCCGCGCCCAGCGCGGCGCCGGCCCCTTCGCCCACGCTATCCCCAACGCCGGCCCCGTCGCTGACGCCTACGCCCACGGCTACGCCGCACCCTTCGCCTAGCGCCACGCCGGAGCACGGCGGCGACGGCGGCGATTCGGAGGGCGACCCTTAGGCCAGAAGTTCGGCCAGAGGGCCGTCGTGGACGTCCGGACCGACGACGGCCAGGGCGGCGCGCTCGCGCCGGAGGACCCTCTGGGCGACGCGCAGGATGTCGTCCGCGCTGACGTCCCGAATCTTGGCCACCACCTCTTCCACCGGCTCGATCTCACCCTGCGTGAGGAGGCTCTCGCCGGCCCGCTGGGCCAGCGCCATGGGCGACTCCAGGCTCAGGCGGAAGCTGCCTACCGTGTAGTCAACGGCCTTGGCCAGCTCGCCCGCAGGGACGGGCTCCTGGGTCAGCTTGTCCAGCTCCGCCAGGATGACCCGCACCGTCTCTCCGGTGTTCTCCGGCGAGACGCCAGCGGAGATGCCCAAAAGGCCGGTGTCCGAGTGGCGGCTGATAGAGGAGCCGACGGAGTAGGCCAGGCCCCGGCGCTCGCGCACCTCCTTGAAGAGGCGGGAGCTCATGCCGCGGCCCAGAAGGGAGTTGAGGACCATCAAAGGGTAGCGGTCTGGGTCGGTGCGGCAGAGGGCAGGCAGGCCGAGGGCGATGTTGGCCTGGGCTATGGGGCGCGCCTCGCAGACGGCCCGCTGGGCGGGCAGGCGCCCGTCCACCGGGGCCACGGCGGGGCGTTCGCCCGGCCGGCCGTCGCTGAAGTAGCGCTCCGCCAAGCGCATGACCTCATCGTGGGCCGTCTTGCCTGCGACGCTGACCACCACGTTGGCCGGCGTATACCAGCCCTCCACCCAGCGGCGGAAATCGGCCTGCTGGAGGCGGGCGACGGTATCTTCGCTGCCGGCGGTGCTCCAGCCCATCGGGTGATCGCCGTAGACGGCGGCGCCCAAGAGCTCGGCGGCCCAGGCGCCCGGCTGGTCCCGCAACCGCTTGATCTCCTGCTGGACGACGGAACGCTCGCGGTCGATCTCCGCGGGGTCGAGGAGGGCGTTGTGGAGCATATCGGCGAGGACGTCCATGGCCGGGTCCAGGGCCTCGAAGGGGACGTGGTCCCAGTAGCAGGTGAGCTCTTTCGACGTGTAAGCGTTCAGGACGCCGCCAGCGCCTTCGATGGCCTCGGCCACGGCGATGGCGTTGGGCCGCCGCGGGGTGCCCTTGAACATCATGTGCTCCAGGAAGTGGGCGAGGCCCTTGGTCTCTTCGCTCTCGCCGCGGGAGCCGGCGCCCACGAAGACGCTGACGCTGACGGACTGGGCCTGGGGCAAGGGGGTGGTGACAACGCGGGTGCCGTTGGCGAGGGTGGAGATCTCTGGATCAGTCGGCATCTGTCCTCCGGTCCAAATGGTGGTGCTGGTTCCAGTATAAGGGACGCCGGGCCGGGGCGCCCGTGACCGGCCTGCGGGGACGAGAATTGTGGATAACTTCTGCTAATCCACGTCTTCCCTTGCGCCTTCGCGACACCGGCGCCTTGACACCCCGCCAAGAGCGTCCTGTATGATTCCTTATGGGCCTGTCCTCAAGGGACGCGGAGGAGGAAGCCCCCCGGATAGGGGGTAGATGACGACCAAGTACATATTCGTTACCGGCGGCGTGGTCAGCTCCGTAGGCAAGGGCATCACCACCGCCGCCATCGGCAGGCTCCTGAAGTCCCGCGGCATCCCCGTCGTAATCCAGAAGCTCGACCCCTACCTCAACGTCGACCCCGGCACCATGTCGCCCTACCAGCACGGCGAGGTGTACGTTACGGCGGACGGGGCGGAGACTGACCTGGACCTGGGCCACTACGAGCGCTTCCTGGACCAGGACCTGACACGGGCGTCCTCGGTGACCACCGGCCAGATCTACCAGGCGGTGATATCGCGCGAGCGGCGCGGCGACTACCTGGGGCGCACCATCCAGCCCATCCCCCACGTCACCAACGAGATCAAGGACCGCATCCGGGGCATCGGCCGGCAGTCGGGCGCCGAGGTGGTGATCGTAGAGGTGGGCGGCACGGTGGGCGACATCGAAGGCCAGCCCTTCCTGGAAGCCATCCGCCAGATGCGGAACGAGGAAGCGCGGAGCGACACGCTGGCCATCCACGTCACCCTCTTGCCCCACATCTCGACCACGGGCGAGCTGAAGACGAAGCCCACGCAGCACTCCGTGCGGGAGCTGCGGTCCATGGGCATCCAGCCCGACGTCATCGCCCTGCGCAGCGATCTGCCGGTGCCGCCGGAGGTGCGCGAGAAGATATCGCTCTTCTGCGACGTTGAGCCGCGGGCGGTCATCCCTCTCCTCACGATGCCCAGCATCTACGATGTGCCCTTGGTGCTGGAAGAGGCAGGCCTGGCCGACTACATCTGCGAGCGCATGAACCTCGCTCCGGCCTCCAAGGACCTCCAGGAGTGGCGGCTTTGGGTGCAGCGCTTGCACAGCCCGGAGCGGCATATCGAGATCGCCGTGGTGGGGAAGTACGTCGAGCTGCCCGACGCCTACCTCTCGGTCAAGGAGTCGCTGATCCACGCGGGCGTCGAGCACAGGGCGGGGGTGCGCATCCGGTGGGTGCACTCCGAGGACGTCGAAGGCCCCGCTGGCCTATCCCTCATCGCTGATGCCGACGGGATCGTGGTGCCGGGCGGGTTCGGCGAGAGGGGGATCGAGGGCAAGATGCTGGCGGCCCGCTTCGCCAGGACTTCGGGCGTCCCGTACCTTGGCCTCTGCCTGGGCATGCAGGTGATGGTGATCGATTTCGCTCGCAGCTACTTCGACTCCAACGAGCCGAACTCCACGGAGTTCGACCCCGAGACGCGTTACCCTGTGATCACCCTCTTGGACGAACAGAGGCGGGTGGTGAACAAGGGAGGCACGATGCGCCTCGGGGAGTATCCCTGCCGGCTGGTGCCAGGGACAAGGGCCTATGCTGCCTACGGCTGCCCGGAGGCCGTCGAGAGGCACCGGCATCGCTACGAGTTCAACAACGAATACCGGGAGCGGTTTGAGGAGGCGGGGTTGGTGGCCAGCGGCACCTCCCCTGATGGGAGCCTGGTAGAGATCTGTGAGATCAGGGACCACCCGTGGATGGTGGGCTCCCAGTTCCACCCGGAGTTCCGGTCCCGGCCGAACCGCCCTCATCCGCTGTTCAGCGGGTTTGTGGCCGCGGCGGTCGAGCGTTCGAAGGGCAAGAGCGTACCCACGCCAGCGCCCGCGCCGGCCCACGCCCACCGGCCGGCCGGGGCCCCAGCCGTCAGGCCCGCCCGTCCTCACTGAAGCCGGGCCGGGAGGGCACGCGGCGGGCCCTCGCGCCTGCGCTTCCTCCCAGCGAAGATATGAGGGTGAGCACCACCGAGCTACTGCTTTTCGCCCACGTGCTTTCCGCCTTCTGGTACGTGATGGGCCTGACGGCCGTCCAAGTGACGCTGGTGCGGGGCTGGCGCACGGGGGAGAACTCCGTGAGGGTGGAGTCCTTCAACGAGGCGGCCCACTACCAGGGTGTGCTGCTGGTGCCAGGGGCTATCGCCGGGGTGAGCACAGGAGTGTTCTTATGGAGCCACCTTGGATATAATCTAGTCACGACCGGCTGGCTGGTCGTCCTGGAGTCGCTGTACGCCTTCACGCTGTTAGTATGCCTGCCGGTGCTGGGCATCGGCCTCCGCCGCTTGAGGGTAGCTGCCCTGAGGGCCCAGCGTGAAGCCAGCGTCACCCTTGAACTGGAGGAGGTCATGAGGGACAGCGCGCCCCTGGTCTTCAGCGGCATCGCGACGGCGCTGGTCCCGCCTATGGCCCTCTTGAGTATCGCCGGCCCGATGTAGGGGGCGATGAATGCGCCGGAGGTGTCGGAAAGGCGTTAACGTTCCCATAGTATTGCGCATCTAAGACGGGTGGTGTATGTTGACTTTGGCCGCTAGAGGCCCACTTCCCCAACCGTAAGCAATCGATCCCCCAAAACATTCTTGTGACCCCATATGCACATGGAGTTGCCGTGAACCTCACAGAGCTCGAGACCAAAACAAAAGATGAACTGATAGAGGTGGCCAAGGCGCTGGAGATAGCCGGCGCCTCCAGCCTGCGGAAGCAGGATCTGGTGTTCCGCATCATGCAGGCCAAGGCGGAGCGGGAAGGGAACTACTTCGCGGGCGGCATCATGGAGATGGCCCCTGATGGCTACGGGTTCCTGCGCACCCAGGGTCTGAAGCCCAGCCTGAGCGATGTCTACGTTTCCCAGAGCCAGATCCGCCGTTTCGCCCTGCGCACCGGCGACTACGTCATGGGAGCAGTGCGGCCGCCTAAGGACTCCGAGAAGTACTACGGGCTGTTGCGGGTGGACGCCGTCAACGGCCTCGACCCGGAGACCGCGAAGCGCAGGCCCTACTTCGAGCAGCTCACCCCCATCTTCCCCAACGAGATGATCCGCCTCGAGGAGGGCCTGAGCAACCTCTCCACCAGGGTCATCGATCTGGTAGCCCCCATAGGCCGGGGCCAGCGGGGCCTCATCGTCTCGCCCCCCAAGGCGGGCAAGACGCTGCTTCTGAAGACCATCGCCAGCGCCACAGCCAAGCGCTACGACGACGTCTACATCATGGTGGTGCTCATCGGCGAGAGGCCCGAAGAGGTGACAGACTGGCGGCGGTCGGTGCAGGAGGCCGAGGTCGTGGCCGCCACCTTCGACGACCCCGTCGAGGAGCAGACCCGGGTGGCCGAGATGGCCATCGAGCGGGCGAAGCGCCTGGTAGAGTGCGGACGTCACGTCATGGTTCTCCTGGACGGCATCACGCGGCTGACCCGCGCCTACAACCTGGCCCTGCCGCCGTCAGGCCGCACCCTCTCAGGCGGCATCGACCCCATCGCCCTGCACCCGCCGAAGCGGCTGTTCGGGACGGCACGCAACGTAGAGGAGGGCGGCAGCCTAACCATCATCGCCACCTGTCTGGTCGATACCGGCAGCCGGATGGATGAGGTGATCTTCGAGGAGTTCAAGGGCACCGGCAACTGGGAGCTGTGGCTGGACCGCCGCCTGGCGGAAAAGCGGGTGTTCCCGGCCATTGACATCCAGAAGAGCGGCACGCGGCGGGACGACCTCCTGTTGGACGAGCAGACCTACCAGCGAATCGTCCTGCTACGGCGCATGACGGCCCTGGTGACCCAGAACTCGGCCAACCCCATAGAGGCCACGGAGCTGATACTGGAACGGCTGGGGCGCACCCGCAGCAACGCCGAGTTCCTGGCCACCCTCAAGGAAGCCATCTAGGCCCGAGACGCCGTCAAATCCCGGTTGTCAACAAAAATTTTTCAGGGTCCTCCGAGGAGCCGTTCCAAGTCTCGTTGATTCCGGGCGGCTCCTACGGGCGCTGGCCGATGACGGCTGGCAGGCCGGCACTAAAACTCCCCCATTATCTCAATCCCGCTGGTTAGGAAACGAAAAGACGCGCTACCAGGGCCCCGGACGATAAGTCGTCAATTTGTGAAGGGCTTGACAAGCGGGGTATAATGTTCGGCGATTAGCTACAAGCCTATACGGGCCCTCCCCTGGACGAAGGGTTTGGAGGTGGTGGAGAGGGGGCTCGCCCTTAGGAGGTTGTTATTCGGGAGCCGCAGAGTCCACCCCGGCGGCCAGAAGGCGGACCGGGGCGCGATAGGCGGTGGCCCCGCCTGGCAGTGGCGGGGCAGTCGCTAACCGAATATAGACGCCACACCCTTCACGCGATACTCCTCTCCCTCGCCCTAATAGCTGCCGTAGCAGCGGCATATCAGGCCAGCCACCGGCCACAGCCGGCTGCTTTGGGCGCTGCGGTGCAGACCGGGACCAGTCCCCGGCCGGGCTACCTGGGGGCGCAGGCCGTGGTCCCCACGATTTCGGGCCTCTTGGCCCGCCAGCAGGCCGAAGCGCAGGCCACGGCCGAGGCTACCCCGGCGCCAACTCCGGAGCCCAGCCAGAGCCCTGACCCCGCGGTGCGACCCGCCTTCATCACCTATACCATCCAGCCGGGTGACACTGTCTCTTCCATAGCAGCGGCCTTCGGCATCGACCCCAACTACATCATCTGGAACAACCCGGAGCTGGGGGCTGACCCTGACAGCCTGCTGGTGGGAGCGAAGCTCTTGGTGCCCAGCGTCAACGGCCTGGTGTACCACGTGGCGCTGGGCGATACGCTATCGGACATCGCGGCCATATACCAGATCGATGTGCAGAACATCGTCGGCTTCCTCCCCAACGGTCTGTCGTCGGCGGACAGCGTTGTGGAGGGCATGGTGCTGGTGCTGCCTGGCGCGGTGCCGCCTCCGCCGCCCATCCCAGCGGCCGTCAGCGTGGTGGAGGCCGGCAACCCGGAGCCGGAGCCAGCCGCGGCGCCGGAGCCAGCGTCCAATCCCTATCCGCCCTCCAGTACCGGCTACATATGGCCGTACTACGGCCCCGTGAGCAGCCCCTTCGGAGAGCCCCGAGGCGGCGGTTACCACAAGGGCGTTGACCTCGACGGTTTTGGGAACTACGGGGCGCCGATTGTGGCCGCGGCTGAGGGCACCGTGGTGCTGGCCGCCTGGGATGACTGGGGGCTCGGCTACCACGTGATCATCCAGCACGCCGACGGGTCGCGCACCGTTTACGCCCACCTCTCCCAGATCTACGTCTCGCAGGGCCAGTACGTCAGCCAGGGCGAAACCGTAGGGGCCCTGGGCGATTCCGGTTACGCCACGGGCCCGCACCTTCACTTCGAGCTGTGGATCGGCGGCGTGCCGGTGGACCCCCTCGCCTATCTGCCCTAAGGCATCGCTGCTAGAATAGGCCCTGCCATGGGCCGTCAACTGCGCCTCCTCGCCGCGGCTCTCGGTTGTGTTCTCGCCGTCCTCTCCCTGCAATCTCCAGCGGCGCCTGCCGCCGGGCCCGCGCCCACGTATCTCGCCCTGGGCGATTCCCTCGCTTTCGGCGTGGGCGCCTCGGACCCTTCGGAGGGCGGGTACGTAGCCCTGGTGTACAAGGCGCTGCGGGCCAGCCAGCGCTACCGGGATCAGAACCTCGAGTTGGTCAACCTGAGCCTTCCCGGCGCCACCAGCGCAGACCTAGTGGCGCCGGGCGGCCAGTTGGAGGAGGCGCTGCGCGAAATCCGCCAGCGCGGGGATGCCGTCCAGATCATCACCATCGACATCGGCGGCAACGACCTTCTGACCCTGGCCAACCGGGGATCGCCCTGCCTTTCGGACACGGATACCGAGGAGTGCCGCCAGGCCGTGCGCCGCGTCCTCGGGGATCTCCAGACGAACCTGACGGAGGTCCTGCGGCGGCTGAGGGAGGCAGCGCCGGATGCCATCATCGCGGTCCTGGACCTCTACAATCCGTATTCCGGCACCGGCGACCCCCGGGAAACCATCGCCGAGCTTGGCGTCGGCCAGATAAACGGCGTGATAGGCGCTGCCGCCGGCGACGCCGCCCTGAAGATACGGTTGGCTTCGGTCTTCCAGCTCTTCAGGGGGCGTGGCCCTTCCTGGATCGCCCCTGACGGGATCCACCCCAACGACAGCGGCCACGCTGTTATCGCGGAGGTAGTGTTGGCAGCCATCGAGGGACGGGCCCCCCAGATCCCGGCGGAGCTGCTGGCGCCCCGCGCCTCGCCGGCGGTCGGCGCGAGCTCCAGCGGCGGAGGCGATGGGGTGCCCGTGGGCGCCCTGTTGGCGGCGGTGGTGGTCTCCTTCGCCGCCGGGGCAGCCGTAAGCGGCGCCTACTTCTGGGCCCGCGGCCGGGCGTGAACTCCTAGCCCCGGTAGTCCAGGACGACGACCTGAGTGTCGGCGGGAATGGAGCTGCGGCTGATGCTGAGCTTGGCCTGGGGTTCCAGCTTGGCGGCGCCCATCTCCTTGAGGAAGCGGTCAGGCGGCTCCAGCTTGCCCTTGAAGGCGGCAGTCGCGTAGTGCATGGGGATGACGATGCGAGCTTCCAGGAGGCTGACGATCTCCGCGGCCTTGGCGCCATCGATTGTGGTCTCGCCGCCTACCGGCACCAGTAGAACGTCGGCGCCAGTCATCTCTTCAGCCTGTTCGGCGGACGGGGTGTGACCCAGATCGCCCAGATGGCAAACCTTGATGTCCTCCATCTCGATGACGAAGGCTACGTTGGGTCCTCGCTCGGCTCCCTTCTTGGCATCGTGGTACGTGGCCACGCCTGTGATAAATGCGCCGTGGATCTCGTACTCGCCTGGGCCGTCAATGATTCGGGGGCTGCCTGCCACCGCCTTCACGTAGTCGTGGTTGTCGTGATGGTGGCTGATGGTGACGATGTCGGCGCCCGGCTTGCCGATGCTGTAGCCAGAGCCGGGGGGACAAGGGTCGGTGAGAACGGTGGCCTCACGCCCCCTGATACGAAAGCAGGAGTGGCCGAGCCAGACGATCTCCATCCGTCAGGGAGCCTCGACGCCGCCGGGAATATCGGAAGTACCGCTAGTCCGGATCAAACGCAGCGGCTAGTCCTCGTCCTCTTCCTCGTCCTCTTCGGAGCTCTGCCGCCGGCGCCAGAACATGAAAAACGCAGCGACTGCGCCCAGCAAAGCCAAGAAAGCAAGCAGCTTTCCTTTGCCACCCTTGCGCTTCTCCTGACTTTCTCCGTTGTCTCCCATGGGACAAGCTCCTTTTGTCTGTGAACGGCCGGCATCTGTGCGTGGGACGCGGGTTCGAAAGCCGCGCCTACTATAACAAGGTTCCGGCAACGGGGTCAATGATATGAGCGTCGGGGTTCTCATGCGCAAGCAGACGTCTCCCCCTAGCGGCGAGAAGCGCCACCGCCGCGCCGGGGCCTCTTTTGCCTTGACACGCCAGCCTGGGCAGTGGTAGTCTAGCCTTGGTTAGCACTCTCGATGTTCGAGTGCTAACCGGTGATCCAGCATGTTGACCGAGCGCCGTAAGAAGCTCCTCCAATTCATCATCGACGAGTACGTCACGACGGCCCAGCCCGTCGGCTCCAAGGCCCTTGCGGAGCGGTACGGCCTGTCCATATCCCCCGCCACCATCCGCAACGAGATGGCGGAGCTGGAGGAGGAAGGCTACATTGCTCAGCCCCACACCTCGGCTGGCCGGGTGCCCACAGATTTGGGCTACCGGTACTACGTGGAGGCCCTCATGCGGGAGGAGACGGTGCCGGAGGCGGTGCAACAGACCATCCGTCACCAGTTCCACCAGGCGGCGCTGGAGCTAGAGGAGTGGGCGCGCTTGGCGGCCGCGATTATCGCCTCGCGGCTGCATAACGCTGCTGTCGTGACCACTCCCCACTCGCCACAGCCCCGTCTGCGCTGGCTGGAGCTGGTAAGCGTGCACGAGTACCTGGCGCTGCTGGTGGTCGTCCTCCAAGAGGCGCGGGTGCTCCAGCAAACCCTGGCCCTGGATCGGCCCTTCAGCCAGGGCGAGCTGGCAGGGATGGCGCGCACCCTGAACAAGCTGTTGGCGGGCAAGACGGCTGCGGAGATACGGGCTCAGCGCCTAGAGCTGACGGCTACGGAAAGCTCCATCGCCGAGGCCGCGGCGGCCCTCATCGAGACCGCCGAGGGGCGCGGCGGCGAGCCATCCTTCCTGGAAGGGCTGAGGCACCTCTTGCACCAGCCGGAGTTCAGCCAGGGGAAGCGCATCCTGACGCTCCTGGAGATCCTAGATGAGCGCAACATCGGCCGCGCTATACCCCTCGAGCTAGGGCCGTCTCAGGACATCCGCATCATCATCGGCGCTGAGCACCCGGTGGACGCCATGCGGATTTGCAGCGTGATCACGACCCGGTATTCCGGCCCCTCGGGCCTCCGGGGCACCATCAGCGTCGTCGGTCCCACCCGCATGCACTACCCGCGGGCGGTGGCGACCTTGCGCTACATGTCTTCTCTCATGGAGGAGCTCTTGGGCGTCTACTTCGCCTAGCAGCGCCCAGGGAGGAGTTATGGAGAACGAACAGGCAACCCCTGAAAGACCGGCCAACCCCGGGGGCGGCGCCGAGGCGCAGCCCTCACTGGAAGACCAGTTGGCCCAGGCCCGGGCCGATGCCGACAAGTACCTGAACAACTGGCGCCGGGCCGAGGCTGACCTCCAGAACTACAAGAGGCGCGCCGAACAAGAACGGGACGAGTCGCGGCGCTTCGCCCAGGCCTCTATCATCATCAATCTCCTCCCCATCCTGGACGACTTCGAACGGGCCTTCGGCTCGCTGGACACCCGCCTGGCGGGCCTGACCTGGTTCGACGGCATCCGCCTCATCTACCGCAAGCTCCAGGCCCTTCTAGAGAGCGCGGGCGTGCAGCCGATCCGAGCGGAGGGACAGACCTTCGATCCCCGGTATCACGAGGCGGTAGCCCACGCTGACGGCGAGGAGGGCAAGGTAGTGGCCGAGGTGCAGCGCGGCTACAAACTGCACGACCGGGTGCTGCGTCCCGCCATGGTCATAGTAGGAAAGGGAAAGGTCCGGGAGCCTGGCGGCACGAACCAGGAGACGGCAAGTGAGAGCCAGGGCCCAGAGAGCGAAGCGAAGAACGGCAACCCAGAGTAGGGTAGACCCACGGCTCAGCCCGGCCTGATGGCGCCGCGCCCTGGCCGCCGGAAAGGAGCCCCGACAAGAAAAGGAGAAAAGAAACATGCCCAGAGCAATCGGAATTGACCTAGGTACAACCAACTCTTGCATGGCCGTCATGGAAGGCGGCGAGCCCATCGTCATCCCCAACGCAGAGGGCGGCCGCACAACGCCCTCAGTGGTGGCCATCGCCAAGAGCGGCGAGCGCCTGGTGGGCCAAGTGGCCAAGCGCCAGGCGGTCACGAACCCCGATAACACCATCTTCTCCATTAAGCGACTGATGGGCCGGCGCTTCGACGACCCCGAGGTACAGCGTGACCTCAAGATCCTTCCCTACAAGATCGATGCGGCGCCCAACGGCGACGCCCGGGTCACGATGGGCGGGCGCACCTACTCGCCGCCGGAGATCTCCGCCATGATCCTCCAGAAGCTGAAGGCCGACGCCGAAGCCTACCTGGGGGACAAGGTGACGGAAGCCGTCATTACGGTGCCGGCCTACTTCAACGACTCCCAGCGCCAGGCCACCAAGGCTGCGGGGGAGATCGCCGGGCTGAACGTCCTGCGAATCATCAACGAGCCCACGGCAGCTTCCCTGGCCTACGGCTTGGACAAGAGCAAGGACGAAATCATCGCCGTCTACGACCTCGGTGGCGGCACTTTCGACATCTCCATCCTCGAGATCGGCGAAGGCACCTTCCACGTCAAGTCCACCAATGGGGACACCCATCTGGGCGGCGACGACTTCGACCAGCGCATCATCGACTGGCTCATCGAGGAGTTCAAGAAGGACCAGGGGATCGACCTGCGCCAGGACCGCATGGCGCTGCAACGGCTGAAGGAAGCGGCGGAAAAGGCGAAGGTGGAGCTCAGCACCACTCAGCAGACGGAGATCAACCTGCCCTTCATCACTGCCGACGCTTCAGGCCCCAAGCACCTGGCCATGACGCTAACCCGGGCCAAGCTGGAGCAGCTGGTGGGCGACCTGGTGGAACGCACTATAGAGCCCTGCCGCCAGGCCCTGGAAGACGCCAAGATCACGCCGGCCCAGGTGGGCGAGGTCATCCTGGTGGGGGGCCAGACACGCATGCCGCTGGTGCAGGAAACGGTGCGCAAGTTCTTCGGCAAGGAGCCCCACAAAGGGGTGAACCCCGACGAGGTGGTGGCCATTGGCGCCGCCATCCAGGCAGGCGTCCTCAAGGGCGAGGTGCGGGAGGTCCTCCTACTGGACGTGACGCCCTTGACCTTGGGCATCGAGACCCTGGGCGGGGTGGCGACCCCCATCATCCCCCGCAATACCACCATACCTACCTCCAAGTCCCAGATCTTCTCCACGGCTACCGACAACCAGACGTCGGTCGAGATCCACGTCCTCCAGGGCGAACGGGCCATGGCGGCGGACAACAAGTCCCTGGGCCGCTTCATCCTGGACGGCATCCTGCCGGCGCCGCGGGGCATGCCCCAGATCGAGGTCACCTTCGATATCGACGCCAACGGCATCCTCCACGTCAGCGCCCGCGACAAGGGCACGGGACGCGAGCAGAAGATCACCATCCAGGCGGGCACCGGCCTCAGCCAAGAAGAGATCGAGCGGATGAAGAAGGAGGCGGAGGCCTACGCCGACGAGGACCGCCGCCGCCGCGAAGAGGTGGAGATGCGCAACGCCGCCGACTCCCTGGCCTACACGGCCGAGAAGACGTTGCGGGAGGCTGGCGAGAAGGTGCCTGCGGACATCAGGGCCGATATCGAAGCCCGTGTCAAGGAAGTGCGCGACGCCCTATCTTCCAACGCGCCGGCAGCGACCGTCCGCAGCGCTATGGACCGTCTGAGCGAGGCGCTGCAAAGGGCGGGGAGCGCCGTCTACGGCGCGGCCTCGAGCCCGGAGGCCGGCGCCGGCGCGGAGCCCGAGTCCCCCGCCGGCGAAGGGACGGTGGAGGGCGAGTACCGGGAGGTCTAGGCGGCACAGTCGCCCCCGGCAGCACCCGGAGACAGCCGACGCCTGCGGCGGCGCTAGCCTCCGGGCTGGCCAGCTTCGCCCTTCCCGGCCCGCAACTGCGCGGCTAGGGCGAAGGCGACGGGATGGCAGTCGGGACGGCGTCCGGGACGAAGAGGGGCTCGCCGAAGCGCTCCACCCCGAAGGAGCCGATGACCCCCTGCACCTGCGCTGAGGTGATGAAATCGGCGAAGTCCCGGGCCGCCCTGGCGTTTACCGAAGGGTGCTTCTGCGGATTGACGACGATAACGTGGTAGACGTTTTGCAGAGCAGCATCGCCCTGGGACAGGACGGCGAGGTCTAGGTTGCCCCTCTGGGCGAGGTAGGTGCCCCGGTCGCTCAGGGTGTAGCCGCGCATATCGTTGGCCACGTTCAGCGTGGCCCCCATGCCTTGGCCCGTCTCCACGTACCAGGGCTTGCCGGCAGGGTCTATGCCGGCGGTTCGCCAGAGGGAGAGCTCCCTAGTGTGCGTCCCCGACTGGTCGCCCCGGCTGACAAAACGGGAGCCCGAAGCGGCTATCCGGGCCACGGCATCCTTGGCAGAACCAGCGGCGCGGACGCCAGCCGGATCCTGGGGCGGGCCCACAATGACGAAATCGTTGTGCATGACCGGGCGGCGTTCGGCCCCGTGGCCAGCGGCCATGAACTCCTCCTCTGCCTCGGGGGAGTGGGCCAGGATGACGTCGGCCTCGCCCTCTTCACCCATGCGCAGCGCTTGGCCGGAGCCGACCGCGATGGTCTTGACGTGGTAGCCGTACTCCTTTTCGAACATGGGCACGAGGACGTCCAGAAGCCCGGTGTCCTGGGTGCTCGTGGTAGTGGCCAGGATCAGCTCCCCCTGGGCGGAGCAGCCGCCGAGAACGGCCAGCAGCACGCTAAGAAGGGCGGCCTGGGCGCCCCGGGCCCGGAGGATAGACGGCAGGCGAGTCACTCAGACCAGCATACAACCGACTAAGGCGCATGGCGAGCGGCGTTCCGCGGCCGGGGCAGCGCTGGTAGAATAGGGCAGCAGGAGACCGAACAGATGGCGACGACGGCGGTGCGTGAGGCGCCGACGGGGCCCAGGCTATGGCTCCAGGCGCTGTACACGGTTCCCAGGGTGGACCCGGCGCGGGTGGACCCCCTTAGCCGGTGGCTGATCCTCGGCCGCGTCTCCGTGGTAGTGATGAGCGCCATCTCGGCCGTCATCGGCGGCCTGTTGGCGGCCCGGGACGGAACCTTCGATCTGCCGCTCTTTGCGCTGGTGGCTCTCGGGCTAGTGCTAGCTCATACCGGCAGCAACCTGGTCAACGACTACTGGGACTACCGCCACGGCATCGACACGCCGGAGTCGCCGCGGGCGACCTACGGTCCGCACCCGCTGACCAACGGGGCCTACTTCCGGCAGTTCGTGGGCGTGACTGCCGCGGTGCTGGGCGGCGCGGCGGCTATCGGCATCTACCTCACGCTGGCCGCCGGGCCCGGGGTGCTGGTCTTCGCCCTGGCCGGCGCAGCGCTCCTGATGTTCTACTCGGGCGGGCCGTTCCCCCTCAAGTACGTCGGCCTGGGGGAGATAGCGGTCTTCTTCATCTGGGGGCCGCTGATGATAGGGGGCACCTACTATGTGCTGGCGGAACGGCTGCCGGCCTGGGTGCTCCTGGCCTCGGTGCCATACGCCCTGGGCGTGACCTCGGTCCTCTTGGGAAAGCACCTCGATAAGCTGGAGTTCGACCGGGGCAAGGGGATACGGACCCTGCCCGTAGTGCTGGGTGAAGGTCTAGCCCGGAGGGTGACGGTGGCGGTCTGCGGCCTCATGTACGTGACCGCCGCAGGGCTGGCGGCGTGGCAGAGGATGCCGGGCATCGCCCTGGTGGCCCTGAGCCTGCCGCTGTTTGGCCTCTTGGTGCGCTTCTACCGCTGGCCCAAGCCGAAGGAGCGGCCGAAGGGATACAGGGCTTGGCCGCTGTGGTTCGTGGGAGTGGCGTTCATCCACAACCGGCGCTTCGGGCTCCTCTTCACAGCGGGGCTAGCGCTACAGGTCTTGGGCGAGGCCATCCTCTAGGGGCAGCGGGGCGCTGGCTGCCGCCCAACCCTCCAGCTTTTCTCCCAGCCGGCGCAGGCCCCGGCCTGCCGGCCGCAGGACGGGGGCCAGGAAGGGCCGGCGGGCTGCCTTTCGGCGTATCTGCTGAAATCCGCGAAAGACAGCGGTGCGATGGTAGCCCCTCACCTCGGCTATCCTTTGCTACAATATGTTGGATATGGCCACGGTGAAGCGCGACTACTATGACGTCCTCGGGGTCTCCAGGGGAGCTTCAGCGGAGGAGATCAAGAAGGCCTTCCGGCGCCTGGCGATGCAGTACCACCCGGACCGCAACAAGGCGCCGGATGCCGAGGCCAAGTTCAAGGAGATCAGCGAGGCCTATGAGGTGTTGTCTGACCCGGAAAAACGCTCGGCCTACGACCGGTTCGGGCATGCCGGCCTCCAGGGGTTCGACGGCGGCCGAGGGTTCGAGGGCTTCGATTTCGGCGGTTTCGGCGACATCTTCGACGCCTTCTTCGGTGGCACAAGCACAGCCCGCCGGGCGCGCCAGCCCCAGAGGGGGGCGGACCGCCGCGCCGACGTAGAGATCAGCTTCGAAGAGGCAGCCTTCGGCTGCGAGCGAGAGGTGGAGGTGGAGCGCGTCGAGCGCTGCACCCGCTGCGGCGGCTCCGGGAGCGAGCCTGGCTCCCAGCCGGCGCGCTGCCCCGCCTGTGATGGCTCCGGGCAGGTGCGGCGCGTGAGCCGCAGCTTCTTCGGCCAGTTCGTGAATATCGCCACCTGCTCCCAATGCCACGGGGAAGGCCGGATCGTCACGGAACCCTGCAAGGACTGCCGCGGCTCCGGCCGGCAGCGGCGCACCCGCACACTGGCCATCAAGATCCCTGCCGGCGTCAGCGACGGCTCGCGCATGCGGCTCAGCGGCGAGGGCGACGCCGGCATCAACGGCGGCAGCCCTGGCCACCTTTATGTCTACATTAGCGTCCGTCCTCACCCGTACTTCACCCGCGAGGAAGACGATCTGGTGTACGAGCTCCAGATGAACCCGGCCCAGGCAGCCCTGGGCTTCGAGGCCGACATTCCTACGTTGGAGGGCGAGACGGCGACGGTGAAGGTGCCGCCGGGGACCCAGTCTGGCCGGGTGTTCGTGCTCAAGGGGAAGGGCGTGCCGCGGCTGCACGGCGGAGGACGGGGAGACCTTCTGGTGCGGGCCACGGTGGTCATCCCAACGGAGCTGACGGATGAGCAGCGGGAGCTCCTGCGGCGCTTGGCCGAGAGCTTCGGCACCCCGGTGAACAACGGTGATAAGGGGCTCTTCGGCAAGATCAAGGACGCCCTAAGCTAGGCCGGCCCGCGGTTCCGCCGCGGTGCTCGCCTGCGGCCGGTTCCCCTTGGCCTCCGTGCCGGCACCGGCCGCTGCCTGTTCGATGCTTCGGGGTAGACAGAGGATCGTCTGCGGGACCGGAGGTCCGAGGGCGCGGATATGACGGAAGCAGACACCTGGCACGAAGTCTCTGTGGAGGTCGCCGGCCTAGACGCGGAGCTGGTGGCGGACGTTCTGCGCCAGGCCTGCCCCGGGGGCGCCAGCATCGAGTTCTCTCACCGGTACGACCCAGGGAGCGACACCTACCTCGTGGACGGCGAAGGCCCGGCGCTGGTGCGGGGATACCTGCCGGCAGGGACGGACATGGCACGGGTGGCGCGATCGCTGCGCACCGCCCTGGCAGCGGCGCCCCTGCGCCAAGCGCCTCGCTGGCGGCGACCGCGGCTGTTGCGGGAGCCGGACTGGCGCGACGCCTGGAAGCGGCACTTCGGGCTCCAGCGCATAGGCCCCCGGCTGGTCATCAAACCGTCGTGGGTGCGTTACGCGGCCCGAGAGGGGGAGGTGGTGGTCGAGATCGACCCGGGCGTGGCCTTCGGCACGGGCCAGCACCCGACGACGGCCATGTGCCTGCGGGAGATGGAGACACTGGCGCGGCCCGGCGTCCGGGTGTTGGACTTGGGATGCGGCTCCGGCATCCTGGCCATCGCCGCCGCCAAGCTGGGCGCCGCCTACGTCTTGGCGCTGGACATCGACCCGCAGGCCGTACAAGCCGCCCGCCGGAATGCGCGGGCCAACGGAGTAGCGCAGGTGGTGGAGGTGAAGGCCCGCACCCTCGAGGACCCGTCGCCGGGGTTCGACCTGATCGTGGCCAACATAAGTGGGCTGACACTGGAGCGGCTGGCGCCGGCCGTGGCCGGATCGTTGAACCTGGGCGGGGTGCTGGTCATGAGCGGCTTTCTGGAGGACGCCGTGGCGAACTTGCGGCAGGCGTACCAGGCGCAGGGCTTGCGCATCGAGCGGGTGGCTGCGGAGGGCGACTGGCGGGCGATAGTGGCGCGGCGGGATGCCAGCTCCAGCGCTTGACCCAGAGAGCAGCGGGGGGCCAACCTAGGGCCGTGTCCGGCCTGCGGCGCTTCTACGTCCCCCGGGGCAGCCTCCGTGCCCGCAACGTGACCCTGGGGCCGCCCCTGGCCCATCGTCTGGGCCGCGTGCTGCGGTTGAAGCGGGGGGACCGCATCGTGCTTTTCGACGGCAGCGCGCGGGAGTACGAAGTGCAGCTCACGGGGGTATCGGCCAACGCCGTCACGGCCGTGGTGGTGACGGAGAGACCGGCGCCCCCCGAACCTGGGGCCAGATTGACGCTGTACCAGGCACTGGTGCGGGCCAACCGCTTCGACCTGGTGTTGGAGAAGGGCACCGAGATCGGCGTCTTCCGATTCGTGCCCTTGCTAACGGCCCGCGGGAGGTTCCAGAACGAGCACGAAGCCTCCGCCCTCCGCGCCGAGCGCTGGCGCCGGATCGTGACCGAGGCGGCGGAACAGTCAGGCCGGGCCCGCGTGCCGGAGGTAGCCGCGCCGCTGGCGTTGGCCGAGGCGTTGGCCGAGGCCCGCGGCCTACGGCTCCTGCCTTGGGAGGGCGAACCCCAGCGAGGGCTCACGGAGTACGTTCGCTCGCTGGCCGAACGGCCGCGGGATGTCAGCCTTTTCATCGGGCCGGAGGGCGGTTTCGATGATGATGAGGTGGCCATGGCAGTGGCCTCGGGCGTCGTGACCGTGAGCCTTGGACCCCGGATACTGCGCTCGGAGACGGCGGGCCTGGTGGCCTCGGCCTTGGTGCTGGACGCCTTGGGAGAGATGGGGTAGGGACGCCTCAGGGCTCCACCGCGGCTTGGGTCCAGATCATAGGGTCGGTTCGAACGCCGCTGATAACGACCTCCCAGTGCACATGGGGTCCGTTCACGAAGCCGGTCTCCCCCATGTAGCCGATGAGGTCGCCGGGTGAGACCAGGGCGCCCTCGCTGGCCACGATGCTGTCCAGGTGGTTGTAGCTGGAGAAAACGCCGGCGCCGTGGTCGATGACGACGGCGTTCCCGTAAAGGTACAACGGCCTGGCCAGGGCGACGCGGCCGGCGGCCGAAGCGTAAACGGGGGTGCCCTTGTCGTTGGCGATATCGGTGCCCGTGTGGGGAGAGTACGGGCCGCCGTTGATGGAGCGCATCAGGCCGAAGGCGTTGGTGATGAATCCGTCGGCCGGGAGCCTCCACGGCCCCGACCAGAGCCGCTCGCTGGTAAAGGCGGCGTAGACTTGATCGAGGGTGGCCCGTTCGGCATCGACGGCAGCCTGGTCCGACAGCAGGCCGATGCTGGACGGCGGGAGCTCAACGTTTTCGTACTGGAACCCGCCTGGGGAGATGCTGGCCGTAGCGGCGGCGAGGGTGTTGCCTGCGGCCACCGCTTCCACCGGATAGTCGCCAGGCTCGATCCAAGTGGGCAGGCCGATAAACCGGTACCAGTGATCCCCCGCCGAGAGCATGGGGTAGGAGCCGCCGTTGAAGCGCACCTCCGCGCCCAAGAGTTCCGGCGGCGGGCCCAGCAGGCGCACCAGGAGGAACCCGCCCTGTCTGGCCGCGCTGCCGCTGAGGTCGATGGCCGTGGGCACCGGCGTTGGGGAAGGCGTGGGCTCAGGCGTTGGCTCCGGCGTCGGCTCCGCCGTCGGCGCCACGGTGCGGATGATGGCGACAACCGTCGTTGGCGATGGCACGGGCGTTTCGGGAGAGCCGCCGCAGGCCGTTGCGGCTGCGGCGAGGCAGGCCGCGAGGAGGACGATGCGCACGCCCTCATGTTACAGGCTCCGTCTTCGGGGGCCAACTGGCCGTCGCTGCGTTACAATAGCGCCTAAGGAGGGAGCGCAGGCCATGGATAAGCTGAAGTTCTTCGTGTGCGAGACGGCGGCGGGGTACGTGGGGGCGGTCCTGTCGGCCAGGGGGATCAAGGCGACGACGCTGCCCCGGGCGGACCGGGAATCGGCCCTCCGCGAGGTGAAGCAGTGGGGCGCGACGGAAGCGGCGTCGCCGGAGGAAGAGGGCGACCTGCCGGAGCGCATGCGCGACCTGGTCGCGGGGTGTGGTTCGGCCGACGGCATCGCCATCGACTGGGAGGGGCTGACGCCGTTCCGGCGGGCCGTGTTGGAGGCAGCGCTGCGCATCCCCGCCGGGGAGACACGCTGCTACGGGTGGCTGGCCCGCAGCGTCGGCCGGCCCGGCGCGGCGCGGGCCGTGGGTCGCGTCATGGCCACCAACCCGCTGCCCCTGGTCGTCCCCTGCCATCGCGTAGTGGCCAGCGACGGCTCACTCCACGGCTACCGCGGTGGCCTGGCGCTGAAGGCGCGCCTGCTGCAGGCGGAGGGGGCCAAGGTCGCCGGCTGATGTTGGCGGCACTACGGTTGCGCCGCCCCGGCGCGACGCTGGAGGACGAGCCGGGCGACGTTAATGCCAGAGCTCACGGCATGATGGGCGCCACAACCGTAGCCACCTGCATCGGTCCCCACGAAGAAGAGCCCAGGCAAGGGAGACTCGGCTGCCGGCTTGAACGCCCCGCACTGGCCCACCACCTGCCCAAGGCCGATGCATTCGCCGCCGTAACCTGGCAGCACTGAATCCCGCGCCAGGTTGGAGACGTGGCGGGTGGAATAGTACTCTTTCCGTTCCACATGCCGCGGGAGCTCCGGGAAGACCCTCTGCATCATCTCGTCGATCTTGCGCCACCAGCGCTCCTTCTCGGCGCGGCCAGTCTCGGGGTCAGCGGGGCACCAGGCCCCTGTGAGAACGCACTCCTTGCCCTCTGGCGCGAGCGAGGGGTCGAAAAGCGCAGGCACCTTGTACCACACGATGATCTCACGCGGCTCCTCTCCCTCTCGCACCCGGCGCCAGCGTTCGAGCGTCCAGTACCCCTCGTCCGAGAAGATCATACCGTAGGGTTCGTCCACGACGATGTCGTCCAAGAAGTAACGTATGCCCATCATCCCAAGGGAAGGTTTGAGGCCTTCGACATAGGAGACGTAGTCAGGGTCGAAGTGTTGTCTGCCGACGAGCTTGAGGACAGTGGGCTGGATACCGGCGTTGCTGACCACAATGGGGGCGCAAAAAGCGCCCCTGTCCGTCTCTATCCCCCCCACACGACCGTCGCTAACGATGATGCGGTCAACTCTCGTACGGTAAAGGACAGTGCCGCCGCGCTCCTCGACGGAGTCGGCCAGGGCGCGAGCTACGGCCCCGATGCCTCCCTTCGCGTAAAGGCCGCCGCCACGGAGGAATATCTCCTGTACGGTGCGAATGGCCTCGGAGGCAGCCAAGACGTCGTCTGGCACCATGAAAACGCCGTTGTTGATGGCAGCGAGGAACGTGCGGAGGCCCTGGGGTACCCGGTACTGGTCCAGCCACTCTTGAAAACTGATGTCGTCCAGCGCCGCGATCCTATCGGGCTTCATAAGCGCGATATCGGACAGCACGCGCATCGCCTCGGGCCGCTCGTCATCCCGCACGCCTAGGACGTCGAAGATCTTGTTCGGATCGGGCACCTTGGCGTATGGGAGCCGCCGCAGTTCCCCGGTAGGCGAGATGTAGACGCTGCCCTGGCGCTCGGAGTGCACCAGCTCCACGCGATCGAGGAGACCGCACTCCCGAAGGACGGCCTCGTAGAGGTTGCCGGCGGCAGGGGCGCTGATGACGGGCCACAACTCGTGGGCGTACCCGCGCTTTGAGACGGTCAGGGCCTTGCCGCCGGGAACGGAGTTCTTGTCCACAAGCAGCACGTGGAGGCCTTCCTTGGCCAAGAGGGCCGCACACGCGCAGCCGCCGAAGCCGGCACCGACCACAATCGCGTCAAACCCTGCTGTACCCAAGATGAAACCTCCGCGAGGGAAACAACCGTTTGTTTGTGCTTCAGCTAGGGTAGCCGATAGGGTAGGGCTGAGGCAAGGACAAGAGAAGTTCTAGGCCCCTACAGCCCCCCAAGGACCGACGATGTCCTCCAGACGCTGCGCCAGCTCCGGGCAGTAGCGCACCCTCGGCAGCTCCATCTCCACCTCCTGCCCATCGCGCTGGCGGATGGCCAAGAACGCCTGCCCATCGCCAGCGTACTCCCGCAGCGCCTCTATCAAGGCCTGGAGCCGCTCGTGGTCGCCGTCCGGATCGTCGGTCTCCTCCAGGACGATGCGCAGAGGCCGAGGGGACCCGCGACGGGAGGCAGAAGGGCCATGTGAGTTTCGCGGACTGCCCGTGCCGTTCCGAAGGCCCCCAGCGCCGTTATCGCCGTTGGCGAGAGGCAGGAGGGACGGATCGAAAGCCCCTTCCTGATAACTGACGGCCTTCTGCACGGAGACCTGGACCCGGTCGTCCTTGGCGCGCACCCGGACGGAGGCGATGACGACGGCGCCCGGCTGCCAGAGGTCGCGGCTCTGCTCGTACTGCTCGGGCCAGACGGTGACCTCCAGAGACCCCGTTAGGTCCTCGATCTCGGCGGCAACGAAGGAGCGGCCGTCCCGCGTGGCAAGGCTCCTGGCGCCGGTGACGACGCCGCCGATCACGAGGGCCTCGCCAGCGCGGTCCGCTGTCACCTCCACGAGACCACAGGTTAGGTAGCCGCGGAGGTCCCGGGCGACCCGGGCGAAGGGATGTTCGGATAGATAGACGCCCAAAAGCTCCTTCTCCCAGGCCAGCTTCTGCTGCTGAGGCGGCTCCGGCGCCGAGTCGAGCTGCGGACCCTGAACGGGGATCTGGCCTGCCCCCATGAGATCGAAGAGGGAGGCCTGCCCGGACTCCCGCTGTCTCTGCACCCGCTGCCCGTAGGCCATCAGCCGGTCCAGGTTGGCCAGGAGGGCGGCCCGGCCCAGGGGCTGGCCCTGGGCGCTGGGGAGCGCATCGAAGGCGCCGGCCTTGACCAACGATTCCAGCACGCGCTTGTTCAGGTGGCGGCCCTCCACTCGTTCAAAGAAATCCTCCAGCCGGGCGAAGGAGCCCCGGGCCTGACGCTCTTGGGTGATAGCCTCCGCTACCCCCGTGCCCACGTTCTTGACCGAGGCCAGGCCGAAACGGATACGCCGCTGGCCCCCGGGTAGCGTCTCCAACGTGAAGTTCACGTCACTGCAGTTGACATCGGGAGGCAGCACCTGGATGCCCAGCCGCACGCACTCCGCATAGGCCTCCGCCACCCGCTGCTGGGTGCCGGCGTGCATCATGACGGCCAGCATGTACTCCTCGGGGAAGTTCGCCTTGAGGTAGGCTGTCTGGTAGGCGATGGTGCCGTAGGATACGGCGTGGGCCTTGTTGAAGGCGTAGCCGGCAAAGGGCTCGATGAGGTTGTAGATCTCTTGTGCCAGGGCCTTGGGGTACCCCTTGGCGAGGGCGCCCTTGAGGAACCGCTCCTCTTCGGCCTTCATGATGGAGCGGATCTTCTTGCCCATCGCCTTGCGCATGACGTCTGCCTGGCCCAACGAGTAGCCGGCGAACTTCTGGGCGATTAGGAGCACCTGGTCTTGGTAGACGATGACGCCATACGTCTCGTCTAGGATCTCGGCCAGGTCAGGGTGGGGATAGTGGATCTCCTCCAGCCCATGCTTGGCCCGGATGTAGGTGGGGATGTGCTGCATGGGGCCCGGCCGGTAAAGGGCCACCATGGCCGCCAGGTCCTTGATGGACTCCGGCCGCAGCTCCTGAACGTAGCGGGTCATCCCGGCGGATTCCAGTTGGAACACCCCAAAGGTCTCCCCACGGGCCAGCATCTCATAGGTCTTGGCATCGCCGTCGGGCAGGCGGGAGAGGTCGATGTCAAGGCCGCGGACGTCGCGTATGACGTCGCGGGCGGTACCCAGGATCGTAAGGTTGGTGAGGCCCAGGAAGTCCATCTTCAGGAGGCCGAGGGAGGCCACGTCCCCCATGGCAAACTGAGTCGTGGGCAGGCCGCTGGCCTCGCCCGAGGACGGGCGCTGGAGCGGGATGATGTTGACCAAGGGTTCGGGAGCGATGACGACGCCGGCAGCGTGGGTGCTGGCGTGGCGGGCCACGCCCTCCAGCTCCTTCGCCGTGTCGATGAGCTTGGCGATGGCGGGGTCGGCCTCGTAGAGTTGTTTGAACTCCGGGCCCTCCTGGAACGCCTTCTCGATAGTCATCAGGCCGAAAGAGGCCGGCATCACAGGCACCAGGCGAGCAACCCGGTCGACGTCGGCATAGGTCATTCCCAAGGCCCGGCCTACGTCACGGATGGAGGCCTTGGCGCCCAAGGTGCCGAAGGTGATGATCTGGGCGACGCGGTCGTGCCCGTACTTCTCGGCAGCGTAGCGGATCATCTCGTCCCGGCGGTCCTCAGCGAAGTCCAGATCGACGTCGGGCATCTCGCGGCGTTCCACGTTGAGAAAGCGTTCGAAGACCAGCCGGTGCTCCAAGGGATCGATGTCGGTCACGCCCAGACAGTAGAGGATGATGGAGGCGGCAGCGGAGCCGCGGACAGCCATGAGGATGCCCTTCTGGCGGGCGTGCTGGGCGAAGTCGTAGACCACCAGTATGTAATCGGCGAAGCCCGTCTGGCGGACGACCTCCAGCTCGTAATCCAGGCGGCGGCGGGCGGCCTCGGGCTCGCCTGGGTAGCGCCGCGCCAGGCCCTGCCGGCAGAGATGCGCCAGGTGCTCATCGGCCGTCACGCCCGGCGGAACGTCTGCCTTGGGCAGGCGGAGCGTGCCGAACTCCAGGGTCAGGTCACACATTTCGGCGATCCGCCACGAGTTTTCTACGGCTGAGGGCTGGCCGGGGAAGAGGGCCCGCATCTCCTCTTCCGACTTCAGGTAGTAGCAGCCGAACTCACCGGCCATGCGCAGGCGCTTGTCGTCGTTCACGGTGGAGTTGGTGCCGATGCAGAGGAGGATGTCCTGGAAGGGCGCGTCCTCGCGGCGGATGTAGTGGACGTCGTTGGTGGCCACCAGGGGGAAGCCCGTCTCCTCGGCCAGGCGCAAAAGGCCCTTGGTCAGTCTCTCGTGCTCTTGGATGCCGTGCTCCTGCAGCTCGATGTAGAAGTCGCCGAAGACGTCCTTGTAGTAACGGGCGGCAGCCACTGCCTCTTCGAAGCGGCCGTCCAGAAGGAAGCGGGACACCTCGCTGGTGGCGCAGCCGGAGAGGGCAATTATGCCCTCGTGGTGGCCTTCCAGAAGCTCCTTATCCATGCGGGGCTTGTAGTAGTAGCCCTCCAGGTGCGCCTTGGTGACCAGGGCCAGGAGGTTACGATAGCCGGCCTCGTTCTTGGCCAGGAGGGTGAGGTGGTAGGGCTGCTTGCCGGCCGGGTCCCGCGAGTGGCGGGAGCCCTGGGCTACGTAGGCTTCGACGCCGATGATGGGCTTGATGCCCCGGGCCTTGGCCTCCTTGTAGAACTGGATGGCGCCGTAGAGGACGCCGTGATCCGTCAGGCCGATGGCCTCCTGACCCAGCTCTTTGGCCCTGTCCATCAGGGCCGGGATGCGGGAGAGCCCATCCAGAAGGGAGTACTCGGTATGGAGATGCAGGTGGGTGAACATGATTCCGGGCCTAGTCCGTCGGCCCCGGCGGCAGCAAGGGGCTCTCAGGGGAGACCGCTGCGTCTGGCATGGGCTTCCTACTGATCATGTGTCTAGGCGTTTGACCCTAAAACCGTGCCCTAGGAACGGCCCTATTATAGCCATCCGACGCAAGGAAAGGGGCGCTCTTATGTTAATCTTCCGGAGAGATTCGGGCCAACGGGCGCTCGTCACGGGGCCCAAAAAGGGCGACGGGCCGGGAGGGGGGTCCGGCCCGCCGCTTCGCCCAAAGGGGGTCTGGGGCGATGGAAACTGTGGCCAGAGTGGGAGGTCTCTGGCGTCTATATGTCTTGTTTAGGAACCGTCCTCATCGGTCCGCATCTCCAGATACGGCCCACGGGGCCGGCCGGATCTGCAGTAAACATACCGACTAGTCAGTTTGTACCACGCCGGCGCAACTGTTGTCAACACCCCCCGCAACAACTTCCGCCCTCGATCCCCCAGCGACGCGCGGGCTGCGGGCCGACGCTTCGAGAGCCTGCCCATGCTTCCAGGGCCTCAGCATGAGCGGGGGTTGCGCTTGCCGTACCACGTATCTTCCCGCTCGTCCTGAGGCACTCGAAGGGCGAGCGGAGTGTTTGGCTCATGCTTCGAGAGCCTCAGCATGAGCGGGGCAGCGCTTGCCGTACCACGTATCTTCCCGCTCGTCCTGAGCACCGTCGAAGGGCGAGCGGAGTATGCGGGCCGCCCATGCTTCGAGGGCCTCAGCATGAGCGGGGTAGCGCTTGCCGTTCCACGTATCTTCCCGCTCGTCCTGAGCCCCGTCGAAGGGCGAGCGGAGTACACGGGCCGCCCATGCTTCCAGAGCCTGCCCATGCTTCCAGAGCCTCAGCAAGAGCGGGTGGACGGCCGGCGGCGGCGCCCAGCCGGCACGTCAGTCCCCGGCCTCCACCAGGAGGGCCACCGCCAGGGCGGCTATGCCCTCGCCCCGGCCCA
>DAOUBD010000033.1:0-38834 GCA_034432935.1 Dehalococcoidia bacterium | reverse complement strand
GAGAGAGAATACCATTGTCCCGCGATGCCTCGCCGCGGCTCCCCATCAGCCCTAAGCGCCGCCCAGCCGACGCCACACCGCTGCCGGCATCGACGCCGGCGCCGGGCCTACGGCGGGTAGGGGCAGACGGGGCCGTTGAAGGCGAGCGCTCCCCCGAACATGGGAGGCTTCAGGGATACTATGTTGCCCAAGTCGATGATGTTGATGTCGTTGCCAACCCCACCGCTTCCCGGCACAACATCCCAGCGGACGTCACCAGGGTGCGTACCGACATCGGTATTGATGTACCGCACCGGACCCAAGTACGACCCCAGATCCTGTATGTTCAACCGGTTTTCGGTGAACCCGCCCCCGACCAGGTCTGCGGGCCAACCGTCGGTCCCGCAGGGGTCCGTGGTGTTCGTGCCCACGTGCTCCTCGGTCGCCCTGTTGTAGCCGTCGTTGTCCATGTCCAGAACGAACTCGGGGCACGCCGGCGCACTCGGCGGCCCTCCAGCACCGACCGCCACGTCCGCCGTGACGCAGACCTCGTGCAGATGCCCGTCCGGGGCGACAGGAACGGTGTCGCAGGCGTCGCCGATGCCATCGCCGTCGGCGTCAGCCTGCGTGGGGTTCGCCACCAGCGGACAGTTGTCCTGACGGTTGAGGAACCCATCGCCGTCGTGATCCCCGGCGTTGGTGTTCGTCAAGGGCGTCGGGTCGCAACCGGTGCCCGCCTTCAGTTGCTCCCCCGGAGGGAAGTCGTCTTGCCCGGGAATACCGTCCAGATCAACGTCGTACGTATAGTCGTTGACCCGGGGGTTCCAAAGGGGCGTGCTGACCGAGGGGCAGCTGTCCAACGTATTCTCGATGCCATCGCTGTCCAGGTCACGGATGGTGCGGCCGTAGTCCATGAACGTGTACGTGCCGTCAGATGTCGGGTTCGTCCGGTAGATCTGGTTCGCCTCGTTTCCCGGCGTCTGGAAGTTATCGGACGTCTTGCCCAGCTCCTGCCTGATGATATGGAGAGGGGTGCAGGAATCAGTAACAAAGCTGCCGGCCACCGGAGGCGCCGTAGGGTCTTGCAGCACCATCACCACGATGTAGCCCAAGGACGGGTCCATGGGCGACATCCCGGGGAGCGCGGTGCCCGGGTCGAACACCAGCACGTTGACCACCCGCTTCACCCCATACCCGTCCGTATCCCCAGCGTAGGCCCTGGACCGGGGAGTCAGGCCCGGGAAGAGGTTCTTGAGGAACGTGGGGTACTTGTCGACGGCGTCGGGCAGGTTGTTGGAGTCGCTATCGGCGAACCCGGGCCAGCCCGGATCAGGGATCCTCGGCGTGTCGGGCAACGTGTTGTTGGTGTCCGTGGTGGCGTCGAGGAGGTCCGTGCTCAGGAACGAGCCTTCCCCGCAGTTGCCGTTGGCATGGGACTCCGTCACACCCATGAGGATCGAACCTACTTTTGCCCCGTTTGTAATCGCGGCGTCATCGGCCACGCCAAATGCGGCCGGCATGAACGTAACGTGGTGGGTCTCCAAAGCATCAGGATTCTCCACCTGGTAGTCCACCGTGATGTCTGCGTTGGCACCCGGGGAAGAGCTGGAAAGGGATACGGCGTACACCGGGGCCAACGTCGTAGCGCCAGCGGGGCCGCCTCCAGAAGGAGAAAGCACCAACACTAAGAGAAGGACTGCCGCAATCGCCCCCAGTTTTCTCATGATATGACCCCCGCTGAGCTTGTGCTAACGATGCTATAGTATCACTTCTGTCAAGATCCTGGCTGGGGCGCTAGCATGAACAAGGGGCGAGAGCTAGCGACCTCCGCTGCCTTCCCCGAGTTCAGACGGTCTTCCCCCGCGAGCTGTGGACTTCTTATACCGCAGGCTGGCGCCCACGGGGTTAAGCGGCGGTTAAGGGCCAGCTATAACTTGGTGATAAGTGGCCTACCGTGCACGCTTGCCAAGGATTCTACCGCTGCCTGCGCCTGGCGCGGCCATAGGCCACGAGCCCCACGGAGCCGGCGGCGATGACGGCCGCTGCTACGATCAAGGCGATGCCCAGGGCCCCGATCCCGCCTCCGCCGCCGTCGCCACTGCTGCTGGCCGGGCGCGGCGTTGGCCCCGGTGTCAGGCCAAAATCGCCGCCCACCTGGAACTTGATGGTGCCCGACCCTTCTTCCCCCGAGGATTGCGAGTGCACCAGCCAATCGAAAGTCCATATCCCCTTGGCCGCTTCCGGTTCGATGGCCCCAGGATAGACGTCCACGCACTCCCCACTGGGCTGGAAAACTATCCGCAGCCCCAGGGAAGTGCCGTTGGGCGGCCGGACCGTGAACTTCCAATCGCTGGAGCTCTCGACCTTCACCGGCTCGGAGAAGCAGAGGTGCAGGCTCTCCGGCGGCGCATCGAGGGTCTCCCCGCCGGCGGGCTTGGCTTCCGTAATTTGGGGCTGGGCCAGGGCGCGCCCGGGGACCCCCACCCGTGTCAGAAGGGCGATGGCCAGCAAAACCATGCCCGCGAACACCATCCTTCGTTTCATGACGGACCCTCCCAACCGGCGGCCAAGAACTCCCTGACGCTGATACAAACGCGCATGCCCCCGCGATCGATGCAGCCGCTCCCGCAACGGTCCCCTAACATATACCAACTTCTGGTCTTCCCGGTCTAGCTGAACCCCCAGGGCGCCCGAAGGCGTACACACGCCGCGTCCTTGACCAGGCGCTAACCGCAACCTACTATGGGCACATATGTTTCGTTTTGCGCCGCCAGCACGGGCGGCCTTGTTCCTGGCCGTTAGCGTTATGACGACTTTGGCCGCCTGCGGCGGAGGAACGAAGGGGCCCTCCCCAGCCCTTTCGCCCCTCGCCTCATCGCCAGGGGCTGCAACAGGCAAGCGGGTCGTTGATCTGGCCACGACCGAGCCCGCATTCAGCCTCGAGACCCAGGTCCAAGACCTGGCCAGCGGCTCGGGCAACGTAGCCACCGGCGACTTCAACGGCGACGGTGAGCCGGACCTCCTGGTCGGCGCCCCGCAGGCGGACGGGCCCAGGGGCTCGCGGGTGGACGCGGGAGAGGCCTACGTCTTCTTCGGCCCGCTGGAAGGAACGCGCCAAGCCAAGGACGCCGACGTCACCATCTACGGCGCACTCCCGGGCGATTCCCTTGGTTTCGCGGTCCTCGCTGGTGACCTGAACGGCGACAAGACCGATGACGTCATCGTGGGCGCCCCAGGCGTCACCGCCGGGTTCGACCCGAGATCAGACCAGGGCCGCGTATACGTCTTCTACGGTGGGCGTAACTTGGAAAAGGTGGACGAGTTAGATCTGGCCGGCGATGTCTACGATTTCACTTTGACCGGAGCGGAAGGCTTCAGCAGGGCTGGAAATGCCCTGGCCAGGGGGGATATCAACGGCGATGGCAAGGCAGACCTGATCGTAGGAGCGCCCTTCGCCGGAAGGAAGCCTGGGACACCGCCGGGAGGCGAACGGACCGCCGTTGGGGAGGTGTACGTCGTTTTCGGTGGAAAGCAGCTTTCCGGAGAGCTCAACGTCGCCGCTACCGCTCCCGACCTGGTCTTGGCCGGCCCCGAAGCCCTTGGCCAATTCGGTTCGGCGGTGGCCGCGGGCGATGTCAACGACGACGGCGTCGATGACGTCATAGTTAGCGCCCACCGTTCTGGCGCGAGCCTCGGCCGGGCGGAGGCAGGCGCCGTCTACATCTTCTTCGGCGGCAAACGGGCCACAGGCAAGATATCCGTCCAGGAGGGCGGCCAGAGCGCAACCATCTTGGGGCCCGCGCCATCGGCCGGGTTCGGGTTCCCCTTGACGGCCATGGACTTTAACGGCGACGGCGCCGACGATATCGCCGCCGGCGGCAGAAGCGATGGGCCCGCCGGCAGGTTGACGCTAGGCTCGGTGCGTATCATCTTCGGTGGTAAGGACTTGGCAGCAGAGATCGATCTGGCGCAGACTCCGGCCGACGTCATGCTACAGGCGAGCTCGCCGGTTGAGCTGCTGCCCTCCTCCTTGGCAGCCGGTGACGCCGACGGCGACGGGGCCGGCGACCTGGCCATCGGGTCGGCGCTGGCGGAAGGGGACGGACGGATGGGGGCCGGAAAGGCCTATGTGGTGCCCGGAGCCAAAGACCTGGCGGCGGAGCTGGACATCACCTCCGCGGCCCAAACGGTCGTTATAGGCGCCGAGGCCGATGAGCGTCTGGGCAGCGCCGTAGCCATCGGCGCAGGGCCAGGCCGCAAGCCGTCGCTCTTTGTTACAGCCCCCGGGGGAGAACCTGGCACCAAGGGCGGGAACGTTTACATCGTGCCACTGAGGACGCCATGAGCCGAAAGCTGGTCTTCGCTGCCGTGCTAGCGTTGCTGGGGTCGATGGTTCTCGCCGCCAGTTGTGGCGGATCGAAGGCGCCCTCACCCACGCCGGCCGCGACGCCGGCCTTGGAGTCCACCCAAGCGCCGGAGCAAACGCCGACGGAGTCCAAGGTCAAGAGCATCGAGGCCGCCCGCCAGTACCTGGCCAACACCGGGATTGACGGCAAAAAGGGGAATCTTACGGACCCATTCGACTGCGCTCGCCTTCCGGCTACAGGAGCCACCGGCGCCTTCTGTATCGTCGACGATGCCAGCGTGTACGCCCCGGGCCTCGCCATCATCTACGTCGCCAACCCCAAGAAGCTAAAGACAGAGGTCTGGGAGATGCGCCTCAAGCCCGGGAGCGGGGGCTGGGAGGTAACAGAGGTCAAAGCCGTGCCGTCTGGACAATGACGGATGCCAGGCGCTGGCACGGGCCGATGCGTACTGCTACGATTCTTGCAGTGCAAACGGACGGACGAAGCGAGAGAGACGTGCTGAAGAAGCGAACTGTTGGGACGTTCATTCCTTTTGTCCTCGGCCTGGCGTTGATGCTGGCAGCGGCTTGCGGCGGTGGCGGCGACGGCGGCGCAATGCCAGCGGGCTCGCCGACGCCAGCGCCGACCCCAGGCCCTACCTCGGTGCCGACCCCAGGCCCGAACGCCAGCCCCATCGAAAAGCTCTCGGCGGCCTATCTCCAGGGCGTCGACGGCAAGTTCGTCTACAGATACAAGGGCGTGAACTGGGGTGAGCACCCCGATGGCACTTGGGCGGTGTACCGCGACGGCACGAACCACCGGGAAGACTGGACCAGCCAGGCCGCGGGCTTCCCAGCCACCACCATCGCCATCGAGACCCCTGACGCGAACTACCTGTGCTCCTCGACGGAGGTGCTCAAGCAGTGCTACAAGACCCCGTCCTCGGACGTCCAGGGCCTATTCATCCGTTTCACGCCGGTGAGGGAGGTCATGGAAGCCATCGTCCGGGGGTTCGAAGGCCTCCAGGTGAGCGACCTGCCCTCCGAGACCATGGCGGGCATCGATGCGCAATGCTTCAGGCTGGACCTGCCTATGCACATCGGCGTTGGACCGCCAGGCAAGGAGGAGACGAAGCTCTGCCTGTCCCAGGAGGGCGTCCTGGTCTATTTGAAGCGCACCGTCACCTTTAACGACCCGTCTTCCCCCCAGGCCGAACTCACGGCTGAGCTGTTGGAGACCGGGGCAGTCTCGCCCAGCGACTTCCAACCCATCGTGCCCGTCCAATAGCAGCCGGGCCAGCCTCAGTCTGCCCCCAGTCACCCGGAGGAAACAGCCGACTCCCCGGCGCGTCTTACTCCGTGGAAGGCTGCGACGGATAACAGAAAATGCTTCGCGTTTCGACAGCGAGGGCGCGGCCGGGGATGCGCCTGGGCAGGGATGTGTACGATGCCGCGGGCAGGCTCGTGTTGGCGCGAGGCACGAAGCTTACCGAGGAGAACATCAGCCTGCTCGGGCGCGCCGGCACCAGCCAAATACTGATCATCGACCCACGGGTGGGCGACGTGCCCGTAGCCTCTCTCTTCCCAGATGAGCTGGAGGCGAGGGCGGTGCGCGCTCTGCACACCCTCCTGGTACGCAAGGAGGGCGTGGTAGAGGCGGTATCGCCGGCTGAGCTCCTGGACGTCCAGACGGCCGTGCACCAGATGGTCGAGCAGCTCTTCCCGGTGCCGCTAGGCGACCCAGACCTGTCCAACCCATCTCTCCCTCACGGCTACGACTACATCCACCCCGTCAAGGTGGCGGAGATCTCCCTGGTGCTGGGCCGGGAGGTCGGGCTAGACGCTAAACAGCTAGTCCATCTGGGGTTAGCGGCCATGCTGGAGAACATCGGTTACTTGTTCTTGCCTCCGAAGCTGCTGGATGAGCCGGGGCCCCTCGTCGACGCCCAAGGCCACCTCAAGCGGCACCCTGAGTATGGCGTCACCCTCCTGGCCAACAGCGGCCTCGACGCCGAGGTCATCCGGGCCATCCAGGAGCATCACGAACGATGGGACGGCTCCGGCTACCCAGCCGGCTTGCGGGGCTCGGAGATATCGATCCTGGCCCGCATCATAGCCATCGGAGACGTCTACGACTCGCTGCTCTCGAAGCGGCCCCACCGCGACGATCTGAAACCGCACGAAGCGGTGCAGTTCGTTCTGGAGGAGAGCGGCCGCATGTTCGACCCGGATCTGGCGGCGGCCTTCGCCCGGCGTATACCCCAATATCCCGCCGGCTTGGGCGTACGCCTCACTTCAGGGCACGTCGGCATCGTCTCCCGGCCCAACGCCGGAAGTTTCGGTAGGCCGGTAGTGCGCGTCTGTGTCGAGAAGGGCGCGCCCGTGCCCAAGCCCTACGATATCGACCTGTCATCCCCGGAACACGAGGACAAGGGCATCGCGCAGGTCCTGCTATAGCTGTCCCGAAGGCTGCCCAATCAGTCTCACAAGCCTGTAGGGAAAAAGCCTACAGCGAAAATCCGGCCTCTGCCCGACAGACAAGATTTGTGACCCCGCTCACAATTGAGACCGAAATAGGCTCTTTTGCCGTACCCGTCCACTGAGCCTGAGATACGCTGATAGCGCCGATGTCCGGGCCCGGCGGGCCAGCCCGGAGAGGAAGGAGACGTCGCGCATGTCTGAAGGGGGTCAGCACCGCCGGTTCCGCTTCTCGCGCCGCGATTTCTTAGCCGCGATTCCGCCCGCACTGGCCAGCGCCGCCGCCGGCATCTACCTACCGGACCTCGTATTGGACTTCACCCATCTGGCGCCGGTACAACCGGGCCTTAACCCCTTGCAGGAGTACCCCAACCGCGGCTGGGAGACCGTCTACCGTGACCTCTACACCCCGGATTCCCAGTTCCACTACCTCTGCGCCCCCAACGACACCCACGGCTGCCTGCTAAAGGCCAACGTTAAGAACGGTGTCGTCACCTACGTCGATCCCAGCTTCGGCTACGGCAAAGCCACCGACATGTACGGCAACACCGCCTCCAGCCGGTGGGACCCCCGCATCTGCATCAGCGGCATCTCCTACGTGCGCCGGTTCTACTCGGACCGCCGGGTCAAGGGCCCAATGGTCCGAAAGGGGTTCAAGGACTGGGTGGACGCGGGCTTCCCCCGCGACCCCGACACCGGTCTGCCCGAGAGGAAGTACTTCGAGGGTCGCGGCAAAGAGGAGTTCATCAAGACGGAGTGGGATGAGGCCTTCGCCATCGTGGCCAAAACCCTAATCAACATCGCCCAGACCTATAGCGGCGAAGAGGGCAAGAACCGGCTGGTCAAACAGGGATACGACCCGGCGATGGTGGAAGCCACGGAAGGCGCCGGCACCCTCACCATCAAGGCCCGAGGCGGCATGCCCCTCCACGGGCCTTTGCGCATCGCCGGAGCCTACCGCTACACCAACATGATGGCCCTTCTGGACGCCTACGTCCGCAAGGTAGGCCCGGAGGAGGCCAAGGGCGCCCGCCATCTGGACAGCTACTCCTGGCACACCGACCTGCCGCCAGGGCACCCCATGGTCACCGGCCAGCAGACCTGCGACTTCGACCTCTACACGGCGGAGAACGCCAAGCTCATCACCCTCTGGGGCAAGAACTGGATCGCCACCAAGATGCCCGAAGGCCACTGGCTCACGGAAGCCAAGCTCCACGGCGCTAAGGTCGTCACTATCGCCCCCGAATACCAGTCCGCCAGCTCCAAGGCCGACGAAATCATCATCATCCGGCCGGGCCACGACGCTGCCTTCTCCATGGGCCTGGCCCACGTCATCGTCAAGGAGAAGCTTTACGACGAGGCGTTCGTCAAGAGATTCACCGACTTGCCCCTCCTGGTGCGCATGGACAACCTCAAGCTCCTGCGGGCCAAGGACATCATCCCGGGCTACCAGGCGGCGGTCCTCAACAACGCCAAGCTGACGAAGAAGGACGAGAAGCCGCCAGCTCCGGCCGAGCAGGCCGTCCAATACATCCCCGAAGAGATCCGCGAGGAGTGGAACGACTTTATGGTCTGGGACGCCAAGGCTGGCGAGCCCAAACCCATCTCCCGTGAAGAGGTCGGCACCTACTTCGAGCAGAAAGGGATCGACCCGGCCCTGGAAGGGGAGTTCGAGGTGACCCTCACCAGCGGGCAGAAGATCAAGGTGCGCCCCAACTTCGACCTGGTCAAGCAATACCTCATGGATAGCTGCGACCCCGAAACCATCTCCAAGGACACCGGCGCGCCCGTGGAAGCCATCCAGAACCTGGCCCGGGAGATCGCCGCCAACAAGGCCTCGACCCTGTTCGTCGAGGGCATGGGACCCAACCACTTCTTCAACAACGACGTCAAGGACCGCACCATCTTCCTCGTGGCGGCCCTCACCAACAACATCGGCCACTTCGGCGGCACCGTCGGCAGCTACGCGGGCAACTACAGACTCGCCTTTTTTGCCGTCGCCCCGTGGATCAAGGAAGACCCCTTCAAAATCGAGCTAGACCCCACTAAGCCAGCCCAACAACACGGCTACACTCGCGCCGAATCCGCCCACTACTACAACTATGACGACCGCCCCCTGAGGGTGGGCAACAAACTCTTCACCGGCAAGACCCACATGCCCACGCCCTCCAAGGTCATCCACTGGGCCAACTCCAATTCGCTCCTGGGCAACATCAAGTGGGCTCACAACGTGGTCGTCAACACCCTTCCCAAGATAGAGCTCCTCGCGGTCAACGAGTACTTCTGGAGCGGCAGCTGTGAATACGCCGACGTGGTCTTCGCCGTCGATAGCTGGATCGAGCGCAAATCGCCCGATCTCTTCGCCGCCGTAACCAACCCCTTCCTTCAGTCGTGGCCCCCCTCGCCTCTCCAGCGCCTCTACGACACCAGGGACGACGTGGATGTTTGGGCTGGCATCAGCGCGGCCTTGGCCAAGGAGACAGGCGACCAGCGGTTCCGCGATTACTGGCACTTCATCCACGAAGGAAAGCCGGAGGTCTACATCAACCGCATGATGAAGGCCGGGAACAATACCCGTGGCTACTCCTTTGCGGACCTGAACACCGCCTGCGCCCAGGGAACCCCCTTCTACCTCGCGAGCCGCACCAGCCCCAAGATCATGGGCTGGGAACAGACCAACGAGAGCAAGCCCTGGTACACCAAGTCTGGCCGCTTGGAGTTCTACCGGGAGGAAGACGAATTCATCGAGTATGGCGAGAACCTGCCAGTCGTGCGGGAGCCAGTAGACGGCACCCACCACGAGCCCAACGTCATTCTGGCCGCGCCGCACCCGGCGATACGGCCAAAGGGGCCGGAGGAGTACGGCCTCAAACGGGACGATCTGAGCACCGAAGTCCGCCAGGTGCGCAACGTCATCAAGTCACCCCAGGAGCTGGCATCCAGCCAGCACCCCCTGATGCCGGCAGGGTTCACCCACGTCCTCATAACCCCTAAGTACCGCCACGCCTGCCACTCCACAGCCGGAAGCTCGGACCTGGACGTGGCCTTCTGGGGGCCCTTCGGCGACTTCTACCGCCACGACAAACGCAAGCCCTGGGTCGGCGAGGGGTACATCGACCTGAACCCGGAGGACGCCAAGGAGCTGGGCATCGAGGACGGCGATTACGTATGGTGCGACGCCGACCCCTCGGACAGGCCCTTCGTCGGCCACGAAAACCGGCCGGAGGACTACAAGGCGTTCCGCTGGCTGGTGAGGGCCCGCTACTACCCCAGCATCGCCCGGGGCATCGGCCGCGCCTGGTTCCACTTCTACATGGCCACCCACGGCAGCGTCGAGGGCCACGAGACTCGCCCTGATGGGCTAGCCCGTAACCCTCGCACCGGCTACCAGGCGGGCTACCGTTACGGCAGCCACCAGTCCATCACCCGCGCTTGGCTGCGGCCAACGCTCCAGACAGACAGCCTCGTACGAAAGGACACCGCGGGCCAAGTCATCGGCAAAGGGTTCGAGGCCGATGTCCACTGCACAGTGGGCGCGCCCAAGGAGAGCTTCGTCAAGATCCAAAAAGCCGAGGGAGGAGGCGAGGACGGCACGGGCAAGTGGGACCCGGCGCGCAAAGGCTTCCGCCCCACCTATGAGAACGCAGCAGTCAAGAAGTACCTGGCTGGGGACTTCATCGAAGGAACGGAGTAGCGCCATGCCCAAGGTTTACAACTGGCAGATCGGCCGCGAGATGGACTACCGGTTCGAGCAGGCGCGGCCCCAGAAGCAGGGCAGCGCGGTGTTCGATACCAACAAGTGCATCGCCTGCCAGACCTGCACGATGGCCTGCAAGACTACCTGGACCTCCGGCAAGGGCCAGGAGTACATGTGGTGGAACAACGTCGAGACCAAGCCGTGGGGAGGCTACCCCCTCTCTTGGGATGCCCAGATCCTGGACCTCCTGGGCCCCCAGAAGTGGGAGGGCAACACCTACGCCGGGAAGACCATCTTCGAGGCCGCGCCCTCGGGCGAGTATACCCTCGGCTACGTGCCGCCCGATATCGAGTACGCCTACCCAAACCACGGCGAGGACGAGATCGACTCCATTCTGACGGAGGAGAAGTTCTACCTTCGCCTGCCTCACGACACCTGGTTCTTCTACCTGCCCCGCATCTGCAACCACTGCACCTACCCGGCGTGCCTTGGCTCCTGCCCCCGGACAGCCATCTATAAGCGCCAGGAGGACGGCATCGTCCTCGTAGACCAAGAGCGCTGCCGGGGTTACCGGGAGTGCGTGCGCGGCTGTCCCTACAAGAAGCCGTTCTACAACCACGTGACTCGCATCACCGAAAAGTGCGTCCTCTGCTACCCGGCCGTCGAGAAGGGCATACAACCCCGCTGCATGCGCACCTGCATCGGGAAGATCCGCACCTTCGGCTTCGTGAACACCCCAGATAAGGCCGTGGAGGACAACCCCATCGACTTCTTGGTCCACGTCCGCAAGGTGGCGCTACCCCTCCTGCCGCAGCTAGGCCTGGAGCCCAACGTCTACTACATACCCCCCATACATGTCGGTAACAAGAAGTTCCTCAAGATGCTTTTCGGGCCCGGCGTAGACAAGGCCATAGAGACGTACCGGAACGCCATGGAGGGCAACGACCCCGAACTGCTGGGGGTCTTGATGCTCAACGTCTCTACCGACCGCATCATGCGCCGGTTCAAGGTCGAAAACGGCGTCGCCATCGCCTACGGCGAGGGCGGCGACGAAGCCGTGCGAGTGCCGCTGAAGGAGCCCACGATAGTGCGGCCCTTCTTCGACGAGACTGTCAAGGCCTACCGCTACAACATCACGTAACGAGCTCCGGCTCTTGAGAAATAGTTAAAGACCTGGGGGTGTCCACATGACAGAGGAAACCAGCAAGGGCAGAATGAGCCGCCGGAAGCTCCTGGTGGGCATGGCCGCCGCCGGAGGGCTGGCAGCGGCGGGCACTGCGGCTGGCTTCGCCATCTCGGAGCTGGCGGGCGGCGGCGAAGAGAAGCTCGTGCCGGAGCCCAGCGTCACCTCGGTGGCCATCGGCAAGCCGGTTCCAGCCACGGACCCCGAATCGGGCCTCTGGAGCAAGGCGAAGCCCCAGCGAGTAGAGCTTATCGCCCAGACCGTTATCCAGCCCCTCAAATCGACGAACCCGGTGCCATGGGTGCGCGTCCGCTCCCTCCACGATGGCGAGAACATCGCCTTCCTCCTGGAGTGGAATGACCCGGTGGCCAACGAGCACACCATCAAGACAGACCAGTACAGGGACGCCTGCGGCGTCTTCTTGGGTCCGTCCGGCGCTCCCGCCACCCTCTGGACCATGGGGATGCCCGAGAACCCGGTCACCATCCTTCACTGGAAAGCGGACTGGCAGAAGGACGTGGACTCCGGCTTCCAAGACCTCGAGGTCGCCTTCCCGAACGCCGCTTTCGACTACTATCCGCCCCTCGTGGGCGCGCAGCTGCCCCTGAAGCTGCCCGATGCCTACCCCCCGGAGACCCGCGTCCGCTTGCCGGGATGGCACGTGGGCAATCCCCTGTCCCAGCCCGTGAAGCAGGCGCCTGTCGAGAAGCTGCGGGCCATTGGGCCAGGCACCCTGGAGCACCTCCCCACTCAGAACGTCACTGGGCGCGGCATCTGGAAGGATGGCCGCTGGAAGGTCGTTCTGACAAAGCCGATGAAGGCCGTAGACCCCGAGGAGATGACGATAGAGGCCGGCTCAACATACGCCCTGGCCTTCACCGTCTGGTCAGGCGCCGATAACGACCGCGGATCCCGCAAGTCCATCACCAAGTTGGGGCAGCTCATCGTGGAGGCCTCTTGAAACGGGCTCAGCGGCCCCTAACGGCGGAGCAACGCCTGATCCTGAAGGGCCGGGCCTACGCCCTGTGCGCTCGCCTCCTCACCGCAGACCAGGCCGAGTGGAGCCAATCGCTGGCTGAACTTCGGGAACTGGCCGGCCAGCTCGGCCGCACAGACGTGGCCGAGGCTCTGAGCGAGGCCGGGCCAAGCGCCGGCACCGGGGCCGAACTCACGCGGCTCTTCATCCGGGGCGTGGTGCCTCCGTACGAGACGAGCTACGAATCGGCCAGGAGCGCCCCTGGAGGCAAGACCCTGGCCCTGGCCGATATCGCAGGCTTCTACCGGGCGTTCGGCTTCCAGGCCCAGGGCGAGCGCCCGGACCACCTTGCGCCAGAGCTGGAGTTCGTCTCCCTGCTCTGCATCAAGGAAGCCTATGCTCGCCTTGTCGGCGAGAGGGAGGGCGCGGAGGTCTGCGCCGAGGCCAGAAGCAAGTTTGTCCGTGAGCACCTGGCTCCCTGGCTCCCTTCGTTCCGCGAGCGTGTGCGGGAAGAGACTACGGACCAGGCCCTGTCTCTGGCAGCCGCGGCGATCGTCGCCATCGTTCTGGCCGACGCTAGCGAGGCCGCCCCAGCCGCCATGCCCTAGACCGGGGGAGTTGTCAAGCCCCAGCGCCGCCATCGCCCTCCGGCAGCGGCAGCCTGACCGTGAAGACGCTGCCCTTGCCTACCTCGCTCTCGACGGCGATAGACCCGCCGTGGGCCCGGGCGATGCGATCGGCGATGGCCAGCCCGAGGCCCGTGCCGCCCATCATGCTGCGCTGCCCGCCACGGTAGAAGCGCTCGAAGATATGGGGCAGGACGTCCTTAGGGATGCCCGGCCCGGTATCTCGTACCTCCACATGGGCCTCCGCGCCGTCACGGAAAAGGGCCAAGCTCACGCTGCCGCCGGAAGGCGTGTACTTCATCGCGTTCTCCACCAGGTTCAATACCATTTGCTTCAACTGGTCGCGGTCGCCCATCACCGTCACCTGATCTTCGTGGCCCAGGGTGAGCTTGACATCGGGGCGCAGGTCCCGGCTCTGACGCACCACCTCCAAACAGACCACGTCCAGCTCCACGGGCCGCCTCTCCGGCTGGCGGCCGGCCTCCGCCGCCGCTATGTACAGCAGGTTGCTGGTCAGCCGGATGAGGCGCGACACCTCCGAGGACATTCGCTCGTACCGCTCCCTCATCTCGGGCGAGAGCTCGGGGTCCATCAGCATGACATCGATGTTGCCCTTGAGGACCGTTAACGGCGTCCTCAGCTCATGAGAGACGTCCATCACGAAGTGCTGCTGCTCCCGGAAGGCCTTATCCAGGCGCTCCAGCATGGCGTCGAAGGTATCAGCCAGCTTCTGCACCTCTGGTGGCTGGTTTCTGGCGTTGATGCGGCGCGTTAGGTCCGAAGCCTGTATCTCGGCCGCCACGTCGATGACCTTCTGGAGAGGCCTTACTGCGCCGCGGGATAGCCACACGGCAACGGCCACCGTGATGACGACGGCGACGCCGCCCTCAGCCAGCAAGATCACCAAAAGGGTATTGACCGGGTCCACGACCCCTTTGGTGACCCTTGCTACCTGCACCACGCCGGCCACCTGGCCACCCAGGGTGAGGCGCTCTGCCCGGACGCGATACTCCTGCTCCCCCGGCAGGTCCACAGTGCGTTTGAGCACCTCACCGTCCAGGACCCGCTGCAACTGCTCTGGGGACAGTGCGAGACGTTGCTCCTGGACGTTCTGGGGCGCCGCCAAGGGGCGGCCTGACTTGTCGCTGATGACGGTGATGAAGGGGGTCCGGCCTTCGGCTGCGTTAGCGTCCTGCTGAACGTAGTAAGCCAAGGCCGGCGCGTTGTCCAGGCTGCCCACCAGGGTCACCTGGGCCTGCACCCGGTCTGCGTCCTGGGCCAGCCCATCGTCCAAGTCAGCGGTAAGGATGCGCTGAAGCGCCAACTGGACGGTGAAAAATATAACGGCCAGGGTCAAAATGAAGGCAAGGACGATGGCGGCGGCCAGCCGCCAACGCAGGCTGATAGTCATCCCCTACGCCTTGAGCACGTAGCCCACGCCCCGGATGGCGTGGATAAGGTCAGGCTCCCCCCCGGCGTTGAGCTTCTTGCGCAGATAGCTGATGTAAACCTTGATGGCATCGGATTCTACATCGAAGTCGTAACCCCAGACCCGTTCGAACAAGGTCTCCTTGTTCACGACCTGGCCAGCGTGGCGGGCCAGGTACTCCAGCAGCTCAAACTCCCGTGCGGTGAGGACTATCTGACGGCCGCCCCGGGTGACCTCTCGGCTCGCCGGGCGTACCTCCAGGTCGCCGACCCGTAGCACATCCTTGCCGGCCCGGTCTCCCCGGCGGCGCAGCGCGGCCTTGATCCGGGCCAGCAGCTCCTCGAACTCGAAGGGCTTCGTCATGTAATCGTCGGCGCCGGACTCGAGCCCCTCCACCTTGTCGCTCACGGCATCGCGAGCCGTCAGCATGATGATGGGCACGTCGTCGGCGGCCCGGAGTCGCCGGCAGACCTCGATGCCGTCCATATCTGGCAGCATGAGGTCCAAAACGACGATATCCGGCAGGTGGTCTCTAGCGGAAGCCAGGGCCTGTTCGCCGGTATGGGCCACATCTACCTCATATCCCTTGTAGATCAGCCCCCTCCGGATGAAATCGGCTATGTTCACCTCGTCCTCTACCACCAGCACCCGGCTCATGTACGCAACCCCCAGAATGGCAAGCCTAAGACGATTCTAGCATAGGATTTCTGTGGCCCAGCGCCGGCCCGGCGAAAAGAGAGACGCCCCGGCGGGGACCGGGGCGCCCCAGTTTGCCTCTAACCGAGGGGGTCTGTCAGAGGCGTTCTAGTTGTCCAAGAACTGCTTGAGCATAGGGGTCATCCGCTCGCGGCGGTCACCGAGGCCCGCTACGGTGAGCCGGTGCATGTACTCGTTGACGCGCTTGCGCTGCACCGCCATGGACATCTGGATGCCCTTGTCGATGTTCTTGATGCCTCCGCCCATCAGGATTGCCAGCGCCTCGAAAAGGGCAAAGCTGTTGGGGCTGTCCAGAGGGTTGGGCGCCAGTGTCCACTCGATCTTGTCAAGGTAGTGGTGGATCTCCTCGCGCCGCCAGGGCTCGTTCTCCAGCACGTACTTCAGGTGCATAACGCCGAAGCCCAGGTGGCGGGACTCGTCCTGCCCGCAGAGCCGGAAGATGCGCTTCTCGGCGTCGTTCTGGCCGATGTACTCCCCCATGCGGAACATGGACTGCACGAACCCCTCGGCCGCCACATGCATGATGGCCGACATCTCCGTGAAGTCCTTGGCGTCAATGATGACGCGCAGGCCGTCCTGCGGGCTGGAAGAGAGGAGGCCCCCGCCGTTGGCCAGGGCCCTCTTGCGGAAGACGTCCAGATGGCGGGCTTCATCCATGATCTGGGTCAGGAGGAAGAGCTTGACCTCGTGGTGCTCAGAGTTGATGCGGGGCAACCACTGGCCGGGCGTATCGCCGGCGATGAACTCCACCTCGGTGAGCATCGTGCAGAGCTGGCACATCGCCCGCTCCATATCGTCGGGCAAGGGCTGGATCTCCTCCCAGGGGATATCGGTAGCCGAGGACCACTGACGCTGCACGGCCTCCTCATAGAGCAGACGCGTGTTCTCCGAATACACGTCCGCCCGCCCCTCGTAGGAGCCCGGAACCCGCACCGCGTCCATTCGGGGAGCCGAGCCCCGGACGCGGATCGACCGGTTGTCAGACCGTTCGGGCACCTCGCCCGCCGGCCCGATCTCGATCTCGTCTAGCGTCAGACCCCGTTTGCCGGGCTTGGCCCGGATGCCCCAGGGGCGCTCCTCACCCAGGTTCAGCCAGCTTAGGTCTAGCTTCGGCACCTCCATAGGCTGCCGGAGCTTCTGGAGGGTATCCACATCGATCGCCATCGGCCGACTCCCTCTTTCTAGGTTAGTGCGCGCGAACGAACTTTCGTTAGCGGACGCTAAGTTACGCTTCCCTTGTACCACGGCCGGCCCATCTTGTCAACGCTGTTTCGCCCAGAATTAGATGCCGATTTTCCCGATGGAGCCCAGGGGCGCTCCAGCCCATCTTCCGGTAAACTGGGGGTACTGTGCACGAGCAACAGCGACGGCGCCACGAGGCCCATGCCGGCGGGTTCCGGCAAGAAGGCTTTGTTGACTGGGACAACCCGGAAGACGCGGCGGAAGAGGACGCCGAGGCTGAGGAGGAAGGCTGGTACACCCCAGGCCCGGAGGACCCGGACTACGACCTCTCCGAGGCGGCGGGCTACGCTGGCTGGGAGCCCCCGCCGCGCTCCGGCCCCTTCCCCCGGTGGGTCATCATGACATTATCGCTCCTCCTCATCGCCGCCCTCCTGCTGCCGATCCTGCTTCGCGCTAGATGACCGAGAAAGGCAGGCCGAACGTGAAGCCAAGTGAGTGGGACGCCGTCGTCATCGGCTCGGGCATGGGCGGGTTGGCCGCCGCCGCCTATCTGGCCACCAACGGCCTCCGTACGCTGGTCCTGGAGCAGCATTACGTCGCCGGCGGCAACTCCCACGTCTTCCGCCGCAAAGCCCGACACGGAAGGCTGCCCTTCGAGTTTGACGTGGGCGTCCACTACATCGGCGACTGCGGGCCGGGCGGGACGATCCCTACGATCCTCAAGGGCGTCGGCCTGGAGGGCAAGATCGAGTTCCTGGAGATGGACCCGGACGGGTTCAGCACGCTGGTTTTCCCGGGCCTGACCTTCCGCGTCCCCAAAGGGTGGGACCGCTACCGCGAGCGCCTGGTGGCCGCCCTGCCCGATGACGAGACCGGCATCCACCGTTGCCTGGACGTGTTGGAGGGCGTATCCCAGGAGTTCCGGAACCTCTCGCTGCCGGTGAGGCCTGAAGACATGCCCCGCGTCGCCAAAGAGGCCCCCAACTTCATGGCCTGGGGCATGCGCACCCTAGCCCAGCTATTCGACGAATGCGGCCTCGGCCAGAAGGCCCGCGCCGTCCTAACGGGCGAGTCCGGCGACTACGCGCTGCCCCCTTCCAAGACGCCGGTTCTCCTCCACGCCATCCTCACCGATCACTACATGCGGGGCGCCTACTACCCCAGGGGCGGCGGACAGGTGCTGGCAGCCCGTTTGGTGCAGGTTATACGCGCCCACGGCGGTGAGGTACGCACCGGCGTGAGAGTCCTTCGCATCTTGGTGCAAGACGGCGCCGCCTGCGGCGTCCTGCTGGCTCACGGCGAGGAGGTCCGGGCACCCCTCGTGGTGTCCAACGCCGACATCAAGCGCACCCTGCTGGAGATGGTGGGGGAGGAGCATCTATCGCCCGCCACAGTGGCCAGGGCGAAGCAGTGGCGGATGGCGCTGCCCATCTTCTGCGTCTACCTTGGGCTCGACATCGACCTCAAGGAACGCATCCCCAACACCAACTACTTCTTGTTCACCAGCTTCGATGTCGAGGGGATGTACCGGGACTGCGAGGAGGGACGGATGCCCCGAGACCTTTGGGTCTACCTCACAGCGGCGTCCGTCAAAGACCCCTATACCAGGGCTCTGGCTCCGGAGGGCCACTCTGCCCTGGAGATCATGACGTTGGTGCCCGCAGACTATCGCCTGTGGGGCGTCGAAACCGGCCCCACCCGGGGCGAGAACTACCACCGGAATCCCCGCTACCGCTCCTTCAAGGCAGAACTCACAGAAGCGATGATCGACGCGGCGGCGCGGGTCATCCCCGATATCCGGGAGCACATCGTGTGGAAGGAGGCGGCCACGCCGGTAACCCAGGAGCGCTACACGCTATCCACCGGCGGCACCTCTTATGGGATCGCCATGACGCCGGACCAGTTCGGCCCCGGGCGCCCCGGCCCGGCCACCGAGATACGGGGCCTCTATCTGGCCGGAGCCAGTACCGTTTACGGACATGGAATCGCCGGGGCCATGGCGGGCGGCATGGGCGCCGCCAGCGCCGCCCTCGGCCGCGACCTCATGGCCGAGGTCAAGGCCGGGCGGGTCTTCGGGGACCCGTCAAGGCTGCCGCCGGACCCTCCCGATTGGGACCCCTGGCGGGCCAGCCGCTAACCAGCGGCGGTTGCCGCCGGGGCGGCCCCCCGCCCCGCCTCGTCCAGCGTCACCCTGACGAAGGGATTGCCGTAGCGATCCCGCTCCACCGAGGCCTCAGTGACCCGCCCGCGGCGGAGGACGCACCCGTCTTCCCAGTAGGAGATCTCACGTCCGACGAGGGCGGACGCCAGCGTCTTCAACCCTTTTTCGTCGGCTGCGAAACGTAGCTCAATGGTCGGCATAGCTTCTGCGCCTGATCATAGCGGAAGCCGCCCTCAAACCGCCACTCCGGCTGCCAAGGGATCTTAGCGCAGCCTGCCAGTAGGGTTGACGGCCTGCCGTATAATGAAGACGGGTTGGCGCCCCGCCCCACTTCCCTGGATCACGCCAGCCAACCCGCAGCCCTTTCTCAACCGCGGCGGCCCGAGCGGGCCGCCCGTTCACGGATTCCAGTAGTTGGATGGAGGGAACGCCATGAGGATCCTGCAGATCGCACCCCTGTGGGAGCGGGTCCCGCCGCCAGCGTACGGAGGGACCGAAGCCGTCGTCCACCTCTTGGTGGAAGAACTTGTGCGCCGGGGCCACGACGTCACCCTCTGGGCTTCCGGCGATTCCTGCACGTCGGCGCGGCTTATGAGCTGCTACCCCCGCAGTCTGCGCACGGCCACGGACATCGCCGCCAAGAACGTCTATTCGTGGCAGCACGCCGCCCTCAGCCTGCGCGATGCTCAAGAGTTCGATATCATCCACAACCACGCGGGTGAGGAGGTCATGGCCCTCTCCCATCTGGTGCCTGATGTGCCCATGCTGACTACCATGCACTGCCTCATCACCCCGGATACACGCTTCATCTGGGACCGTTACACCGGGTACTACAACACCATCAGTTGGTCCCAGTGGCGGCTGATGCCTCGGATCAAGGGTGGCCGTTTCGTAGGAGTAGCCTATAACGGCATCGACGTGGCCAGCTTCCCTTTCCAAGAGGAGAAAGAGGACTTCCTTCTCTTCCTGGCCCGCATCTCCATCGACAAGGCGCCGCACCTGGCGATAGAGGTGGCGCGCCGCACCGGCAAACGCCTGATCATCGCCGGCAAGGTTGACCCGGTGGACTACGATTACTTCGCTAGCATGGTCGCTCCCCACCTGGACGGCCAGCGGGTGGTCTTTGTGGGAGAGGCCGATGCCACAACGAAGCGCGACCTGTACCGCCGCGCGTCCTGCGTCCTCTTGCCCATCATCTGGGATGAACCCTTCGGCCTGGTCATGGCGGAGGCCCAGGCCTGCGGAACGCCAGTTCTCGCCTTCAGGCGAGGGGCAGCCCCGGAGATCATACGTGACGGGGAGACCGGGTTCCTCGTTGACAGCGTGGACGCTATGGTGGAAGCCGTCCATCAGGTGCGCGAGATCGACCCGAAAGCTTGCCGGCGCCACGTTGAGGAACGCTTCGACGGGGCCGTAATGGCGGAACGCTATCTGGAGATATACGAATCAATCCTGCGCCAACGCGCCTGCGAGACCTCCCAGCATCCCGTCCTTTCTACGGCCCAGCGGCTGGCCGAATCCAGAACGCAGGTGGCCTGACACCATCGCCCGTACCCAATGAAGGACGCGCAGCCCGCCCCGGCAGGAGAGGACCGCCCTCTGGCACACCCCCTGCCCGAGGCGGAGCCCATGGAAGTCCAGGACATCCGCGATGCCCTGGTCATCCGGGAGCGCGATCTCTTTCTCCTTACAAACCCGGCCGGCGAGGTTCCCCGCGGAAACCGGGACGGGTACGGCCTTTACTACGAGGATACGCGCTACCTTTCCGTCTACGAGTTCTCCTTCTCCAGCGAGGCGCCTCTAATCCTCCTTTCCACGGCGGAGCCGGGGTACAGCTCTGAGCACGTCCTGACCAACCGCTCGATGTTGGACGTGGAGGGCCACCCTGTGCCCCGCGGCACCCTGGAGGTGCGCCGTCTGCGGGTCATCCAAGATGTGCTGGAGGAGACGCTGCGGGTGACCAACTACAACGCCTCTCCGGTCACCCTGGACCTCATCTTCCGCTTCGGCGCCGATTTCGCCGACATCTTTGAGGTGCGGGGCTTCCAGCCCCGGCAGCCGGCGAGCCCACTGCCAGCGGCCTTTTGCGACTCCAGCTTGACCCTGGAGTACCGCGGCAGGGACGGCCGCAAGAGGCAGACGCGAGTGCTCTTTTCGCCGGCGCCCTGGACAGCCGAGACCAGCGACGCCGAGGCAGTCGTCACCTTCCGTCTCTCGTTGGCGCCCCGCACCGGCACGGCTGTCCGCCTGGTGTTCAGTCTCGACGGCCGGCTAGACGTGGGTCAGGCCGTAGAGCGCTTTGGACTCGTAGAGCGCGAATACGCTGCCTGGCTCACGGAGGCGACCCGGATTGAGACCGACAACGACTTCTTCAACGCAGTCTTGGGCCGCTCCCTGGCTGACCTTCGCATGCTCTGGAACCACCAGCCGGCGGGACCCGGCTACCCGGCCGCAGGCACGCCTTGGTACGACACCCTGTTCGGCCGGGACACCTGCATAACCGGCATCCAGACCCTGTGGCTGAAGCCGCAGATCGCCCGGGACTGCCTAGCCTCCCTGGCCAAATGGCAGGGAATGAAGTTCGACCCCTGGCGCGACGAGCAGCCTGGCAAGATCCTCCACGAGCTGCGCCAGGGGGAGCTGACCCGCACAGGCGAGCTCCCCTTCTCCCCGTACTACGGCAGCGTGGACTCCACACCCCTCTTCCTCATGCTGGCCGGGGAGTACTACCGCTGGACCGGGGATGTCGAGCTCCTGTCACAACTGGAGACCAACCTGCGGGCCGCCCTGCACTGGATCCAGCGCCACGGCGACCAGAACGGGGACGGATACGTCGACTACGAAAAGCGGTCGGCCAAGGGCCTGGTGAACCAAGGCTGGAAGGACTCCCAGGACGGCATACTTCACGCCGATGGCAGCCTGGTGGAACCGCCCATAGCCCTCGTAGAAGTGCAGGGATACGCCTATGCCGCCCTTCTCTCCCTCGTCCCGGTCTTCCGCGCCCTGGGGGATGAGGCCACGGCCCAGGACCTCCAGCAGCGCGCGAGAGACCTGAGGCAGCGCTTCAACCGCGACTTCTGGACCAGGGAGGGATTCCTGGCCTTGGCCATCGACGGCGCCGGCCAACAGGCGGCGTCTGTAACCTCCAACGCCGGCCAGGCCCTGTGGGCCTGCATAGTAGACGAGGAACGTGCCCAGAGGGTTGTCAGCCGCCTCATGCAGGAAGATATGTTCTCCGGCTGGGGGATCCGCACCCTTTCATCCCTTTCACCAGGTTTCAACCCCCTGGGCTACCATCTCGGGACCGTTTGGCCCCATGACAACTCCCTGATCGCCATGGGGTTCAAGCGCTGCGGACGAGAGGAAGAGCTGAACCGGGTGATCACGGCCCTCTTCGATGCAGCCCAGGCTTTCCCCTACTACCGGCTGCCCGAACTCTTCGGCGGCGCCGAGCGAAGCGCCCACCGGGCGCCCGTGCCCTATCCTGTCGCCTGCCGCCCGCAGGCCTGGGCAGCCGGAGCCTTCCCCCTCATGACCCAGGCCATGCTGGGGCTCTGCCCCGACGCGGCCAACCGCCGCCTGGACATCGTGCGACCCATCCTGCCGCATTGGTTACGCCGCGTCCGGGTCTGCAACCTGCGCGTGGGCGCGGCGGAAGCCGATTTGCAATACGACCGGTTCGGCCAGCGGACCGACGTCCAGGTCCTGCGAGTCAGCGGCCGGCTGGACGTGCAAGTTGTCGACCGCTGGCCCGCGCCCCTTGACCAGCAGGCCAAGTCCGCCGATAGTTAGCCTATGATGTCACAAGATAAGCCCTTACTAGACCAAGTGGCCGTTGTCACCGGGGCCAGCCGTGGCATCGGCCGCGCCATTGCCATTGACCTGGCCAAGGCCGGCGCCGACGTCGTCGTCACTGCCCGCAGCTCGCGGGACGCTCCTTCGAAGCTGCCGGGCACTATCGAGGACACGGCCAGAGAGGTGGAGTCCTTGGGCCGGCGGGCGCTGGCGGTGCCGATGGACGTCTCCAAGGAAGAGCAAGTGGCCGAAATGGCCCGCCGCACCCTGGAGACCTTCGGCCGCTGCGACATCCTCGTGAACAACGCAGGGATCAGCTTTCCCGCCCCTTTCCACCAGACGCCCCTCAAGCGATGGGAACTGGTGCTGGGCGTCAACCTGCGCGGGCCAGTCATGTGCATGCAAGCGTTCCTGCCCCATATGATGGAGCGCAAGGCGGGCAAGATCATAAACGTCTCCTCCTTCCTGGCTGAGGTACTACTGCCGGGCATGCTCTCGTACTCCGTATCCAAGATCGCCCTGGAGACCCTCACCCGCGGCGTGGCCGAGGAGATGAAGCCCTATAACGTGGCCGTGAACGCCCTGCGCATCGAGCTCAACATCGCCACGGAAGGCTGGACGTTCCTCAATCCAGGCATGGACTTCTCTGGCTGGGAGAAACCGGAGGCCGCCTCGGAAGTCACCCTCTGGATGGCTAAGCAGCCGCCTTCTTGGACAGGCCACGTAATCACCATTGGCGAGATCCGCAAGCTCATGGCCCAGGAGGCCCGAAAGGCGTAGCCGGGCCCAGCGTCAGGGGCCACCCTCAGCCGGCGGGCCGGCCAGAGGCCCGGTCCCTCGGCCACATATCGCGGAAGGCGTACCACTGGCCCGGGTAGCGGCGCACGTACCCTTGAAAGATGTCGGCGATGCGCTGTGTCAGCCGGCGGGCATCCTCATCCGCTGGGAGGGACGGATCAGATAAGAGTGGCGGCTCGATATGGGCTACGAATCGCCCGCCCGGCTTCCGGGCGGCCATGCCGAAGACGATAGGCGCCCCGCTAAGGCGGGCCAGCCGCGCGGGCCCTACGGGGAAAAGGGTTGGTGCGCCGAAGAAGCTGACAGGCACGCCACCGCCCCGGTCGATGCCTACGTCCACTACGAAAGCCACCATCTCCCGCCGCCGCAGCGCCCTCAGCAAACGGATGCCGGAACCGTTGACCGGAAGGAGCGTGATGCCCATCCGAGCCCGGCAGGCCACTGCCCAGTCCATCACGAAGTCCGGCTTCAGTCTTTCGGCCACCGATGTGATGCGGTAGCCCTTGATGAGAGCCAGCGCAGCCGCCACCTCCGTGCTGCCCATGTGGGCGCTGACGAAGATCACGCCCCTGCCATGGGCCTCCGCCTCCGCGAAGTGCTCTTCGCCCCTCACCTCCAGACGGTCCAGCACCGTGGGGGTATCCCACCCCTGCACATGGATCATCTCAGCGATGTACAGGGCGAACTGGCGAAAGCACTCGCGGACCAGCCGGTCAACGGCCGGGTGTCCGGGATCGCAGCCTAAGACGCGGGCGTAATTCCGGCGGGCCGTTTCCCGTTTCCTTGCCCAGAGCTTATGGGCCAGATCGCCCCAGGGAGTGGCCAGACGATAGGCGAGACCCAGAGGCACCAACGGCGCGCCGGCCCGGTTCAGCACATAGAGCCACGGGCCAGGCAGCCAGCCATTTCGCGGCGGGCGCGTCATCCCCGGCCGGCAGACGCCCCTGCCCCGTCGCCCAGGTAGAACCGCTCCAGCTCCCGGGCCTTCTCTCTCGAAAGGCGTACGAACAGCCCGCGGGACTCGACGAGGAGCTGGCCGCCTGGAGTCCGGATCTGTCCCACCGCCTCCAGCCAGCGCCCGCCCTCCCGGACGACCTCGCCCGTAACCACCAACTCGCTCCCCAACGGCAGGGGCTTGCGGTACTTCACTTCCATCCGGGCCGTCATCGCCCAGGCGCCCGCAGCGTACATCGCCCAGCCCATCGCCTCGTCCAGGACGGCCGCCGAGATGCCGCCGTGGGCCAACCCGGGGAACCCCTGGTGCTCCTTCCTGGCCCTAAAACGCCCGACGACCTTTCGCCCCTGGACCTCGAACTCGATCCCCAGGCCTTGGGGGTTCCGGTCGCCGCAGCCGAAGCACCAGTGGCGCGGGCTCTCCTCAGGTTCCCCCATCATCAGCCCTGCCCGTCCTCGAACCGTTTGAAGGCCACCACGCCATTCTGGCCACCGAAGCCGAAGCCGTTGACCAAGGCCGCTCCGATGGCCAAACTCCTGGCTCTATTGGGCACGTAGTCCAGGTCGCACTCGGGATCCGGCGTATCGAGGTTGATGGTAGGGGGCACGACGCCCCGGTCGATAGCCAGGACGGCGGCGAGAGAGGAGACCGCGCCAGCAGCCCCCAACTGATGTCCTACCATAGACTTGGGGGCAGTGATGGCGACGCGGTAGGCGTGCTCGCCCAGCGCCTTCTTGATCGCCACCGTCTCCGCGACGTCGTTCAGAGGGGTGCTGGTGCCGTGCGCCACGATGACATCGATATCCTCCGGCCGCAGGCCAGCCGCCTTCAGGGCGCGCCGGATAGCGAGGGCCGCGCCTGTGCCTTCCGGGTCGGGCGCCGTGATGTGGTAGGCGTCGCTGGTCACGGCGCCGCCCGCTAGCTCGGCATAGATGCGGGCGCCCCGCGCCCGCGCATGCTCCAGCGTCTCGATGACCATGGCTGCCGCTCCCTCGCCGTAGACAAAGCCGTCCCGGTGCAGATCGAAGGGGCGGCAGGCTCGTTCCGGCTCATCGTTCCGCGTGGAGAGGGCCCGCATGTTGGCCATGGCTGCTATGGAGATGGGGATGATGTTGGCTTCTGCCCCACCGGCGATCACCACCTCCGCCTCGCCCAGGTCCAGGAGCCGCTTGGCGTCGACGAAGGCGAAGATGCCGGCCGCGCAGGCGGCAACCGACGTGATGGTGGGGCCGCGGATCCCCAGGTTGATGGCCACTTGGCACGAGGCCATGTTGGGCGCATAGGCCGGCACGGTGAAGGGCCCCACACGGGACGGCCCCTTCTCCAGGTACACCTTCTCACCATCGGCGATGATGTCGACGCCTCCGCCGCCGGTGTTCATGACGATGGCGATATCGTCCCGGTTGGAGTCGTCGATCCTCAGTCCTGCGTCCTCCACCGCCTGCCGGGCAGCACCCACCGCAAACTGAGAGAACCGGGCCGCCCGGCGGGCCGCCTTGGCCTCCATGTAGCGGGTGGGGTCCCAGCCCGGCACCTCCGCGGCGATCTGGCATTCCAGGCCGCTGGGATCGAAGAGGGTGATGCGCCGGACGCCGGAAACGCCAGACGAGATGTTGCGCCAGAACTCCTCTGGGCCCTCACCAATGGGCGTGACACAGCCGAGACCTGTAACAACTGCCCTGACCATTACCCGCCGCACTCCTTAAGCCCCGGCAAAGAAACGATCCGCCACGAGCCGTCCTGCGTCTGGACAAGAGTCCAGTCCACCTTCTTGTCGCCGCCCTCGTATATCAAGACCATGGCCGCGACGGCGGCATCCCCTTCGAACTTCACCTGGGTTATCCCCCGGAAGCCTTTGGGTTGTGGCTCGCCCGATAGGTCTTGCGAGAACTGAGCCCTAGAGCAGCGTTCGGTGACCTGGGGCGCCATGTAGTCGTACAGACCCTCCGGGCCGGAGCCAGCATAGGCGTATGTGGCCAGTTCAACCACCCCTCTTACCGCCTTCGCGCGGACGTCTTCCTCGCCTCCGCCGCCGCCTCCGCAGGCGGCGAGCAGAAAGACGGCCATCGAGGCGATGGCGGCCCAGGCCACTGCGTTTCTCCCGCTCATCCTGTGCACCGTTCCAATCCTGGCATCTCTTTGATCCTCCAAATCCTGGTCGAAGCCTCGAGGACCCACGTCTGATCGACATCGCCCGCCTGGGTGATCAGCGTCATGGCCACCTCGGCCTCACCGTCGCGGAATTTTACCCACTTGATCCGGCGCAAGGTGCCCGGCAGGTTACTGCCCCGCATCGCCTCGGCGAAGCCCTCTCTGCTACACCGCGCCTGGACATCCGGCGAAAGGAATTCGTAACCTTTCTCAGCGCCGTAGCTGCCATAGGCGGAGAGGAAGGCCACTATGCGGCTGCTGACCGGCACGATGCTAGGATCGTTGGGGCCGACGGTAGTGCTGTTAGAGCTGGAGCAGGCGCCCGCCAGGGCCACCAGGCCGAGGGAAAGCACCGCAAGGCCCGCCGGCTTCAATTGGGCACCTCCGCCTCGCCGGTCACCAGGAGCTCGCCCGCCTGGTTCCGGCACTCGACGTCGTAAACGGCACGCCCGCCACTGCTCTGCACCCGGGCGCCCTTCGCGATCACGGTATCGCCAGGACGGGCAGGAGCCCGGAAGCGCGCCTTCAACCGGCCCCCTGAGAGCCAAGCCTCGCCGCAACCCGCCGTCAGCATCTCGGAGACGTAGGCCAGCAGGAGCATGCCGTGGGCTATGGTGCCGCCGAACCGCGTGCCGGCAGCGAAAGCGGGGTCGACGTGGAGGGGGTTGTGGTCGCCGCTGGCGGCAGCGTACCGGCGGATCGTCTCCTGGGTCAGTGGCCTGACCACCTCCGGCAGCGGCTCCCCGGCCGGGCGGCTGGCCCGACCGGTCCCGCGCACCCCCTCTTCCTGCGCTACGGCGCCGCTTTCGGCCAGCGGGAATGTGACTGTGGCCCTACCCGACATCACCTCTTCTCCGTCCCCGCCAGAGACGGTTACGCCAACGGTCATCAGAACCCAGCCCTGGCGCTCGCCCCGGCTTGCCACTTCCGCCTCGGCCCGCAAGGGCTCGCCCACCCTGACCTTGCGGAGGAAGGCGATCTCTTGGCCCAGGTGGACGGCGCCGGGGGGCAGGGATGCGTTCTCCAGAAGGGCGCGTATGCTGAGCGCCGCCACAGCCATGGGCGGGACGATGCCCTCGTAGGCGCCGATGGCGGCGTCTTCTACGGCGTCCGTGTATCCCTGCACCCACTCCGGCGAGAGTTCGAACTCCACCGCCGGAAAACGGTGCCCTTTGGGGGCATCTGCCAGGCTGGCGATCATCGGGGCTCAGGCCGGCTTCCCGGCGAAACGGCTGAGGTCGATGACCCGCCGCTCATGCTCCCCCTCCCCGATCTTGGTCCCCGTCTCGTTATAGGCCTCCACTTGGAACCTCACCTTGCGCCCCTCCGCCTCCTTGACCCGGGCCTTCACCGTCACCTTCATGCCGATGGGCGTCGGCGCCAGGTGCTTGACGTCCACATGGTAGCCGACGGAGTTCTCTCCCACATCCAAGTAGGGAATCAGCATCCTGAGGCAAAGCCCTTCGAAGTGCTTCACCATGGCCGGCGTGGAGTACATGGACACTGGCAGGTGCTGCACGCCCATGTCGGGAGTAGTCTCGATCACCATCTCATCGCTCGTGCCCACGGGTATCGGCTTCATATCGGGGCGGACCTCCTGGCGGCTAACTGCTGAGCGGCAAACCGAGTTCAGTATAAGGGATTCTAGTCAGATACCGGCAAGGCAGGAAGACGGCCCAGCCCTAGGGATGCTACCATCAATGGAAAAAGAAGGCTGGAGAAGCAGAAAGTTGCCAAAACTTACCATCCTCCCCTTGGACACTGTCATCGAGGCCAAGGAGGGCTCCACCATCATCGAGGCCGCTTGGGAGAAGGGCCTGTACTGGCCTACCACCTGCGGGGGCCGGGGCGTATGCACCTCCTGCGCCTGTAGCGTGCAGTCCGGCGCTAAGAACCTGGAGCCTATGGGGCGGTCCGAATTCCGCACCCTGGTGGCAGAACTCGGCGAGGCTGCCGTGCGGGGCCAGAACCTCCGCCTGGCCTGCCAAGCACGCCTGCGGGGCGACGTCACGGTGGTCAAGCGGGGCGTCCGCCACGAGTTCGATCCCTGAGGACAGCGCCAGCGCCGCTTGCCGGCCGGCAACTAGCGCAGCTAGAATAGCCGAGTTACCTTCTGGTCCCTTACAGGAGTGACATGGCCTATATCATCACCGAGCCCTGCATAGGTACAAAGGACGCTTCTTGCGTGGACGTCTGCCCAGTAGACTGCATCTATACCACGCCGGAAGACCCCCAATACTACATCAACCCCGAGACCTGCATCGACTGCGCCGCCTGCGAGGCCGTATGCCCGGTGAGCGCCATCTATTTCGAGGAAGACGTGCCGCCACAGTGGCGAGAGTACATCCGGATAAACGCTGACTGGTTCAAGACCCACGACGCTGGCGCCGGCTTCCGTGCCCGTACGCAGCGGCACGATGCCTGAGCCGCCCTCTCCCGCCGGGCCCTTGACCCGCTGCCGGCAGACGCCTATTCTTGTTCATGCAAATCATAGGCGTTATCGATAGCTCGCAGGGAGTGAGACGCAGTGGACTTCGGCCAAGTAGAGGCGTTTCTAGAAGTAGCAACCCATAAGTCCTTCAGCCGGGCTGCCGAGGTCCTCCAGTTGACCCAGCCCTCCGTCACGGCCCGCATCCAGGCCCTGGAACGCGCCCTGGGCGAGGAGCTGTTCGAGCGCAGCGGCCGCGGCGTCCGTCTCACCGACGCCGGCAACGCCTTTCTGCCCTACGCCGAGCGCATCTTGCAGACGCTGCGGGAGGGGCGCGACGCGGTGGAGGAGGTGCGGAACATCCAGCTAGGATCCCTCCGCCTGGGGGCCGCCATCACCATATCCACCTACGTCCTGCCAAGGATCCTGCGGACCTTTTGCCAGCGCTACCCTGGCATCGACGTCCTCATCCGGACAGGCCGCTCCGAGCAGGTCCTCAACATGCTCCTCAGCGACGAGGTGCAGGTAGGGCTCGTCCGTTCCCTCTCCAACCCAGAGGTGGAGACCATCCACATCTACGACGACGAGATCGTCCTCGTCTGCCATCCCGGCCACCCCTTTGCCAAGGCGGGAAAGGCCAAGGTCAGCGAGGCGGCGGTGGAGCCCATCGTCCTCTTCGACCGCGGCTCCTCCTACTACGGGCTGATCCACAGCTTCTTCCGGGAGGCAGGCGTCATCCCCAATGTGGCCATGGAGTTGGACTCTTTGGAGGCCACCAAGCGCATGGTAGAGGAAGGGCTGGGCATAGCCCTGGTGCCTCTGGTAACGATAGAGCGGGAGCTAGCGGCCGGAACGCTGGTCCGGATAGATCTGGTGGACGCCGAGCCCATCACTCGCCCTATCTCTCTCGTGTTTCGACGCCACCGCCGGCTCCCTCGTACCGTCCAGGCCTTCATCGACGCCCTGGCCGAGATCTACGCCGTCCCCCTGCCCACCGCCTGACCTCAGGCCCCCAGTACGGCTTCCCGGATCTCCTTCAGAATCTCCACGTTGCGCCGGTCTGGCCCTTCGCCCTCGAAACCGGGCACCTCGAGGAGGAACGGCAGACCGGCAAAGGCGGGATGGCCCATGATGTTGGCGAACCCGTCCCGGCCGATGTGCCCCTCACCGATGTTCTCGTGCCGGTCCAGACCTCCCCCCAAAGGGCACTTGGAGTCGTTGGCGTGCACGGCCACCAGGCGCTCGAGCCCAACGTCCGACTCAAACTCCTCCATCGCCCGCAGTAGGCCCTCCCGCGACCGCAGGTCGTAGCCGGCGGCGAAGGCGTGCTGCGTGTCCAGACACACCTTCACCCTCGGGCTCCCCGCCTCGCGGGCGATGAGACCCAACTCCGCGAACTTGGAGCCGACCGAACCCCCCATGCCGGCGCTGTTCTCCAGGATCAGCCATGTGTCCTCCGGCGTGGCCTCGATCACCTTCTGCACGTACTGGATGACCTGGCGCACCCGGGCCTCGTAGCCGGCGCCCTTGTGACTGCCCAAATGGAAGATGACGCCCTTGGCGCCTAGGAGATGGGCCGCCTTCATGTCCTCGACCAGAGCATCCAAGGACTTGGCCAAGAGCTCCGGGCTATCGGCCGCCAAGTTGACCAGGTACAGGCCGTGGATGAAGCACGGGCCTATGCCGGTCTCCTCCGCCTTGGTCCGGTACGCTTCCACCTCCGCCGGGGTATAGCTCTTGCGCTTCCAGGCCTGTGGGGCGCCGGAGAAGATCTGGATCGCCTCGGCGCCGATCTCCACGGCTCGGTCGATGCCGCGGTCGACGCCGCCGGCAGTGCGAACGTGCGCGCCGATCTTCATGAGCTCTCTCCGTCCTCTCCTTGTCCCTCTTGACCCGCGTCAAACCGGGACTGGCAAGTTCACCCGCCAGTATACCAGGGCATACGCCCTCCCCCATGCGCTCTTGCCGAACCCCCGTTTTCCAACGGTCCTCCAATAAATGGCGTCTAAGATCGGATTATCACGCCGTTGGCCGGCCCCCACCGGGGCCTGAAGAGGACGGCAGGTCCGAGAGAAGCAAAGGGGGAACGGAAGAGTTTGACCGCCGACAGAGTTAGCGCCGGCAGGCACATCGTGATGAGGGCTGGCCTCGCCTTCGTCCTCACCTGGTTCGGCATACACGAGCTCCAGAACCCCGGCCAGTGGGCCGTCTTCGTCCCCTCCTTTGTCGCGGACGCGTCCCCTGTAGGGGTCAACCTCCTGGTGCTCTTCCATGGCTTCTTGCTCACCGTTGCCGGGGCCTCCGTGGGCCTCGGCATCGCTTGCCGCCCTGGCGCCATATTGGCCGCCGGCCTGCTGACAGAGGTCATCCTCGGCCTGATCGTCGATAGCGGTGTCAGCGACCTGATGATTCGGGACGCCGGCCTCCTTGCCTTGGCAGCGGCTGTGGCCCTGGACCCAGTGAGGGTCTGGCACGTCGACACCTTGGTGGGCAGGGTCTGGCCTTCTCCGGCACGCCAGGCGCGCGGGCGGGCCGCCAAGCGCGGGCGGCTTAGCCCAGCGCCAGCAGCCAGCAGGTGGCCACAGGCCGGCGCCGCGGCCATCCTGGTGTCTGCGGTCCTGGCGCTTTCCGTCCTGCTGCACGCCACCGGCAGCAGCGGCAACGTGCCCCCGGGGAGCGTGGCCCTACCCGCGGCCGCCAGCCAGGCCACCCGCGCTCCGGCCCCGCCCAGCAGCACGGCTGCCTCCGCCCCGCCAGCGGCAGGGACACCGGCGCCCCAGGGCACACCCCTTCCGGCCTCCTCTGTCCGCTTCGACGAGTGGCGGTGGAAGCCCTGGTCCTACCAGATATACCCAGGCGAACCCAACGCCGACGCCAAGAAGGCCCTCGCCGGCTTCCAACTGACCGTAGACGACCAGGGGAACCGGGTGCTCATCAGGCTCAAGGCCCTGAGCCCGCGTTACCGCGACTCCGAGCTTTATGTCGACAAGGGGAACACGGCCTACTTCGTGGAGACGTCCATGCGTGACGACCCGGCGGACCAAGAGAACAACCTTCGGGATGATGGCGTCATTGTCGTCAATCCGGAGGGCTACATCCTTGGCCAATAGGGGCGCGGGGTTTCGCGGCCCCCTGGACGGCGGCGGCGCCGGGCGATAACATGTAAGCAGTAGCCGCCCCGTTGGAAGGTCGCCGATGCCCGACAGGCTCCAGCAAGAGATAGAGGAGCTGCTTGCCAAGCTGGACACGTTCCCGCCCAGGCGGCCCCTTGCCAGTCGTCTGGCGCACGCTGCTAGCTCCCCTTTCCGGAGCCTGAGAAGGGCTGTCACGGGGGTCCGGCTGCCCCGTCTGAGCGCCGGCCACGTGCTTCTCATCGCCATCGCCGTCATCGTCGTGGCCTACCTAGGGCTGCCTGGCGGGGGGCTCACCCGGTGGGTCATCGCCCTCGGCATCGTCGCCTTCATCGCCGCCTTCGTAATGTCCCTGAGGCGCCAATCACGGCCCCCGGAGAAGTACTGGCGAGACCGCCCCATGGATCTGCGCAGCCCCAGCGCCGGCGATCGCTTCAGGTGGTGGCGGCGCCGGCCGCCGCGCTAGTGCCCGATCGCAGCCTGTCCCTGCGCGCCGTACTGGCCCTGGCCTTGGCGATCCTGCTGGGCGCATGCCACGGCGGGGCAGTCCCCTCCCCGGCCTCCACCTCAGCCGGCCCCACAACCCAGGCGCCAGCGCCATCCCCGTCGCCCGTGGCTACGATTCTGCCGCCAACCCCGGCCTTCGACTCGGCCCGGGCATTGGAACACATCCGAGTGCTCTCAGCAGACATAGGCGTCCGGGCCGCTGGCACCGACGGGGAACGCCGCGCGGCGGAGTACATCCGCGGCCAGCTCGCCTCCTACGGATACCGGGCCTTGTCCCAGGGATTCACCTTCGAGTCCTACGTAGACGACGGCTCGATAGTGGAGGTGATTTCGCCCCAAGGCCAGACGCTGGCTGCCCAGGGCCTCGCCGGCAGCCCCTCAGCCACAGCGGAGGGAGCGGTAGTCGATGCCGGCAAGGGCTATACAGCGGAGTTTCCGGCGGGAATGGCCGGCAAGATAGCCCTCATGCAGCGGGGAGGCATAACCTTCGGGGAGAAGGTCGCCAACGCGGCCGCCGCCGGGGCCGCGGGCGTCATCATCTACAACAACTCGCCCGGGCCCTTCGGTGGGGGTCTCGGCGGGACCAGCGACATACCGGCGGTAAGCATCTCGATGGAGGACGGCCAGTCTTTGCTGGCCATGGCCAGCGGAGGGGGCCTACGACTCCGCATCACGGTCAGGGCCCATACCGCAACGCTCGAGTCCCAGAACATCATCGCCCAGCCTCCAGACGGCATCTGCGAAGCGGTGGCCGGCGCCCACTACGACTCCGTGCCCACGGGGCCAGGCGCCAACGACAACGCCTCCGGGACGGCGGTGGTCCTGGAGATGGCCAGGCTTCTTGCGGCTGACGGCCAGTATGACCCCGTCTGCTTTGTCCTCTTCGGAGCAGAAGAGGTAGGGCTCCTGGGCAGCTCCCACTACGTAGCGTCCCTGACCTCGGCCGAAAGCCAGCGGCTCAAAGGGATGCTGGACTTCGACATGTTGGCCATCGGCTCGGGCTGGCCCCTGGAAGGCAGCCCCGAGCTGACGGCGATGGTAGGCGAAGCGGCGGAGGCGCTGGGTCTCCCCCATAGCGCCTCGAGCCTCCCCGCTGGCGCAGGCAGCGACCATGCGCCCTTCATCCAGGCCGGCATTCCGGCAGTCCTCTTCAACTGCTTCTGCGATGAGCACTATCACACGGCGCAAGACACGGTGGAGTTCATTCAGAAGGAGCGGCTGTCTGAGGCCGGGCAACTGGGGCTGACGGTGCTGGCCAGACTCCTGGCCCCATAACGCCTAAGGCCCCGCTTGCCAGCAGCGCCACGTTGCGATAGTATGCCCGCGACGACAGAGATGCGACCCCGGACCATAGCGCCCCTCCTGCTCCTGGCCCTTGCGACCATAGCCGCCGCTTGCGGCGGCGGTGGCGGCGGGCCTTCCGGCACCGGCGGCTCCCTCACCGACCCGGAACAGGTGCCCACGGCATCGCCCTGGAAACAGCCGCCCGAAGTGATTATCCTGGACCCCAACAACCTGACGCCCATCAGCGGCGGCGCCCCTGCCCCGGATGAAGGCGCCGCCGCCGGCGAAGCCACGCCGGAGCCGGGCACCTGCGGGAAGACCTACACGGTACAGGCCGGCGACAGCTTCTCCCTCATCGCCGAGAAGTGCGGCCTACGCCTCCAGGATATCATCGACGCGAACCCAGGGGTGGACCCCGCTGCCCTGAGCATAGGGCAGGTCATCAACCTGCCTCAGTAAGGGCCTCGCCTCCGCGCTTGCTCCCTCTCCGGCCCCTGTGCTACCATCGGCGCGCAACACGGCAACCAGCACGACGATTGACGAGGCCTATAACTGACCGCCATGGCTATTGAAGAGAAGCGCACGGAAGACCGCTACGCCCAGCTACACCGCCTGAAGGAGCTCAGCCGCCAAGGGGGCGGCCAAGAACGCATCGATGCCCAGCACAAGCGGGGCAAGCTCACCGCCCGGGAGCGCCTGGCCATCCTCCTGGACGAAGATAGCTTCGAGGAGTTGGACTCGCTGGTTGTGCACCGGGCCACGGACTTCGGGCTGGACAAACAGAAGTATTACGGCGATGCGGTGGTGACTGGTTTCGGCAAGGTGGACGGCAGGCTGGTGTACGTCTTCGCCCAGGACTTCACCGTCTTCGGCGGCTCCCTGTCCGAGGCCGTCGGGGAGAAGATCTGCAAGGTCATGGACCTGGCGATGAAGATGGGGGCGCCTCTGATCGGCATCAACGACGGGGGCGGCGCCCGCATTCAGGAGGGCGTCGTCTCGCTGAAAGGCTACGGCGAGATCTTCACCCGCAACGTGCTCTCCAGCGGCGTCATTCCCCAGATATCGGTGATAATGGGCCCCTGCGCCGGCGGCGGCGTCTACTCCCCCGCCATAACGGACTTCATCTTCATGACCCAGGGCACCAGCCAGATGTACATCACTGGCCCAGACGTCGTGCGCGCCGTCACCCAGGAAGAGGTCACCCACGAGGAGCTGGGGGGCGCCCACGTGCACAGCACCCGCACCGGTGTCGCCCACTTCGCTTTGGAGGGCGAAGAGGAGACCCTGAACGAAGTGCGGCGCCTCCTCTCCTTTCTGCCGGCCAACAACATGGAGGACCCCCCGTACCAGGAACCCGCTGATCTTCCCGATCGCTATTGCGACGAGCTAGCCAAGATCGTGCCCGAGGACCCGCAGAAACCTTACGACGTCCATCAGGTGATCGAGGCCATCCTCGATGACGGCGACTTCATGGAAGTGCATGCCGGCTGGGCCCGCAGCATCGCTGTCGGCTTCGGGCGGATGAACGGGCGCGTAGTGGGGGTGGTGGCCAACAATCCGATGCACCTGGCCGGCGTCCTCGATGTCGACTCCTCGCGCAAGGGTGCGCGCTTCGTCCGCTTCTGCGACGCCTTCAACATTCCCATTGTCACCCTGGTGGACGTCCCTGGCTACCTTCCCGGCACCAGCCAGGAGTACGGCGGCATCATCGTCCACGGCGCCAAGCTCCTGTACGCTTACGCCGAAGCCACGGTGCCCAAGGTGACGGTGATCCTGCGCAAGGACTACGGGGGGGCTTACCTGGTGATGGGCTCCAAGCACCTGCGGGCCGATATCAACTACGCCTGGCCCGGCGCCGAGATCGCGGTGATGGGCCCCGATGGCGCCGCCAATATCATCTTCCGGCGGGAGATCGAGTCCGCCTCCGACCCCGAGGCCAAGCGCCGGGAGCTCATCGCCGAGTACCGTAAAAACTTCGCCAACCCCTACGTGGCCGCCGCTAGGGGCTTCATCGATGACGTCATCGAGCCCCGGGAGACCCGCATAAAGGTCATCCGGGCGCTCGAGATGCTTCAGAACAAGACGGACACGAACCCCCGCAAGAAACACGGGAACATACCGCTTTAGAGCGATGCGCCGGCCTATGCCCAGCACAGACATCTTGACACCCAGATACGAGGCTTAAGAGATGGGCGTGAAGATAACCGACACGACAATGCGGGACGGGCACCAGTCGCTGCTGGCCACCCGAATGCGCACCGATGACATGCTCCCCATCGCCGAACAGATGGATGAGGCGGGCTTCCACAGCGTCGAGGTCTGGGGCGGCGCCACCTTCGACACCGCCCTGCGCTTCCTCCGCGAGGACCCCTGGGACCGGATCCGCGAACTGAAGAAACGGTTCAAGAAGACGCCCCTTCAGATGCTGCTCCGCGGCCAGAACGTCGTCGGCTACCGGCACTATGCGGACGACGTCGTAGAAAAGTTCTGCCAGCTCGCGGTAAAGAACGGCGTGGACATCTTCCGAATCTTCGACGCGCTGAACGACTTGCGGAACCTCGAGACCGCCATCAAGGCCGTCAAGAAGGCGGGAGGCCATGCCCAGGGCACGGTCTGCTATACCATCAGCCCGGTGCACACGGTGGACATGTACGCCCGCCAGGCGAAGGAACTGGTGGAGATGGGGGCCGATTCCGTCTGCATCAAGGACATGGCTGGCCTCCTTCACCCCTATGAGGCTTACGAGATCATCAAGAGTGTCAAACAGGCCGTCAAGGTGCCCGTCCAGCTCCACTGCCACTGCACCAGCGGCATGGCAGAGATGACCTACGTCAAGGCCGTGGAAGCCGGCCTCGACGTCATGGACTGCGCCCTGTCCACCATGTCGCAGGGCACATCCCAACCGCCGGCTGAGTCCATGGTGGCCACCTTCGCCGGGACGCCCTACGACACGAAGCTCGACATCGAGCAGCTCGCCCACCTGGCGGACTACTTCGGGGAGGTGCGCAAGAAGTACGCAGCCTTCGAGGGGCATGTCCGCGTGGACACAGGCGTCCTCTTGCACCAGGTCCCGGGGGGAATGATCTCCAACCTCGTCTCCCAGCTACGGGAGCAAGGGTCGTTGGACAAGCTACGGGATGTACTGGCGGAGATACCCCGCGTGCGGGCCGACATGGGCTATCCACCGTTGGTCACGCCCACCAGCCAGATCGTCGGCACCCAGGCCGTCTTCAACGCCCTCTTAGGACAGCCCTACAAGCAGGTCACCAAGGAGTCTCGCGCCCTGGTCCTGGGCCAGTACGGGCAGACGCCCGCGCCCATCAGCGAAGAGGTACGCAAGAAGATCGCCCCAGACGCTGAGCCCATCACGGCGCGCCCCGCCGACCTTTTGCCGCCGGAGTTGGAGAAGGCCGCCCAGGAGGCGGGAGATCTCGCCCGCTCAGAGGAGGACATCGTCTCCTACGCCCTGTTCCCCCAGGTGGCCAGGGAGTTCTTCCAGTGGCGCAATAGCGGTGGCGGACTGGAGAAGGACGTCGTCGCCGCCATCGCCGTCGCCTTGGCCCAGGAGCAGCAGCCGCCACCAGTCCCCGCGCACCACGCCGGGCACGACCACAACCCCTGGAAGATGGCGGGCCGCGCCCGGGCCCTCCGGAGTTAGGCGCCATGAAGCTCACCATCGACGGCCAGGAGTTCGAGGCGCAACCAACCGGCGACAGCGTCGCCGTTGGCGACGCCCGTTACTCCGTCCGCACCGTACGCCGGGGCAACATCGTGACGGTTTACGTCAACGAAAAGCCATATGCCGTCCAGTTGCCGGAGCAGATGCCAGAAGAGGGCACCATCAAGCTGTTGGTGGACGCCAAGCCCTACGAGGTACAGGTGAAGGGCCGGGCCAACATGGCGCGGGCCAAGCCCAAAGCGGCCAAGAAGCCCCGGGCGGCAGCAGCGGGGGCTGTCACCGCCCAGATGACGGGCCGCGTCATCCGGGTGGACGTCAAGGCCGGGGACGTGGTGAAGGAGGGCGATGTCCTCCTGGTCATCGAGGCCATGAAGATGGAGAACGAGATCACGGCCCCCATGGCCGGCACGGTAAAAGAGGTGGCCGTGGCCGCCGGCGCCCGCGTCTCGGAGGGCGACCTCTTGGTCCAGATCGAACCCGCCGAATCCTGAGGCGGAAGGCTGACCCGGCCCGCCAACCCAGGGCGCGGGGCCAAGCAGATGTCGGACGCCCTCCAAGGCATCGCCCGCGAGATCACCGGGTGCGCAAAGTGTCCTAGGCTCGTCGCCTGGCGGCAGGAAGCGGCGCTCAGGCGGCCCCGCCGCTACGCCAACTGGGAGTACTGGGCGCGCCCCGTCCCGGGCTTCGGTGATCCAGGCGCCCGGGTCCTGGTGGTAGGTCTGGCCCCGGCGGCCCACGGCGGGAATCGCACGGGGCGCATCTTCACTGGCGACCGTTCCGGCGACTGGCTGTACCGGTCCCTCTTCCGGGCGGGCTTCGCCAACCAACCGGCAAGCGAACACCGGGACGATGGCCTGCGTTTGGATGGGGCCTACGTTACGGCCGTCGTGCGCTGCGCGCCGCCAGGCAACCGGCCGCTGCCGGGCGAGAGGGAAAACTGCCTTCCTTACCTGGAGCAAGAGATCGCAGCGCTGGTGCGCCTGCGCGTCCTGGTAGCCCTGGGCGCCTTCGCCCTAGACGGCGCCGCCCGCGCCCTGGGGCTGCGGCCCCGCCCTGCCTTCCGCCACGGCGCCGAGATCCCCTTGCCGGCTGGCCGGTGGATCATCTGCTCCTACCACCCCAGCCAGCAGAACACCTTCACAGGCAGACTGACAGAGGAGATGCTGGACGCCGTATTCTTGCGGGCCCGTGAGCTTGCCGAAAACGGGCCCTAATCAGGCAGCGTCACGAGGGAAGTTGTGCTCTGGATCCCGTCGATGGTCCGGATGCGCTCGCCAAGGATGGTGGGTATCTCCTGGAGGGTCCCCACCTCGATCTCCACTACGATATCGTA
>DAOUBD010000032.1:0-40788 GCA_034432935.1 Dehalococcoidia bacterium | reverse complement strand
ACTACATTACGGAGGCCCGCTACAAGGGCGCTGAAGTGGTGACCGTCGCGCCGGACTTCAGCCCCTCGGCCATCCACGCCGACTACTACGTCTCGGTGAGGCCCGGGAGCGACGCCGCTTTCGCCCTGGCTATGGCGCAGGTGGTGATAGCCGAAAAGCTGTACAACGAGACCTTCGTGCGAGAGCAGACTGACCTGCCGCTCCTGGTAAGGCTGGACTCCCGCACCTATCTGCGCGGGCAAGATTTGGCCGAAGGCGGCCGGGACGACCAGTTCTACGTCTACGACGCCAAGACACAAAGCATCGTGGAGGCGCCCCGGGGCACCCTGGACCTAGGGGACGTGGTACCCGCTTTGGAGGGCACCTTCAGGGCCAAGCTGGCCAATGGCAAGACGGTGAAGGTGACCACCGTCTTCGAGCTGGTGAAGGAGCGGCTGAAACAGTACACCCCAGAGAAAGCGGCTGCTATCTGCGGCGTGGGGCCCCATGCCATTCGCGAGATCGCCCGCAAGGTGGCCCGCAAGCGCACCACCATCATCGGCTGCCTGAACAACGCCTCCAAGTACTACCACGGCGACCTGATCGAGCGCTCGGAGCTGTTGCTCCTGGCCCTCACCGGCAACTGGGGGCGCAAAGGCACCGGCGTCCGGGCGTGGCTGGCCGGCCTCTTCGACGGCTACTTCGTTACTGGCGTCAAGGGCAGGCCCGGGCCCGAGGCGACTCAAGAGATGCTGAACATGATGCGCACCATGACCAACGCCCTCAAAGGCATGGACCCCACCATGACGGACTCTATGGCCATGATCGAGATGGCCAAGCGGGCTCCGATGATGAGCCATCCGGCTATGGTGCCGCCCATCTTCGTGTGGTACTACCACTCCGGCTTCGATAAGGTCTGGTCTCGCAAGGAGTGGCACGACCCGTCCATGAAGCGTGGCTTCGAGGAGTACTGGCGCGAGGCGCTGGAGAACAAGTGGTGGGATGGCGTCGCCCTGCCGGGCCCCAAGCTGGAGCCAAGGGTGTTTATCGAGATGGGCGGCAACGCCTTGAGGCGGACCCGCGGCGGCCAAAACATGCTTCTCAAGAACCTGTGGCCCAAGCTCAAGATGGTGGTGGTCATCGACCCTCGCATGAGCACCACCGCCATGTGGGCCGACATCGTGCTGCCCGCCGCCCAGCAGTACGAGAAGACCGGCTTCGGCATCCCCAGCACCCACACCATGAACCTCACCTTCTGCGACAAGCTGGTGGACCCCCCGGGCGAGGCCAGGAACGAATGGCAGATCTTCCGCGATCTCGTCAAACGCATCGAGGAGCGGGCGGCGGAGCGAGGGCTGACGGAGTATAAAGACTACCGGGGCACTACCCGCAAGTTCGCGGGGCTCTACGATGCCTTTACTGCCAACGGGGCCTTCCACGATGAGGAGAAGCTGGCGGACGAGATGATCCGTGATTGCACCGTCACGGGGACGTTGCCGCCCGGCTCCACCCTTCAGACCATACGGGAAAGAGGCTTCCTGCGCTTCACGGGCCTCGGGGTCTCCCCCCGGGCCATGGCCCAGTCCTCCGATATCCGGCCGGACGAGACCTTCACGCCCCTGCGCTGGCACGTGGAGAAGAAGGTGGTGTACCCGACGCTGACGCGCCGCGCCCAGTTCTACATCGACCACCCCTGGTTCCTGGAGGCGGGCGAGGAGCTGCCCTGCCACAAGGACCCGCCGGCAGCGGGCGGGCCGTATCCTTTCATCGTCACCAGCGGTCACAACCGCTGGAGCATCCACTCCCTGAACATCGTCAACCGCCTCATGCTGGAGACACACCGGGGGACGCCCCACGTGCTGATGAACCCAGGGGATGCTGCCCTCCGCGGTTTGCGTGACGGCGAGCGGGTCCGTGTGCACAACGACATGGGCCAGACGATCCTTATGCTGAAGACATCGCCCTCCGTGCGGCCCGGCCAGGTGATCATCTACAACGGCTGGGAGCCCTACCAGTTCCCCAACTGGTCCGATGAGGCCAATGTGGAGCCAGGGATGATCAAGTGGCTCCACCTGGCCGGCGGATACGGGCACCTGAAATACTGGCCCACGGAATGGCAGCCCTGCCCAGCGGCGCGGGCCACCAGGGTGCAGGTCAGCGCCCTCAACGGCGCCGGCTGAGCGCGGGCCCAGCGACGGATCGCAGCCAGCGCCCGCGTCGTCTTATAATCGGCAGCATGACGGATGCGGAACTCCTGACTGCCGCCGAGAAGCAGCTACGGGCCAACTTGCGCCAAGGCCGGTCGGCGGTGCATGGGGGCAAGCGTTATTCGTTCTGCGTGCCCTCCAACGTTACCTATCCTTTCCAGTGGTTCTGGGACTCCTGCAAGCACGCCATCGTCTGGACATACATCGATGTCGGGCAAGCCAAGGAGGAGCTCCTCACCCTGGTCCGGGCGCAGCGGCGGAACGGGCGGATCCCCCATCGCATCGCCTGGGAGCCCATGCTCTTGTATCCTTACCGCTTCTACCTCCACAGCACCTCATTCAGGCATCCAGTGAACAGCCGCCTGGTGGATCCGCCGGTGCTAGCCCAGGCTGTCGAACGCGTATACCAGCGCAGCGGCGATAGGGCCTTCCTGGAGCGTATCGTGCCGCGAGTGGACCGTTTCCACCGCTGGCTGGAGGCCAACCGCGATCCCGATGGCGATGGGCTCCTGTCCATCATTCACCCCTATGAGTCGGGCCTGGACCACAAGCCTAGCTTCGATATCGTCTTTGGTTTTCAGCGTCCCAACGCCCCTGGCACCTGGCTGGCTGTACGCTGGCTGGACCTTTGGAACAGGCTCCTTTCCTACAACCTTCCCAGGATCTTCCGCTTCGATCGCTTCAACGTGGAAGATACCCTCTTCAACTGTCTGCACGTCCAGGGCCTCGAGTCCCTCGGGCGGCTATGGCGCGAGCTGGGAGACCAGACCCGGGCGGCTGAGTGCGAGTCACGGGCGCGATTAAGGGCAGCCGCGGTCTTGGCCAAGATGCGGGGCGAAGACGGCCTTTACTACGACCTCTACTCCCGTCACGAAAGGATGGCATTGGTGAAGACGGTGGCTGGTCTCTTCCCGCTGGTGCTGGAGGCCACCCCCAAGGAGGAGGCGCGGCGCTTGGTACGCAACCACCTGACCAACGAGCGTGAGTTCTGGCTCCCTTACCCTGTGCCCACGGTGGCGGCGGACGACCCATCCTTCAACCCGTCCTTCCAGTCGCCCCGCAAGTCGGGCCTCTGGCGCGGGCCGACCTGGGTGAGCACTAGCTGGTTCCTCTTGCACGGGCTCCTCCGCCACGGCTTCAAGGATGAGGCCAAGGAGATAGCAGGCCGGACGCGCCGGTTGGTGGAGGCCCACGGTTTCCGCGAGTTCTACAACCCTTACACGGGCGAGGGCTACGGGGCGCCGGGCTTCGCCTGGTCCACCCTAGTGGTCGATATGATAGCGGCGGTGAAGGGCGCATGAAGGTGAACCTTATCGCTGTCCAGGCCCGGACGGAACTGACAGACTACCGGGACCACCGGTCGTTCCACGCCAAAATGGCTTCGCTGATGGAGCGGGCCGCCAAGGAGGCTGACTTCTCTCTGCCCACCCTAGTCAGCTTCCCAGAGCTGATCGGGATGTTCCTGAGCTTCATCCCCTTCTTCTGGGATGACTTGCGGCAGGAAAGGCTTCTGGAGCAGGCGGCTATGAAGATCGTGATGAAGAACCTGCCGCGTCTGGCCGACGACGACCGTAGGACGCCGGAGGCGGCAGCGCGCCGCTTGCTCTTCATCGATACCGCCCTGGAGGCAGAGGCGATGTACGTGGGGACGTTTTCTTCCCTGGCGCGGGAGTACGGCGCCTACGTGGCGGCGGGCAGCATCGCCCTCCCGCCCATCGAGAGGGAGCCCAGCAAGGGCGGGCGGCACGTGGAAGACGCAACCAAGGTTTACAACACCTCCTACCTCTTCTCGCCGCAAGGAGTGTGTCTGCGCCGGGTTTCCAAAGTGCACATGACGGCAGGTTTCGAGGAGCGGGTTTTCGATGGCGCCCCGAAAAGCCAGCTCCTGCCGGTGGACACGCGGCTGGGGCGGATCGGCACTCTGGTGTGCTGGGACGGCTTCCATGAGACGCTAGTGGAACACTGCGATGCGATGGGGGTCCAGATTCTCCTCAAGCCCTCCTACAACCAGCATCCTTGGGATGCGCCCTGGCCCTTCGATCCATCGATCAAGGAGGGCGAGAACTGGCTCAACACCGGCTGCCCCAGCATCATCCAGGGGCGGGAGAACATTCGCTACGGCGTGAACGCCATGCTGGTTGGCGCCGTCTTCGAGGATGTTGCGGCCGAGGGCCTCTCTACCGTGGCCGTCAACACCGGCCGGCCCGGCGCCTCTTGGGAGGATGGCGTCCTGGCCATGGCCCAGCGCCCCGATGGCGAAGAGGTAGTGGCGGCTACAGTGGAGGCGCCGGCGAGCCCCTAGAGAAGGGGTTGCCTCATACTTTGCCGACTAGGCTGGCCAGGAGGGCTTGGGTGCGGGCCAAAGATGCCTTGGGGTCGTCGCCCACAGGAAACATGCCGGCGATATAGTCCGTGGCGCCAGCCGAGGCCAGGCCCCGCAGTTGGCGCTCCACACTGGCCTCGTCCCCCACTATGGCCACGTCGGCTGGCCCACTGGCTCCTTCCATGTCCAGCACACGCCGGTAGTTGGGCAGCGCCCCGTACACCTGGAAGGACCTGGCCGCCTTCTCCCTCGCGGCCGCCACATCGTCCACCACGGCCACCGGCAGGCCAACGACGATGCGAGGGCGGGGCCGGCCAGCGGCTTCGGCGGCCCGGGTGATCCGTGGCACGATGTGGCTCTCCAGCGTCCTGGGCCCCACCATCCAGGTGATGGTGCCGTCGGCTAACTCACCGGCGATGCGAAGCATGACCGGGGCCAGGGCGGAGATGAGAACCGGTGGGGGCTGGACGCCCGGGACCGAGACGCCGGCGTTCACCCTGAAGAATTCGCCGTTAAAGGAGACGCGGCCCACCCGTAGCAGCGGTATCAGCACCGACAAGTACTCCCGGACGTGGGCCGCCGGACGGGCGTAGGAGAGGCCGAGCATGTTCTCGATCATGGGGGCATGGGATGGCCCCAGGCCGAGGGTGAAGCGCCCGCGAGCGGCCGCCTGGGTGGTCAGGGCCTGCATGGCCATGGCCACCGGGTGGCGCGTGTAGGTCTGCACAATCGATGTGCCCAGTTCGATACGTTCCGTCTTCTGGGCGGCCACGGCGATGACCGTCATGGCATCGGTGCCCGTAACTGTGCCCAACCAGACGCTATCGAACCCCGCCTTTTCGTAGGCCACGATGCCGTTGACCTGCCCGTCGAAGTCCGAGGGGCCGCCGAAGAAGATGCCGATGCGCATGGGTAGCCTGTCTCCTTTCTGCTCGCCGCGTCAGGCGTCCGCTGGCAAGCATATGGAGGCGCAACGCCTGCGGTCAAACGCTGTACGGCTCGTGCTTCGAGGGCCTCTCAGCATGAGCGGGGCGCGTGTCTACGCATCCCCAGGCCCCGTCGAGGCTTAGCAACGGGGTGGCCGCGGCAGAGGACTCGCTGGGGCGCCCCCAGTGGAGCCACGTTGACAAAATTCTCGGCGGGTGATTGAATGAAGGGTGAGTTACGGCCGAATCTCCTGGCGCCCCGGGAGAGCGGGGGAACCACTTATTGGGGTGAATCCTGCGCTGGCAGGAGAGGGTAGCGCCTCTCAGCCCTTAACCCGGCAGCTAACCCCGTAGGCCACATGAGATGGCCACCCGCGCCGGCTCGCCGAGCCTGGCCAACGTTAGCGCCTGCACCCCGGCGCGGACGGTCCGCATTCGGAAGGAGGAAAGCCATGCGTTACCTCCCACAGCGGGCTCGGAAGACTCTCGATCTGGCAACCCTACTGAAGGTGTGCCCCCAATGCTTGGGGGATCTGGTCGCCCGCTCCGACTTCTCGGGCGACTACTATATCTGTCTACAGTGCAACCTGCGGACGGAGCCGATGAGCCGCATCGGCCGGCTGCCTGAGCTCCACCAGGCCGGCATCGGGCTGGCCGAAGAATCCTTCCCGAGGCCGGCGGCGTGATGCAGGAAGCGCTCATGGGCTAGGCCGCCATGGGCCGTTTCTGGATCGGCACCTCAGGCTGGCACTACTTTCACTGGAGCGGGCGTTTCTATCCTGATGACCTTGACCCTCGCCGCTGGCTGGCCTTCTATGCCGGACGCTTCCCAACGGTCGAGCTGAACGCCAGCTTCTACCGCGAGCCAAAGGAGAGCACGTGGGATACGTGGAGGCGCACCGTTCCCGAGGGCTTCCGTTTCGCAGTGAAGGCGCACCGCTTCATCACCCATGTCAAGCGGCTGCTCGATTGCCAGGATCCGCTCGAGCGCCAGCTCCGCCTCGCCGGGCGCCTCCGCGATAAGCTTGGCCCCATCCTCTTCCAGCTCCCGCCGTCTTTTCAACGCACGGAGGAGAACGTAAGGCGGCTGGAAGCGTTTCTCGATCTCTTACCCCGCGGCCTGCCCTGCGCCTTCGAGTTCCGGCATACGTCGTGGTTCACGGAGGAGACCATGGCCCAGCTCCGAAGGCATGGCGTGGCCTTCTGCTCCTACGATATGGCCAATATCGAGTGTCCCCTGGCGGCCACGGCGGCCTTCGCCTACATGCGTTTTCACGGCAGTGTGCTGGTCTACCACGGGAACTACACGGACGAGATGCTGGCAGACTGGGCGCGGCGCCTGCTATCGCTGAGCGCTGGAGTGGACGACGTATACGTCTACTTCAACAACGACGCCGAGGGCTACGCCGTGGCCAACGCTTTGAGGCTGGCGGAGCTCTTGGGCGTTGCCATGCCGGAGCCTGCGGCAACCCTCTAACGGCCCCCTGCCGGAGTGACCTACGGCCCTCCATTGGCGCTCCCACCGGGGTTTACGATAGGCTAGCAGGGAAGTTTCAGCGCAGTGCGCAGGAGGCCGCCCATGATCGGCAAGATCCTTGTACCGTTGGACGGGTCCCAGATTGCGGAGTCGGTCCTGCCGTACGTCCGGGAGATGGCATCGCGCTCCGGCGCGGAGGTGCTTCTCGTCACCGCCGTCCAGCCCATCGTGGTCTGGGACGCCACGGCTAGCACCTTCAGCCTGGACCGCGAGGAGTCCTTCGCCCAAGGCTACCTAGACGGCCAGCGCGGGGCCCTCGAAGCCAAGGGACTGAGGGTCCGGACCAAGGTTCTCCAGGGCCCGGCTGCGGAGTCCATCCTCAAGGTGGCCTCTGAGGAGGGCGCCGACCTCATCGCCATGAGCACCCACGGCCGGTCTGGCTTGACGCGCTGGCTGTTCGGGAGCGTCGCCACCAAGGTGCTGGAGGGCTGCGACAGGCCGTTGTTCTTGGTGCGGTCTTCGGCGGAGGCCAAGCGCGGCCGGCCCGCCGCCATCGAAAAGGTTCTGGTGCCTCTGGATGGCTCCTCGCTGGCCGAGAGCGTATTGCCTTTCGTGGAAGAGGTCGCGGCTGCCTTCGGAGCCTCTATCATCCTCTACCATGCCATCACCCCCCTCAGCGCCTACCCCGGCTTCGAGACGGTGCTGCCTGCCCACGCCGGCGAGGTGCTCGCGGACCTCCAGGCCCAGGCCGAGCAGTTCCTCCACCGGGTGGCGGAGGAGGTCAGGGCGCGCGGCTGCCAGGTGAGGGTGGCCGTCAGCGTCGACCTGGCGGTGGACGGCATCCTGGGCGCGGCGAAGGAGCCCGGCGTTGGCCTCATCGCCCTGGGCACCCATGGGCGGTCCGGGCTCGGGCGGGCCATAATGGGCAGCGTCGCTGACGCCGTGGTCAGGCGGGCGGAGGTGCCCTGCCTGCTGGTGCATCCCAAGGAGCCGAAGAAGTAGTGGCGCGGGATCCCCAACGGCCTCAGTTCTCCCGCACGCTGAGGGTCAGGAACGTGAACCAGGTGGGCGTCCTGGCCAGCGTGTTGGGAGTGATAGCCCGACACGGGGGCAGCGTCGGCGATATCCGGACGGTGCACCAGAGCCGGACCTACATGGTGCGGGACATCGACCTCCTGATGGAATCCCTGGATGAGATGGACGTCCTCTTGGCGGAGCTGGAACGCATGCCCGAGACGACGGTCCTGGAGCTGCGGGACGAGGTGCTCTCAGCGCACGTTGGAGGAAAGATCCGGGTCGTCTCGCGGCTCCCCATCGATACCTTCGCTGACCTGGGGCGCGTCTACACGCCGGGGGTGGGTGAGGTGTGCCGCCGGATCTACGAAGATCCTTCGTTAGCCGATCACTACACCATCATTCCCAACACGGTGGCCATTGTGAGCGATGGTTCAGCCGTCCTGGGCCTGGGAAATCTCGGCCCCCGGGCGGCCATGCCAGTGCTGGAGGGGAAGGCGGCCCTTCTGGCCCACCTGGTGAGCGTCAATGCCGTGCCCGTCGCCCTGCGCAGCCAAAACCCTGACGATATCGTGGCCGCCGTCTCCGCCATCTCGCCCTCCTTCGGCGTCATCCAGTTGGAGGACATCGCCTCGCCCAAGTGCTTCGATGTGGAGCCGCGGGCGCAGGACAGTGTGGACATTCCGGTGTTCCACGACGACCAGCACGGCACGGCGGCTGTTGTCCTGGCGGCGCTCATCAACGCCTGCCGCTTGGCTGGTAAGTCCCTGAGCTCGGTGCGGGTCGGCCAGGTAGGTCTGGGGGCCGCCGGGTTGGCCATCGCCCGCACCGTTATGCAGTACACCGGGCGGCCGGTGCTGGGCGCCGACAGGTCGGCGGACGCGCTGCGCCGCTGGGCGCAGGTGGGCGGCGCTGTCTCCGACTTGGCGGAGATCTGCGCCACCTGCGATGTCGTCATCTCCACCACGGGCCAGCCGGGGCTAATCGAACCCTCTATGGTGCGCGGCGGTCAGATCGTCTTCGCCCTGTCCAACCCCCGCCCTGAGATCGATGCAGCGGAGGCCATTCGGGCCGGCGCCCGGATAGCGGAAAACGGCGCGGCCATCAACAACCTCTTGTGCTACCCTGGCGCTTGCCGCGGGCTCCTCGACTCGGGGGCCCGTAAGGCGAGCGCTGAGCTCTTCCACGCCGCCAGTGAAGCCATAGTGGCCGTGACGCCTCCTGGGAGCCTCTTGCCCAGCCCCCTTGGGCGCCCCGTGCACACGGCGGTGGCCCGCGCCGTCGCCCGCGCGGCCGTCGACCTCGGTCTGGCCACCCGGGAGCTGGACCCTGACTACTTCACGGAAGAGTAGCGGGCAGGGGGCCGGCGCCCTCTTTTGGCCTTAACCCCTCACTGTAGGTAAGCGTTCTAGTGATGCGGGAAGGCCTTCGCCTTCCTTATGCAACTACGAGCAAAAGAGGTGGCCTATGGGAAAGGTTACAGCGACGTTGTTGACCGTTATCGGCGTTATTGTCGCCTTCGCAGTTCTGAATGACAGCCGCCCAACGGGGGCGTCGCTGCCGGCCCCCGCGCCGCAGTCCGTCGCCGTCACCGAGGGAGAAGCGGCGTCCCTGACCCTGGCCGCAGCCCACAACGATGGGCTTTCCGGATGCGTGGAGCTGGCCTTCACCGTAGCGCTGGCGCAGGGCGGCGAGGCCGGCATTCCTGCCGACGCCCCTTGCCGTGAGGGCACCAGCCTCGCCGGGGACATCGACGAGGCTGCCGGCACGCTCCCGGTGGTGAGCACCCTGGGTTTCCCTGACAGCGGTGTCCTGCGCATCGGTTCCGAGCTGGTAACCTACAGCGGCCTGACGGACACGTCCTTCACCGGCGCCACCCGCGGCGCCGGCGGTACGACAGCCGCGGCCCATGCGGCGGGGTCGCCTGTGCTCCTGGCGGAGCTCGAACACGCCCCCCTTGCCCAGAACACATCGGATGTTGACGCTGCAATTCTTGTGCCGGGCACCGGGCTCGGCTTCCCCTCGGCCGGGGCGCTCCAGATCGAGGCGGAGTACATCAGCTATACGGCGGTCCAGGAGGTAGACACTGACGCCGACACCGTGCCGGACACCACGCGCTTCTCGGGCCTGGCGCGCGGCGCCTTCGCCAGCATTGCGGCGGCGCACATCGCCGGCAGGGAGGTGTACCGGGCGCCCGCGGTGTTGGCCAGCCTGGCGGCCGATGTGGACGGTTCGCAGACCTCGATACCCGTATCATCGTTGGTGGGCCTCGCGGCGCCCGATGGGGCCGTGCAGGTAGGCGGAGAGGTAATGGCCTACAGTGGCCTCAGCAGCGACGCCGGTGAGTGCGCCCCGGCGAGCCCGCCATGCCTTACGGGCGTCTCCAGGGGCGCCCATGGCACCCCAGCCTCCGCCCACAGCGGCGGCACGGCCGTGCTCCAGCTCTCGCAGCCGGATCAGGACAGCTCTGAGACATCCTTCACACCGGGGCCAGAGTACTTCGCTGTGGCCGTGGACTTGGCCCAGGATGTGACGGCGGGCGACACCGTCCTACCGGTCACCGCACCGCTGGTGGACGTGCCCACGGCGTTCCCTGTGCCGGGGCTCCTGGCCATCGGCGATGAGGTGATCTCGTACAGCGGCATCGGCAGCACGGACCCGGACTGCGCGCCCGCTGCCGCGCCTTGCTTCACGGGCGTCCTGCGCGGGCAGCAGGGGACGGATGCCGCGGCCCACGCCGCGGGAGCCCGTGTCTTCCAGGCGTTTCTCCTATACACCGTCTCCAACGGCGTCTCCGAGGCTGCCGATGTCATCGGCGTGGAGGTGACGCCCGTAAACGACCCGCCGGCCGGCGCGGACGTCCAGTTGGCCCTGGCGCCAGACACGCCCCAAGCCGTGCTTCTGGCGGCTACCGACATCGATGGCGACTCCGGCAAGGCGGTGGAGGGAGACTGCGAGATCGGGTTCAGCGTAGCCTCACCGCCAGCGCACGGCTCCCTCGGGGTCATCGAGAACGCCGCCTGCACGGCGGCTCCCCCCAACACAGACGAGACTCCCAACCAGGACTCCGCCTCGGTCCTCTACACCCCAGAAGGCGGCTACAGCGGTCCCGACTCCTTCTCCATCTGGGTGTGCGACGACGACTCCTGCGATGAGCTGACGGTGGAGATCAGCATAGCTACGCCTACGCCCGAGCCTACGCCCACCCCGGAGGTCACGCCGGAGCCAACGCCCGAGCCCACGCCAGAACCGACGCCTGCGCCCGTATTTGCCCACGGGGACGTGGACTGCGACGGCGATGTGGACGCGGTGGACGCCCTGGCCATCCTACGGGCTGTCGCCGGCCTGCCGGTGCCGCCGCCGGACCTAGGCGATCCTTCCTGCCCGGGCATCGGGGAATAGATCCGCCGGCCCGGTAGCCCGCGGCCTAGCCCGAAACCCCGCTCGTGCCAAGGTTTCGAGGCATGGGCGGGGCCGCGCCTCTTGCTCCGTAACGGGGAGCGCCCTCCCGCCGTCAGGAACACTGGTAGGAGAGGGTACATGGTGCTGAAGAAGGCGCGCCGGCTTGGCGGCCGCAGGCTTACGGTAGCGGAGCGGGCGTTGGCGGCTGTGACGGCCACTTTGGCGGTGGCGACGGTAGCGTTGGCCATCGCCAGCTCCGCAAGGGCCAGCGCGCCCGCAGGGGTATTGCCCCCAGATGGGCCGCAGTTTTGGCAGCCCGCCAGCATCGCCTCTCACGCGGAGGCCACGCCAGCGCCGGACGGCTGGCAGTCGCCGGCGGGCCGCTAGGGCGCCAGTTGACGAATTATCGCCAGGATTGACTCGTTATGCCCTCTCCCCTGTCCTGGACCCAGTGAAAAACTCCACGGCTGCGTAACATTTGCCGGTCAATCCCGTCAATTTGAAGTGAAAAACCACGCGTCTGAGGAGGTGGTCTAGGGACCGAAGATGCCGCCGGCATGGGCCGGCACCAGAGATCGGAAGGGGCTTGGGCCCCCACGGCAACGTGGGGGCACGCTAGCAAGGAGGTAAGCATGCACAAGCTCAAAGGGCTGTTGGGCAGCCTGCACAAGAGGGAAGAGGGCATCACGGGCCTGGAGACGGCCATCATCCTCATCGCCTTCGTCATCGTGGCCTCGGTATTCGCCTTCGTAGTCCTGAGCACGGGTCTGTTCAGTGCCGAGCGGGGCAAGGAGACCGTTTTCGCCGGCCTGGAGAAGGCGCGGGGCAACCTGGAGGTCCGCGGCGCCGTGACCGTCATCGACGCCAACACCGACGGGGCCATCGACAGCAACGACAACATCGTGTTCAACCTGGCCAATGCTGCCGGGGGCTTCCCGGTGCTGGTGGACCCGGCCGCTACCACCAATTCGGTGGTCGTGAACTACATCGATGCCCAGGACCGGGTGGCCGACGCCACCTACACGGTGAACGAGATCCAGGGCGATGGTGACAGCCTGCTGGAGACGGGGGAGCTCTTCGAGATCACGGTCAACCCGCCCGGCACGTCGACCCTGGTGGCCAACGAGATCTTCACGCTGGAGGTGGTGCCCCCCCAGGGCGGCACGCTCCTCATCAACCGTACCATGCCTCCGGAGCTGGATACGGTCATGGACCTGCACTAATAACGCCTAGATTGCTTACGGGCAAAAGGGGGTAAGAAAGATGTTCAAGTTCAAAGGGCTGTTGGGCAGCCTGCACAAGAGAGAAGACGGCATCACGGGCCTGGAGACGGCCATCATCCTCATCGCCTTCGTCATCGTGGCCTCGGTGTTCGCCTTCGTAGTCCTGAGCACGGGTCTCTTCAGCGCCGAGCGAGGCAAGGAGACCGTCTTCGCCGGCCTGGAGAAGGCGCGGGGCAACCTGGAGGTCCGCGGCGCCGTGACCGTCATCGATACCGATGCTAGCGGCACCATCACCACCGCTGACGACATCGTGTTCAACCTGGCCAACGCTGCCGGGGGCTTCCCAGTGCTGGTGGACCCGGCCGCCACTTCCAACTCCGTGGTCATCAACTACATCGATGCCCAGGACCGGGTGGCCGACGCCACGTACACGGTGAACGAGATCCAGGGCGATGGCGACAACCTGCTGGAGACGGGGGAGCTCTTCGAGATCACGGTCAACCCGCCCGGCACGTCCACCCTGGTGGCCAACGAGATCTTCACGCTGGAGGTGGTGCCTCCCCAGGGCGGCACGCTGCTCATCGAGCGCACCATGCCGGCCGAGATCGACACCGTTATGGACCTCCACTAGGCCTTTCTGACGGCGCCCCGGACTCCCGAGACGGTCCGGCGCCGGGGCGCCGGTTGGAGGGCGGAGGGGTTGGGTACCTATGGAAGTCAACGCCAAGCTCAAAGAGCTGGAAGACGAGCTGAAGCTCCTGAAGGCGGAGATCCGCAACGTCCTTCTGGACATCCGGGAGGTGATCCTGGAGCGGACCAACCCGCTAGGGGACGAGCACGAGGCCGCCTTCATCCGCATGGACCTGAACACCACGGCCCGGGCCATGGCGGCTGAGGCGGCGGCCCACGAGGCGGCCAAGGCTGCGGACGAGGCGGCTGAAGCCGCCGGAGTGGAGTCAGAGGGCGGCGAAGGCGCTGGCGGTGAGGAGGAAGGGTTCGGCGCTTACGCCGGGCCGCCGCCTGAGACGCACACCGAGGAGCCGGACGCTCCGCACGCGGCCGAGGATGCTGAACCGCCGCAGGATGAGGCGCCGAAGGTCATCCGCCGTGATCCAAGGAACCACCTCACATTCGAGCCGGAGGGTGCCATGGAAACACCGACCAACATACCTCCTATGTACCAGGCTTCGAGCCTGCCGCCCCTCAGCGGCAGCGGGAGCCTCTCCGCTTGGGTCACGGAGGCCATGGATACCATCGGTCCGGAGAACCTGGAGAGGGTGATCGCTATGGAGAGGTTGTGGGGGGCCCTGCCCCCCAACATCAGCCGGGCCCTGGCGTATCTGCAAGAGCTCCTCCAGCAGTCGCAGGAGGCCAGGCCCCCGTGGCTGAAGGTGATGCAAGACCTGGACAGGCTGGCCTCGCTCTGAGAGCTGCCAAGACAACGGGAGAGACAGGGAGGGTGAAGACGTGGATAAAGTAATAACGTCTATGCTCCTCATCATCGCGGCGATCGTGGCCACGGTCGTCGTGATTAACTCTGTCTTGCCCAGCATCCAGCGCACCAGCAGCGATATCGTGGCCGCCAGCGACGTCGTCGGCACCCGTATCCGGAGCGACGTCAAGATCATCGAGGCTTCGGGGGTGGACGGAAGCGACACCGTCCAGATCTGGGCCAAGAACGTCGGCGCTGCCCAGATTCCGTCCCTGGACAAGATCGACGTCTTCTTCGGGCCCGTGGGCAACTTCGAGCGCATCTCCTACGATGCTTCCCCTACCTGCCCGAACCCCAACCCGCCGCCGCGCACAGCGCCCTGCTGGCAGTACACGCTGGAGAACGACAGCGAGTGGTCCCCTTCGGCCACCCTGCGCATAACCATCTACCTGGACTACAACCTGGGGGCCGGCACCGACTATATCAGTACCATCGTGCTGCCCAACGGGGTGACGGCTAGCAGGACCTTTAGCCTCTAGGTGACGCCATGGAGCACAGCATCCCGGCTTTGCTCATCGCCTCCATCATGATCCTGGCCAGTGTGCTCATCGCGGATGTCACCACCAACTCCGTCGACAACATCAACCAGGGCTGGCGAGAGATGGAGGCCATATCCGAGGAACGCCTGGGCACTGACCTGACCATAGTCTCTACCCAACTGGACGGCTCCGGCACCACGGTCACCGCTGTGGTGCGCAACGACGGCCGCACGGCCATCGACGACTTCAGCAGCATGGACATAATCGTCAACTACCAGGGGGTGGACACGCAGCGCTACATCAACTGGCTCTCCTACGTGGACGGCGCCCTCTCCGACAACACCTGGACGGTGTCCTCCATAGCTGGGGACTACCGCAACCCTGGCGTCCTGGACACGGGGGAGCAGATGACCATCGAGATCAGGTTGAACCCCGCCGTGGGCAGCGCCCCGGAGCGGTGGCTCGTGCTGTCCACGGAGACGGGCGTAGCCTACACCGCCTATTTCTAGGAGATGGGTCGTTACTGCCATGGAAGCTGAGCTGAAAGGGGACGAGGCCAACCAGACTGACGTCCTGCCGGAGGAGGAAGAGCAGGAAGAGCAGCAGCCGCGGCTCATCGCCGTCGGTGTCATGGACATGGACAAGAAGATGGGCGGCGGCCTGCCCCCGGATACCCTCACGCTGGTGGAGGGCGACCCCGAGGCCGGCAAGAGCGTGGTTGTCCAGCAGCTCATGTATGGGGCCCTCAAGGAGGGCTTCCGGGTGGTGACCTTCGTCTCCGAGTGCACCGTGCGCGAGTTCCTCAAACAGATGGAGACGCTGGGCATGCCCATCTGGGACTACTACCTGGTGGGTCGCTTGAGCGTCTACCACGCAAACTTGAGGGTGGACCAGGAGCGGGCGGAACGCATCCTGCGGCGCTTCCTCACCTTCGTGGAGAAGTCCGAGGGCAACGACCTCTTCATCTTCGACTCTGTTACCCCTCTTCTCTTCCAGTTCGACGCCCGCTACGTCCTCTCGTTCCTCGCCCAGTGCAAAGAGCTGGCCACCATGGGGCGCACCATCATCGTCACGCTGCACTCCTACGCCATCAACGAATCGCTGCGCCTGCGGGCCGACTCCATTGTGGACGCCCACTTGCGCCTGCGCATCGAGGAGCTGGGCCAGCAGGTGGTGCGCACCCTGGAGGTGTGCAAGATCCGCGGCGCCGTCAAGACCATCGGGAACTCTGTCAGTTTCAGCGTGGAGACGGGGCTGGGCCTGAAGAGCATCCCGATCTCCAAGACCAAAGCATGATCTTCTATGCCCATCATCGTCCTGCCCTTCCCGGACACCGAATGGTCGCCCGCCTCCCATCACGAGGCCGGCTGTCCCGTCTGTTCTGCCATCCAGCCAGAGCTGCTGGACCAGGCGAAGCAGCACCCCCACCTCAACCGCTACCTGCACACCCTGCCCTTCGAGGAGTTCGGGGTGCCCCAGTATTACGAAAGGCTGGAGCGCAAGCTGGGGGCTCTGGAGCAGCCCAACGTTATCTACCCCGTGGGCAACGCTACCTTCGCCCATGTTTGCCCGGACGCCAAGGACGCACGAAACCACTACATCCCCATCGAGCCCATCATCCTCAGCGACTACGACCAACTTATGGAGATCGTTGAAGAGCTGCTGGTGGACGCCGTGCACAAGTTCCACCAGCCCACCAACACCGAGGAGCAGAAGGAGGTCCTGCTCCATGCCCTGGACAGGGTGGTGGCTGTGCGCGGGCCCGGCAGCGCCCGGCCCCCCGACGGCAACTGGCGTAAGAACAAGCGGGGTTCCCGCGTCGTCGTCGGCCAGGATGACCTAGAAGCCGTCCGTTACCTGCTGCTGCGGGACAAGATAGGGCTGGGCATCATCGAACCCCTCATCCTGGACCCGAACATAGAGGACATTAGCTGCTCTGGACTAGGGCCTGTGTTCCTGGAGCACAAGGTCTTCAAGGCCCTGAAATCTGCCATCGTCTTCGACAAGCACGAAGACCTGGACGCCTTCTTGCGCCGGACATCGGAGCGCATCAACAAGCCGGTGACCTACCGCAAGCCCATTGTGGATGCCACCCTCCCCGATGGCTCCCGCGTGAACATCGTCTACGGCGAGGAGGTCTCCAAGCGCGGCAGTAACTTCACCATCCGGAAGTTTACGGCCACGCCCTTGAGCGTGCTGGACATCGTGGGCAGCGGCTCCTGCACTTACCAGATGATCGCTTACCTCTCCATCATGATCGAGGAGGGGATGAACCTCTGGGTCTCCGGCGAGACGGCTTCAGGCAAGACCACCCTTCTCAACGCGCTGACCACCTTCATGCGGGCCGACGCCAAGATCGTCACGGTGGAAGACACGCCAGAGGTGCAGATCCCGCACCCCAACTGGCTGCGGGAGGTGGTGCGCGGCGCCGCCGGCGAGGCCGCCAGCGTCACGATGTTCGACCTTCTGAAGGCCGCCCTGCGCCAGCGGCCAAACGCCATCATCGTGGGCGAGATCCGAGGCGAGGAGGGTAACATCGCCTTCCAGGCCATGCAGACGGGGCATGCCGTGATGGCCACCTTCCATGCGGCTACCGTCGAGAAGCTCATCCAGCGTGTGACAGCGGCCCCCATCTCGGTGCCGAAGTCCTATATCGATAACCTCAACATCGTAGTTATCGCCAGCGCTGTGAAGCTGCCCAACGGCAAGCTGGGCCGGCGCATCCTCTCTGTCAACGAACTCTTCGGCTACGACTCCGTAACGGACTCCTTCTCCTACGCAGAGGTGTTCCATTGGGACCCCATCACAGATGTGCACGAGTTCACGGGGTACATGAACAGCTATCTGCTGGAGAACAAGGTGGCGCCCGCCAGGGGCATTCCGCCGAACCAGCGGCGGCGCATCTATCAGGAGATCGACCGCAGGGCTAAGGTTCTCGAGAAGCTCCACAAGTCCTCCGGAATCACCGACTTCTACGAGCTGTACAAGGTGTTGGGAAATGCCAAGAAGCAAGGACTCTTCTAGCCCCTCCGGCTACAAGGGGCGGGACCCTGCCCTGGCCCGGCTCAAGAACCACTGGCTCCTGGACCTGGACCACAGCCAATATGACCTGCTGACCGTCCTCACCTACCTCTCCTCGGTCTCCACCGCCAACCTCAGCCGGGACCAGCTCTTCGATGCGGCTGCCCGCCTGGGTTACGGCCCCAGCCCGTACTTCGCCCGGGTGGCCAACCTGGTCAGCAGCCTCGGCTACGACTATGCCCACGCCTGTCACGTCATCGCCCGCAAGACTCAAGACGAGGTGATGCGCCAGTTCCTCCTGCGCTTTGGCAACTCCATGGCCTCGGGCGAGCCCGAGTCTGTCTTCCTGGCCCGGGAGATGCAAGTGCTTATGGAGGACTACACCAACCAGTACGAGAGGGCGGTGGAGACCCTGCGCAAGTGGACGGACGCCTTCGCCGCGCTGATGGTATCCGCCAACCTCATCGTGCTGGTGGCTCTCATCTCCAACATGATCTACAACCTGGGCTCCGCCTTCATGGTTATGGTCGAAGGCGTGGCCATCGCTGCTGCTGGGCTGGGTGCCTACCTCATCTACCGCATCTCTCCCTACGACCCCATGGTCCACAAGATGGAGTACAAGTCGGAAGAGCAGCAGCGCATGTCCATGCTGGCCAGGATCCTCTTTCCCTTGGCCCTAGTGGCCGCCATAGGCACATACGTTGTCCTCAACAGCATCGGCCTGGCGCTGGTGGTGGCGGCTGTACTGGTCCTGCCGGTGGGCATATTCACCCATGCCCTGGAGCGCAAGATCGATGACCGCGACCGCGACATCGGCGACTTCTTGCGGGCCCTGGGCGGCGTCACCTCCGCCCGGGGCAGCACCGTCATCGAGAGTCTGGCCCACATCGACCGGCGGGCCATCGGCTCCCTGGAGCCGGAACTCAAGCGGCTCATGACTCGTGTCGGCGCTGGCATCAACACAACCCTCTCGTGGACTCGCTTCATGGCCGATACGGGGAGCGAGCTGGTGCACCGGGTCGTCAGGGCCTTCTGGGATGGCAACGACTGGGGAGGCGAGCCCGATAGGATCGGCCGCTTCGCCGCGGACATGGCCCTCCGGGTATGGCTGCTGCGGGCCAAGCGCAAGTTGGTGGCCTCCACCTTCAACTACGTAGTCATCCCCATGCACATCGCCTTGGTGGGCACCCTCGTCTTCATCAGTGAAGTGGTGACGGCCTTCAACCAGAAGCTCATCGAGGCCCAGGCCGCCGCCAATGCCGAAAACACCGCCACCATCAAACCCGAAGACATCGGGATACCCGGGGCCCTGACCTTCCAGTCCTTCAACACGGACTTCATCAAGGCCATGGTCCTGGCCGTAGTCTTGGCCCTGACGGCTATCAACGCCTTCGCGCCCCGGGCCGCTTCCGGGGGCCACGCTTACAAGATGGCCCTCTTCGGCGCCATGACGATGGCCGCCACAGGCCTGATCCTGCTGGTGATCCCGCCTGTGGCCCAAGGCATGTTCTCGGATACGCTATCGCAACCACTTAACCAGTGAGGTCTCTCATGAAACTACCCAGGCTATTACCCTTCAGACGCGCAAGACCGAAACCGAACGAGACGCCGCCCGAGGCGGAGGCCCTGGCGCAGGCCCGCGCCCGGGCGCTGGAGCAGATGCGAGCCCGGCGCGATGCGCCGCAGGAGGCCCTCCCCAGCGCCCCGCCGGCGCCCGCCGCCGCTGCCTCCGAGCCGGCGCCCACCGCTGACGGCGAACCGGAGGCGCCGCCGCAGCCCGAGCCCAGCCCTAGCCAGGCGCAAGACCCGCTTGCCGCCGCCCAGGCTGCCGTGGCGGAGGCCGACGCCCAACCGGCGGAAGGTCTCGACCCGGACCTCCTGGACATCTTCCGGGACGCGAAGCAGGAGACAGAGGATGGTTCCCTAGCGTCCGAAGTCGAAGACGTCCCCATCCAAGATCTCCTGGCAGACCTGCGGACTATAGGCCGGCGCCTAGGTGTCAAGCCGAACCGCGAGCCGGAGCGGGTCACTTTCGTGGCTCCCGAACCCGGGCCGGAGGACGACCCCGGGGCGCAAGCTCAGGAGGAGATCGAACTCCCCAGGGTCATCCAGGTGACACCGGCGCCCACGGCGGCGAGCGACGACCCCATCGAGGTCTTGGGCATGCCGCCGGAGGGACCGGCCGGGGAGCCAGAGGAGCCTGCCGAACCGGATGCGGAAGAGCTGGTAATCCGGGCCGGCCAACCGGGCTCCCAGCAGGAGGACCCCGCTGACCAGCCGGTGGCGCCCCTCTCGGAGGGAGGCACGCAACAGACTGCGACGACGGCGGATTCGGCGGGCCGCCGCTACATCCTGCACGCGCTGTTCTTCGTCCTGGCCCTCGGCCTGGCAGCGGGCGCCAGCGTCCGCGGCGCCGCTACGGGCGCCCTAGCCGGGGACTACGGCCCGCGCCCGACGCCAGCGGTCCTGGCCTACATGCAGCCGCCGGTGGTACCGCAAACGGTGCAGACAGCTCCTGAAACGCCGTCTCCAACGCCATCCCCGACGCCGGAGCCCACACCCACGCCGTCGCCCACGCCGGCCCCCAACTTCTTGCCGATGCTCCCCAAGATCAGCGGGCCAGCCTATTTCCTTTACACCGTCGAGTACGGCGATAGCCTCTCTTCCATCGCTGCCGGCAACGATATCTGTCCTGACCATATCCTTTGGAACAACCCGGGGCGCAAGGAGGAAGACCCCCTCCTTGTCGGCCAAAAACTCCTCATCCCCGGCGTGAAGGGCATCATCCACCGGGTCCAGCCTGGCGACACCCTGGCCAGCATCGCTGCTACGTACAGCACGAAGCCGGAGAAGATCCTGGCCGTGACCAACAACCACCTGGCCCCGGGGCAGGAACCGGTCCCGGGCAGCCGGATCCTGGTGCCTGACGGCATACCCCCATCGGCCCTCTTGAGGGACGAGCACGCCCAAGAGCTAACCCACACCCCTTCGCCCTGGGGGTACGTCTGGCCCTTCTTCGGGCCGATAACTACCTACTACGGTGAGGAGAGGCCGGGCTATACCCACCTGGCCATCGATATTGGCGGCCTGGGCTCCTACGGAGCGCCGGTCGGAGCTGCCGCCGCTGGCACCGTGGTGGAAGCGGTACACAACGACGCTGCCCTGGGCGACTACGTCAAGATCCAGCACGATGACGGCTCCCGCACCGTCTACGCCCACCTATCGGACATCTACGTGACCTCCGGCCAGATGGTGGCCACGGCCGAGCCCATCGGCGCCCTGGGCTGCACGGGCCACGCCACGGGAACGCATCTGCACTTCGAGCTCTGGATCGATGGCAAGCCCGTCGATCCTCTGGACTACCTCCCCTAGGCTGCCCGCCCGGCGCTTTGCGTCTGTGAAGGCTTGCCTGCGCTCAAGATGAGGGGCGCCGCCAGCAGCGCTCCCAGCGATAGCAGTACGAAGGCCAGCCGGTAGCTGCCGGTCTCGTCATACACCCAGCCCGCGAACACTGGGCCGACGAGAGAGCCCAGCATCGAGATGGTGAACACCAACCCCTGTATCGCTCCAAAGGCGCGCAGCCCAAAGTACTCTGCCTGAAACGCCGGCCTCACCGGAATAAGCCCGCCGAAACCCAGGGCGAAGACCGGTATCGCGTACAGCGCCTGCCACGGGTGATGCACCGAGGCGAAAAGGAGCAGCGAGAGGCCGGCCAAGGCGAAGGAGCCGGCCAGCACCTGCCGTTTGTCCATGACGTCTGCCAGTTGGCCGAAACCGAGGCGGCCCACCAAGCTCAGGAGAGTCATCCCCGTCACTGAGGCCGCGGCCAGCCCGCTGGACACGCCGGCGCTCGAGGTGAGGAACGGGATCTGGTGGACGATGATGGCCGTCATGCCGAGGTTGGCAAGGGCTATCGCCAAGGATAGCTTCCAGAAAGTGGCAGTCCTTAGCGCCTGTCCCACGGTGAGCCCCTCCGGCGTCGCCGCCGGGCCCGGGGCCTCGCCTTCCCCCTGCTCGTCCTCCGCCCGCATCCCCATCTCGGACGGGCGGTTGCGGACGCTCATGGCCAGAGGGAAGCAGACCGCCAACTGCACGACGCCCATGATGAATAGGGCGTCGCGCCAGCCAAAGGCCGAGATCAGCGCATCCAAGACGAGGACCATCACCCCGCTGGCGCCGGCCCCCGCCGTCATGACGGCGAGAGCCCGGCCGCGGCGCTTCTTGAACCAGTGGGCGATGGCCACCATGCCCACCGGGCCTCCCGTAGCGCTTATGCCGATGGCGATGACGAAGATGGAGCCGTAGAACCCCCAAAGGCTCTCGATGCGGCTCAAGAGCATGAAGCCCAGGGCGACAAGGGTGACACCGGTCATCATCAGGCGCCGCGACCCCACCCGGTCCACCAGGAAGCCCACGGCCGGAGCCGCCAGTCCGCTGACCTCCGAGCGCAGCGAGAAGGCCAGGGAGACGCTGGCCCGGCTCCAGCCGAACTCGTGGACGATGGGGTTGAAGATGGCGCCAAACCCGTAGAAGAAGGTGCCTCCCGTCAAGAAGACGATAGAGGCCGAAGCGAAGACTACCCACCAGCCGAAATAGATCCCGGTGCGGGACGACACTGCCGTGGCTACTCGCAATGCAGCCCTCCATGCGCAATAATAGCCCGAGGACATGGCATAACGCCTGCCCGGCCGCGCGGCGGTTGACAGGGTGCAAGGGCGGGCGCAGAATTCGGGCAACAGTGGAGGAAGGGGACGTTTGACGCTCGGCGACCGGTTGCGCAAGAACCTGGAGTTTTGGCACTGGTACCCGCGCATGTTGTGCCAAGGTCTGACCGATGCGCAGCTCCACTGGCAGCCACCCGGCAACTCGAACCACATCACTTTCGCTCTCTGGCACGCCTACCGGGCAGAAGACCATATCCTCCACCGCCTTCTAATTGGCGGACCGCCGGTCTTCGAGCGCGAGGGCTGGGCCCGGCGCCTGCCCGTCCCTGAGCCCGGCAACCCGCCCATCGGCACCGGCCTCGGCCGCGATCAGATCGCCGCCATCCGCCTGCGCCTCGACGATGTCCTGGAGTACGCGGAGGCCGTGGGCCGGGCGGTGCAGGCCTACGCGGGCAGTCTCACGGATGAGCAGGCATCGGAAGCCGTGCCGCTGCCCTTCTTCCAGTCCATCTACCCCATGCTCGATTCCGCCAGCCGGGAGGAGATAATCGCCTTCTTCTCCATCGGCCACACGGCGGAACATCTGGGCGAGGTGCAGTACATCAAGGGTCTCTTGGGGATGCGCGGTGCGCCTCTCTGATGCCCCGTCGCGCCGCCGGCGTCGCTGGTTGCTCCTGGCGGTCGTCGCCCTGGCCTTGCCGGTGTTGGGGCAGCCGCCCGTCTCCGGGCGCTCCCAGGCGGCCGAGCCTCTCAGGGCCGTGCCGGGCGAACTCATCGTGCGGCTGGCGCCGGGCGGGTCTTCTGCCGGCGGCACAGCGTTACAAGAGATTGGCACGATAGGCAGCGCCAGTGTAAAGTCCGTATGGGGCGGGGGCCGCTATGCCACCATACGCGTGCCTCCGGGAGAAGAGGGGGAATTCCGCGGGCGCCTGGAGTCCCTCCCCGGCGTTCTCAGTGTGGAGCCCAACTACATCCTCAGCCCGGCCTTCGTGCCCGACGACCCCTACTACCCCTACCAGTGGAACCTCCCGCTGGTGCAAGCAGACCAGGCCTGGGAGGTGACGCAGGGCCAGGGAGTGACGGTGGCCGTCCTGGATACGGGCGTGGCCTTCGAAAACTACGGCCAGTTTGTCCAGGCGCCGGACCTCGCGGGCACGGCCTTCGCGTTTCCCTACGATGCCACCGCCGAGGGATCTCATCCCAACGACGCCCATGGCCACGGCACTCACGTCACCGGCACCATCGCCCAGAACACCAATAACGGCATAGGAGCAGCGGGCGTCGCCCCTGGGGTGACCATCATGCCGGTGCGGGTGTGCATGCAGACCTCCTGCCCTGACGATGCCGTCACGCGAGGAATCTTCTGGGCGGTGGACCACGGCGCGCGGGTGATAAACATGAGCATTGCCGGCGACATCCTCACGGGGGCAGAGCGTGATGCCCTCCAATACGCGGAGGATCACGATGTTCTGGTGGTGGCCGCGGCCGGAAACGGCGGGTTTGACGGCAAGGGAGATCCGTACCTGGCCTATCCGGCGGCGGTGGAGACCGTGCTGTCGGTGGGCTCGGTGCGCCAGGACCGCCTGCGCGCCCCGTATTCCAATTATGGCCTTGGCGAAAACGGCTCCCACCTCGATCTGGTGGCGCCCGGCGGCGACCTGGACGTGGACCAGAATCTGGACGGCATGCCCGATGGCGTTATCCAGAACACCTTCGCTCACCTTTGCGGGGCTCCCTTCAGCCTTGCTGATTTCGGCTACTGCGCCCTCCAGGGGACATCCATGGCGGCGCCCCATGTCTCGGGGGCCGCCGCGCTGCTCTTGTCTGTCCATCCCGAGCTGACGGCGGCGGAGGCGAGGCGCGTGCTGAAGTGCAGCGCCCTAGACCTGGGCCTTCGCGGCGACGACCACGGCTACGGGGCCGGCCTCCTTCAGGTATCGGGCGCCCTCAGGGACAGCGATGGCGACGGCATCGTGGACTGCCTGGATGGCGTGCACATAAGCATCGAAGGTAGCACCGTTAGTGCCGGCGGCACGGCGACCCTGCGATTGGCCGCCTACGCCCCGCCGCCGGGTCTCGGCGCCTTCACCATCGATGTGTCATACGACCCCTCGGTTGCCCAGGTGGTCGCCTGCCAGGCGCCGGCGGAGGTGATCTGCAACCCGGCGTATTCCTCCGGCCTCGTCCGCTTGGTGGGCACCAGCGTCACTGGCATGCAGGGTGAGCTCACTCTCGCCAGCCTGACCTTTCAGGCCGCCGGACCCCCGGGGAGCGTGACGGACGTCCAGGTGGAGGCGCAGAGCCTCGCCGATGTAGCCGGCGCTGACCTGCTGCCCGAGGCCTCAGTGAATAGCGGGGCGTTGGCGGTCGTTTCAGGCGGGCAAGTCAATCCGGGAGATGTGGACTGCAACGGGGTCGTGGACGCTGTGGACGCTCTCCATATCCTGCGTCACGCCGCTGGCTTCCAGGGAGAGGGGCTCTGCATCATGGCCGGCGATGTGAATTGCGATGGCTACATCGATGCGGTTGATGCGCTGGCCATCTTGCGCTATGTGGCTGGCCTCTCCATCCCGCCTGGCCGCTGCTAGCCGCGTCGTCGTCGCCATGGGCGGCGAAGGATGCCGCCCAGCAGCGCCCCGCGGAGGTGGGGCCAGAGGCGCGCCAGTTCGGATCGCTCGGCCGGGCTGGGCTCGTAGCGGCCGAACCGCGACCGGTTGTAGACCTCGGCGAGGAGTTGGATGCCGGGCACGCCCCGGAAGGCCCGCTCCAGCCGCCCGGCGTACTCCCAGGGCGTCTGGCCGGCCTCGGGCGGGCACCCCGCCCAGGCCGCTAAGCGGACGGTCTTCTCCCAGAGCTGCTGGGGGTATGGAAGGTGGGCTACCGACCGGCGCCAGCCGGCCGCCGCAGCTCCAAAGAGGAGTACCGCGAAGGCGGATGTGGCCAGGACAGCCCACAAGGCGTACGGCCGGCCGCCCTGCTGGCCGGAGGTTAGAGCCGGGGAGCTGGTCCCGGCGCCGGGGACGATATCGAATATGGGGTCGGCGCCCACGGGCTCCGGCGGCGGCGCCTCGGAAAGGGGCGCCGGCTCCGGCGCGTTGGGCACTTGGCGCGTCGGCCGCAGGTCCCCGGGCCGGTCCGGTGAGGGGTTGAAAGGGATCCAGCCATAGCCGGGGAAGTAGACCTCTGCCCAGGCGTAGGAATCGCTGTCGCGCACCGCGTAAGACCCGGCGCCAGAGTCGCGGTCGCTCTCGTCGACGACGTAGCCCACGGCCAGACGGGCAGGCACGCCGGCGGCCCGCAGCAGCACTACCATGGCCGAAGCGTGGTAATCGAAGTAGCCGCGTTGGCGCTCGAAGAGGAAGTAGTCCACCGTGTCCCTGCCCGGAGGAACATCTCCGGCCTGGTAGTCGACGGGCCTGGTTCGCAGGAAGTCCCGGACGGTTATCGCCATGTCGTAGGGGCTGCCGCTGCCCCGTGTCAACTGGCGGGCTAACCTGATGACGCGCCGGGGCAGCGTATCCGGGAGCTGAAGATAGCGCTCCCTCACCCAGGCCGGGTAGTTGCGGCCAGCGGCGCGCAGCTCCTCGGCCGAGGCGGTGGAGACGAACCCAGTGATGCGGTAGCTCTGGCCCTTCTCCAGGTGCTGGGTTGGCTTCACCACAACGGCGTCCGGGGCGGGCGCATCGGCGGGGTCGAAGACAAGCACCGAGGAAGGCCGGCCCGCGTCATCGCGCTCGATCGCCAGTGGGATCAACCCGGCCGAGGAGGCCTTGGCCATCGCTTGATCATCGCTGAGGCCCAGGGCAGGGTAGGACATGACGCTGGACTCGGGAACCTCGGCCACCAAGGGACGGTCTGATCCGAGCGGTACCCCGATGCCGAAGAGGACGGACCCTACCACGCTTCGGGCCGTGACAGCAACTCCCAGGGAGATCAGCTCGCCCTCGGCCTTGTGTTCGTCGATGGCCTTGTTGGCCAGCGAAGGCAGGTCGTCGGGCAACGCCACCTGGGACCGCTCTGCGGCCTCCCATCCGCCTGCCGTGTAGGTATCGTAGGTGGCGCCTCGGAGGGCAAGGGGGCCCCGCAGGAGGGGGTCATCGGGCTTCACGGCTAGTACCTGGCGGTCACCCAGGTTTACGGATCCCTGGAAGGGGAGAACGCCCGTGTAGTCGTGTACCGGAATGATCTTCTTGGTCTGGAGCGGTCCCGCCAGACGCACAAAGTGGACGCCCGCGCTCGTGAGGCGGTTGGCCAGGGCCTGGACCGGTGACGGTGGCGTGAAGGGGCCGGTGGGGGCGATCCAGGCGCCCACCAGGAGCGTCAGCAATATCCAGATCCCAAAGTTGAGGAAGGTTAGGCTGATGAGGGGCGGATAGGAGGTGTTATCGTGGCGCCAGCGCCGCATGCGCGAGGTCAGGTTCGTGCGCATTACCAAGAGCAGGCCGAAGAGGATGTAGCACACGACGGCGAAGGTCAGCGTATCGCCGACGAGGGCGGCGTCCAGGGACAGGGTGACGGCCCCCGGGACGAGGCCGGTCCAGGCGTTGTTCCAGCGGAAGATGCTCCACCCCGCGGCGAAGACCCCGAGCCAGGTGAGGGCCATTACCAGGACGTTGAACGGCAACGGGTCGTTGCTGACGCCGCCGTTCCAGGCGATGCGAGACCACTGATCGAACCGCCAGTAAACGTTATCGGCTCGCTGGCCGATGTCCCCAGGGCCAGCCATCTCCAGCGTTCGCCAGAGGACCACCAAGGCGCCGGCGCACAGCGCCAGGAGCAGGGCGATAGGGGCGGGAAGGGACGAGCGGGCCAAGACCAGGGCGGCTACGGCGGCGATAAGGGAGATGAGGGTTATGGGCGGCATTTGCCTGCTCCAGCCGCCGGCTTCCAGGGTGGCCGAAACGCTGAGAACGGCGCCTAGCATGAGGCACAGGGTCAGCCAGTCTTCCCAGTCGAGATAGCGGTCGAAATGGCGGCGCAGGGTCGCCAGACCTGGCGGGGCCGTCGCCAGGGGGCCGGGACGCGAGAGCTCGTACTCGGCCATATCACCTCGCCCCAACGCCGGCCAACTGGGGTGGCTGGGCGCCCACCAGGCCGGCAGGCCCCAGCATGAGGCCGATGTCGTCGCCGCAGGACACTACGTAGCTGGTCACGCCAGCGGCGGCCAGCGCCCGGCCGGGCAGGGGTCCCCGGTCCTCGGCGGCGAAGGTGGCCGGGTCCAAAATCACCGACGCCGTCCGGGCCCCCTGGTGGCCGAGGGCTCCCAAGGCAAAGACCCAACCCTCAGAGACCGATGGCGTGATAACGATGATCGTAGTGTGCCGGCCGAAGCGGCGGGCCTCCGTCTCCAAGACGGATTCCAAGGGGACCCGCCCATCCGCGCGTGCTACCGCCAGGGCCTCGAGGATGCGCGCGTACTGCTGGACACCGCGGGCGGGCTCCAGGACGATCGGTTCCGCCCCGGATGCCAGCAGTCCTAACATGCTGTTCTCCCGCAGGGAGCGCCAGGCCAGGGAGGCCGCGATGCGAACCCCATACTCCTCGCTGCTCTCGTCGCCCTCCCCGGCGTGGACCGTCCGCTGTAGGTCCAGCACGATCCAGATGTTGCTGGCGGGGTCCATCTCGAAGGTCTTGACGGCCAGCCGGCCGAGGCGGGCGGTAGTGGGCCAGTGGATACGGTTGTAACTATCGCCGGGATAGTACTCGCGAATGCCCGCAGCGTTGGGGGTGACGTAGTGGGTGCGCTGGCGCACCGTGCCTTCGCCCGGGAGCTGGGCAGCCGGTAGCGCGAAATAAGGCAGCTCCTCCGGCTGGGGCAGGACGAGGAGAGGGGACGCCTGGCCGTAGGTCCTGGTCAAGCGGAAAAGCCCAAAGGGGTCGCCCGTTGTGATGCGCAGGGGCCCGACGGTGAAGAGACCTCGTCGCCGGCACGTGAGCTTGACCTTCCAGTTGCGGCTGCCCCTGGCAGGCAAAGTGATGACGGTCCGAGGGGCGCCGCCGGGCATATCGGTGATGTCCTCTATCTCCAGCCACAGCTTGGTAAAGGCGCTGCTGCTGCGCAGGTGCACCCTGGCCTCGGCTTCCTGGCCCACCTGGAGGCGGTCATGGCTGCGTTCGACTTTCACCTCCAGGCCCCGTAGGTGCAGCCGGGCCCAGATGAAACAGAGGGGTATGAGGGCCCCCAAGACGTAGGCCGCCCGGTAGAACAGCCAGTAGCCGCTGATGGATGCCATGACAGACATCGTGGCCAGCGCCGTTAAGACCAGAAGAAGGTTCTGATTGCGGTAGGCCAGGCGACCCAGCCAGCGCAGCAGCCGGAAGCCGAGCCGGGCCGGCAAGAGGGGCGCCTTCAGCAGGAAACCTGCGGACACGCGCGCCTCCTAAGCACCCCTGGCGCGGACGCCCGGCACCGGCAGGCGCTGGAGGCAGTCGCCGATAACGGCCGCCGGCGTCAGGCCTTGTACGCGGGCCTGGGCTTTGAGGATAATCCGATGGCCTAGGGCGGGATAGGCCAGCGCTTTGATGTCATCGGGGAGCACGTAATCGCGGCCATCCATGAGGGCCCGAGCCTGGCCTAGCCTTTGCAGCGCCAGGGAGCCCCTAGGGGAGGCGCCCAGGTACACGGCATCGTGCCTGCGGGTGCCCTCCACGATGCCCACCACGTACTGCTGGATCAGCGTATCGACGTATACCTCCCGTACGGCAGCTTGGAGGGCCAGGATGTCGCTGGCGTCGCAGACCTGTGCCAACTCGCCCACGGGGTGCCCGTGGATCTGGCGCTGCATCATGACTCGTTCGTCCTGGGGCGAGGGATAGCCGAGCTCCAGCCGGATGAGAAAACGGTCAAGCTGGGCCTCGGGCAAAGGGAACGTCCCCTCGTATTCGATGGGGTTCTGGGTGGCCATCACCATGAAGGGCTCCGGCGTCCGGTGGGTAATCCCATCCACCGTCACCTGTCGCTCCTCCATCGCTTCCAGTAAGGCCGATTGGGCCTTCGGCGTCGCCCGGTTGATCTCGTCTGCCAATACGATTTGGGAGAGTACTGGGCCCGGCCGGAACTCGAAGTCCCCCGTCCGCTGGTTGTAGACAGAGACCCCCGTGACGTCGGTGGGCAAGAGGTCGGGCGTGAACTGGATGCGGGAGAAGCTACAACCGCTGGAGCGGGCCAGGCTCCGGGCCAGCATGGTCTTGCCCACACCGGGCACGTCCTCGATAAGCAGGTGGCCGCCACACATCAGGGTCATGACCGCCAGCTCGATCTGCCGGCGCTTGCCTATGATGACGCGTTCGACGTTATCGACGAGGCGCTGGGCGGTCTCTCTGGCGTCCAAGGGCGGCTCCAGGGATGAAGGTCGTCCTACCCGTAAACGACGGGCGGCAACTTCCGGTTTCGCTGCCCGCTGAGTCCAGATTACGCCTGGCGTGGGAAGGGTGGCAATAGACGGGTTATGCCCTTCGGCGGGAAAGTTTCCTCTCGCTCCCGTTCTGCTGTAACCTTGAACCACGTCCTGAGCAAGGAGGCCTCATGTCCGCGTATCAAGACCTGTTGTACGAGTCCAGTGGCGGCGTCGCGACCATCACGCTGAACCGGCCAGAGCGCCTGAACGCCATCTCCTTTGCCATGCTGGATTCCCTTAGTAGGGCACTGCGGGAGGCTGATCTGGACCGCGATGTTAGGGTCATCATCCTGACTGGCGCAGGCCGCGGCTTCTGCGCTGGGCTTGATCTGAAGGACTTGGCGGCAGGCACCGGAATAGGCTCCGCTGGCGGGGGCGACCTGGCTACCGCCCGCTTCGATCTGGCCGGCGCGCCGCCCATCGTGCTTCACAACACCGATAAGCCCGTCATCTGCGCCCTCAACGGCCCCGCCGCTGGCTACGGGATGGACCTGGCCCTGGGCTGTGACATCCGCATCGCCTCTACAGAGGCTAAGCTCGCCGCGGTGTTCACCAGGCGCGGGATCCTGCCGGAGAGCGGCGGCGCCTGGCTGCTGCCCAGGCTCATCGGGTGGGCCAAGGCGGCTGAGATCGCCTTCCGAGGCTTGACCCTGAGCGCCGAGGAGGCGCTGGAGATGGGCCTCGTCAACCACGTGGTGGAGCCGGACCGGTTGATGCCCGCTGCCCGGGAGATGGCGGCCGAGATCGCCTCCAATGCGCCGCTGGCGGTGCAAGCCACCAAACGCATGATGCGCCTGGGCCTCGATGAGACCTTCGAGGCCAACGTGCACCACGTCTTCCTCCAGCTCCTGCCCCTCTTCCGCAGCCAGGATTTCGTAGAGGGCGTGAAGGCCTTCATGGAGAGAAGGGCGCCCCAGTTCCAGGGGCGCTGAGGCGAGAATTGGCGCCGGACAGAACGATGGCCTCACACACCCACTGGGACGCCGAGGTCTACGACCGCATCGGCACGCCCATGCGCGCCTGGGCGCGAGAGGTCATCGCTGACCTCGACCTGCGGGGGGATGAGACGGTGCTGGACGCCGGCTGCGGATCGGGCCAGGTGACTCTGGACCTCCTGGAGCGGCTGCCCAAGGGCAAGATCTACGCGGTGGACTCCTCGCCCGAGATGATCGCCAAGCTCACGGCGACGCTCCGCGAGAAGGGGATCACCAACGTCGTCCCGATCCAGGCGGATCTTACGGACTTTCACTTGCCGGAACCGGTAGATGCCGTCTTCTCCAACGCTGTCTTCCACTGGATACACGACGACGACGGTCTCTTCGGCTCTCTTCTTCGCGCTACCAAGCCAGGGGGGCGCCTGCGGGCCCAGTGCGGCGGCGGCCGCATCTTCGCCTCGCTGATGACCGCGGTAAAGGAGGTGCTGGGCCGGCAGCCCTATGCCGCCTACCTGGGGAATTACCGGGACGGCAAGAAGTACCGCTCGCCTGAGGAGGCCAAGGCGGCCATGGAGCGCGCCGGCTGGCGCGAGGTGCGTGCCTGGACCTTCGAAGCGCCGGTGGCCTTCGGTTCGCCGGACGACGCCGCCCTCTACCTGCGCACCATCATCCTGCGCGACCATGTTGCCCTCCTCCCCCAAGGCATGGGCGACGCGTATGTGCGGGATGTGGTGGCAGCGTACTTGGCCCGCTACGGCCCGCCCTTCACGGCCGACTACGTGCGCCTCAACCTGGCGGCAGTGCGCCCTGCGTAGGGTGGCGCGCTAAGCCTGGCGTCCCTTGTAGGCCACGACACCGAAGGCCTCGGGCCGCCGGACGGCGCGTTCGAAGCTGGCCTCGGCCAAGCGGCGCAGGACGCCGCGGGTGGCGCTGGAGCCGGTCTTGCTGTCGGGGTCGCCCACGTAATGGAAGAGGCGTCCGCCCGGCTTCAGCACCCGGTGCAATTGGCGGTAGAACTCCAGTGAATACAACTCCCCGGCCAGGGCCAAGTAAGGGGGGTCGTGGATGACGATGTCGAAGCTGGCGTCCCGGAATCCCTGAACCACGTCAAAGGCGTCGCCCAGGATTTGGTGGATCTTGGGGTTGCCAAAAAGGCCTTGGGACCAGGGGTTGAGCCGAGCGATCTCCAGTACCGCAGGGTCCAGCTCCACCGTCACGACTGCGGCGGCGGTCTTGGCGGCCTCGATGGCCGTATAGCCGAGGCCGGTGGCCGTGTCCAGCACCCGGCCGTGGACGGGTCCCGCGGCCCTGATCTTGGCCAGGGTGTCCGTTCGGGGGTCTGTCCCTTTGATCCGGTGCATCGGGATGCCGGACACCAGCAAGGTTGGCGCCGACTTGGTGGGGTAGAGGCTATAGGCCCGCCCCGTCAGGTCAGAGAAGGCCTGCACCTTCTCCAGCTCCCCCGCCCTCACAAGAAAGCAGGCGCCCTCGCTGCCAGCGACCAGCTCGATGGCGTTCCAGGCCAGAATTTCGCCGCCGGGCAACTTGATGCCCGAGGGCTCCAGGCCAACCTGAGTCTTCGAGAGACCCAGATCCAGCGAAGTCCAGACGGTGTGCGCTCCTCTGTGACGGGCTTCGAGGAGGGGCCGCGCCTGTATGTGAGAGATGATGATGGGAGGTTCTGATGGCACCTCGCTACTGAGATTACCACCAGGTACAATCGCGGCGATGAGCAGCGCTCGCCCGGTCGCCTTCCCTACCGCTGGCGGATTCAGGCTGGAGGGCGCCCTTCACCTGCCTGACTCGACGCCAGCGCCAGGGATCGTCGTGTGCCATCCGCACCCGCTCTACGGGGGGGACATGAACAACAATGTGGTGGGGCTCCTCTGCCGCGTAGCGGTGGAGGGCGGCGTCGCTGCCTTGCGATTCAACTTCCGGGGGACCGGCCGCAGCGAGGGCCGCCACGAGGGTGGCCAGGGGGAACGCCTCGACGTAGCGATGGCGGCCGAGTACCTGCGCGGCCTGCCGGGGGTAGACGGAGAGCGCTTGGCGGTGGCCGGCTACTCCTTCGGCGCAGGCGTGGCCTTGGCCGCACGGGTGGAGGGGCTGCGGGCCATGGTGTTGGTCTCGCCACCCACCATGATGCTCCCGGCCCAACCCCCGGCGTTGCCGTACCCCCTGCTCCTAATAGCAGGCGACGAGGACGAGTATGTGGACCAGGATGACCTCTCGGAGCTGGCCCAGGCGCTGGGAGCGGATCTGGTCTTCGTGTCCGGGGCCGATCATTTCTGGTGGGGGCATGAGGAACCGTTGGCGCAGGCCGTGGGCGATTTTCTGAGGAAGCATCTGGGCTGAGAGGATGGGCTCCCGGATGCTATCATGCCGATATAACGCGAACGTTTTCCTTGCACCCGTTTGGGAAGGAGGACCGTGTTGGCCGAGGAAGTGCGGATAACGGTGAGGTCCAGCGGGCCCTACCGGGTCCAGGGCCCCTTCAAGCTCGTTGACGCCGAGGGGAACGAGTTTACTTTGCCCCCAGGCGAATGGGTGTCCCTTTGCCGGTGCGGCCATTCGGAGAACAAGCCGTTTTGCGATGGCACCCATAAGAAGGTGGGTTTCCAGGCGGAGACCAGGGCCAGGTAAGGCTCTGCCCTAGTCGCCGCGCCCCAGGGGTTTCCACAAAGGGCGGCCGTCCGGCGGTTGCTCGGGCCGGATGGCCGGTGTATGCTTCTGGTCGGCAGGACAGTGCGGATGCGTTTTTCGCTGATCCCCCGCGACGCTCAGTTCTACAACCTCTTTGAGCAGTCAGCCCACAAGTTGGTAGCCGCCGCCGAGGTGCTGACCGATCTGCTGGAGCACTTCGAGAATGTGGAGATGAAGGCGCGGCGTCTGAAAGAGCTGGAGCACGAGGCGGACAACATCACCCACGACATCTACAGGCAGGTGCACCAGACCTTCGTCACGCCGCTGGACAGGGAGGACATCGCGGCGCTGGCCCAGCGCATGGACGACATCATGGATTTCATGGAGGGCGCCAGCACCGCCATGATGGTCTACGGCGTGTCAGAGCCAACGCCAGCGGCCCGCTCGCTGGCTGACCTGATCCGGCTTCAGTGCATACAGGTGGAGCGAGCTATCACCCTTCTGCGAGACGGACGTCACCTGAGGCGGATCCTAGACCAGCTAAAGGAAGTAAATCGCCTGGAGAATGAGGCTGACTCCCTCTTCCTAAGGGCCACGGCAGAGCTCTTCGCCGGAGAGATCAGCGTCATCGATATCATCAAGTGGCGGGATATCTACGATCAGTTGGAGCGGGCGACGGATAGCGCTGAACAGGTGGCCCATGTCTTGGAGGCCATCGTCCTCAAGCATGGCTAGGGTGTCCTCCGGAGGAAAGCGGACCCCCGCGGCGGGCGGCTGCCTGAGCGTATGACCGATTCCTTCGCCTTCTTGGTCTTCGTCTTCATAGCGGTCCTGGCCTTCGAGGCCGTCAACGGCTGGACCGACGCCCCCAACGCCATCGCCACGGTCGTGTCTACCCGGGCGTTGCCCCCACTGGCGGCGGTGGCGATGGCAGCGGTCCTCAACCTGGCGGGCGCGCTATCTGGCACCGCCGTGGCCAAGACCATCGGGTCAGATATCGTAGACATCGATCTCCTGACGGCCAAAGGCACCGGGCTTCAGATAGCGGCTGCTGCCGCCCTGGCGGTGGTGGCCTGGAGCACCTTCGCCGCCTACCTCGGCCTTCCCACCAGTGAGAGCCACGGCATAGTGGCCGGGATAGCGGGGGCCGCCGTTCAGGTGGCCGGGTGGGACGTCCTCAAGTGGGGCGGTTGGGAAAAGGTCTTCCTGGGACTTGGCACCGCGGTGGCGGGCGGTTTCCTGGGCGGCCTCCTGATAATGCTGGTCATCCTCTGGCTGTTCAGCAGGTCCAGCCCGGGGCGCTCGCGGCGCCTCTTCGGCCTTCTACAACTGGGTTCGTCTGCCTTCATGGCTTGGAGCCACGGCACGGCCGATGGGCAGAAGGCCATAGGCGTGCTGGCCATGGCCCTGGCCATCTGGCACGAGACCCCCGCGAAGGAGTTCCACGTCCCCACGTGGGTGATCCTCTTGGCGGCCCTCACCATGGGTGTCAGCACCATGGCGGGAGGCTGGCGCATCATCCGTACCTTGGGGATGAAGGTGACTCACCTGGAGACGTACCAAGGGTTTGCGGCAGAGGCCGCGGCTGCTACCACCCTCGCCGTCAGCTCTCGCTTTGGAGTGCCGCTGAGCACGACCCACACCATAGGTACTGCCATCATGGGCGTAGGGGCGACGAGGCGTCTTTCGGCGGTGCGCTGGGGCATCGCCTATAACATCGTCCTGGCCTGGGTTCTGACGTTTCCTATCTGCTTCGGCCTTGGCTGGGCCATCGCCCTGGCCATCCCGGACTGAGCCTAGGTCAGGGTCAGGGGCACGCCTTGCGCGCAGAGGGGGCAGGCGGCCGGTTCGTAGGCCGGCAGATCGAGGCGCAGACAAGCGAAAAAGGGCAGGCCGAAGTCTGCCTTGCCGCCGCTGCGGTCGACTAGGACCGCCACGCCTACCGGCTGGGCTCCGGCCCGCCGCACCGCATCCAGGACATCGCGGATGCTGCCCCCCGTCGTCAGGACGTCGTCTACCACCAGCACCCTCTCCCCAGGCGAAAGGGTGAACCCGCGCCGGAACTCGCGGCCGCCCTCTGGGGCCCGGGTGAGACCCCGGCCAACCGCCGGCTCGGCGAAGATGGCCCGCGTGCCGAGGAGGCGCGCGGTCTCGTACGAGATGATGATGCCGCCGGTGGTTGGGCCAGCCACTGTCTGGGGCTCCAGCGCCCCGGCCCAACGGGCGATCATCCGGCAGAGGGCCTCCGTCTGCGGAGGGCGTTCCAACAGCCGGAACTTCTCGACGTAGCGCGGCGAGTGCTTGCCGGAGGTCAGCTGGAAGTGCCCCTCCAGGAGGGCGCCTGCCTCGCGCAGGAGGGCCTCGGCCTGGGAGGAGGCGCCGGCGGCGGCCACCCTACTCCTGGGCGCTGGCGTTATCGGCCAGGCCAACGGAGCGGTTGGGCGCTAGATCGAACTGGGGGCCGCCGTTCCGCCAGTAGGTGATGAGGGCTTTGCCGATGATGTTCTCTTCAGGAACCAGCCAGCCCTGGCGCGAGTCGCTGCTGTTCTGCCGGTTGTCCCCCAGGACGAAATAGCAAGCCTCGGACCCGCACTCGGAATAGGCCTGGGGCGAGCCCTTGGCGGGTATCTCCCACTTGCAGGTGTTGTTCGGGCAGCTAGTGACGCCCTGGGTGTAGGTCTCCTCTAGAGGCGAGCCGTTGATGAAGACCTGGCCCGTCGAGTTGTTTATCTCCACCGTATCCCCCGGCAAGCCGATGATGCGTTTTATGAAGTCGCGGTTCGGGCTGGTGGGGGCGCGGAAGACGATGACATCGCCCCGGGAGGGCTTCCCCCAGAGATGGCGGACCGGATGCTCGCCTGCATCGAAGAAGGGGAGCCAGTTGAACATGCTGAGGTCTATGGTGGCGTAGGCCAGCTTGTTGACGATGAGGTACTCGCCGTTCTCCAGACTGGGGTTCATGCTGGCGCCCTCCACCCGGAAGTTCTGGAAGGAGGCGCGGACCGAAAGGAAGATGAGGAGGGCCAAAAGCAGCGTTTCCACGAGCTCGCGGGCGGTGACCAGCCAGCGGCGCTCCGGCTTGGGGACGACGACGGTGCCCTCGCGTAGGAGGCGCTGGTATTCGGTGATCCTCTGCGCGTGGGTGAAACGGTCGGGGAAGTGTCCGACGCCCGTCTGGAACTCGCGGCGCAGAACGTCGTTGGCGGGCAGCTCCCAGGCCAGGGCGCCGGCAGCAAGGTTTGAGGGCTCACCGAAACCACCCGTCTCCCACCAAGACGCGTCCTCCGCAGGTCCTTCCGGAAGGGCAGCAGGCGGCTCCTCATCCCAAGGAAGGAACAGGGGGTCAAAGGCTGGCGGGCCAGACTCCCTCTCCTCCCCCTCTTCTTCAGGCCAGCCGTCGGACTCTTCGAAATCCTTCATTCGTTCGGTCTTCATTATAGCAGGGTTCCTCCTCCCGGCCCGATAGATAGACGAACGGCGGGCCGCCTTGGTTTCGCTGGTAGAATGGGCCTACGCATGAAAGCTGACGCTGAAGAGAGCACCCTGGTCCAGCGCAGCCGCGGGGGCGACATCGCCGCCTTCAACGTCCTGGTGGAACGTTTTCAGCGCGGCCTCTACAACCTCTGTCTGCGGATGTTGGGCTCGGCCGCCGCGGCGGAAGACGCCACACAAGAGGCCTTCATCGCGGCCTTCCGGCGGCTAGACTCCTTCCGGGGCGGGTCCCTCCGTGCCTGGTTGTACCGCATCGCCGCCAACGTCTGTTACGACGAGCTGCGCCGCCGGCGGGCACGGCCGGCTGTCTCTTTGGACGCGACGCTGGAGCAAGGCGGCCTGGCAGAGCTCGCCAGCCCAAGCCCATCGCCAGCGCGTCAACTGGAGCGCAGCGAGGTGGTGTCGGCCATCCAGAAGGCGCTGGGCGCCCTGCCTTCGGATCAGCGTTTGGCCGTAATCCTCTGCGACGTGCAGGGGATGGACTACTCCGAGATCTCAGCGGTGGTGGGCGCGCCGCTGGGCACCGTGAAATCCCGCATCGCCCGGGCGCGGCTGAGGCTGCGGGCCATCCTCCGGGCCGATCCTGCGCTGGCGGGGGAACTTTTCGAGCACGCGGAACGTCAGGAAGGTGAGAGGCGAAGATGAGGTGGCCAGGCTGGCACCGGAGGGTGCGCAAGAAGCTGTCTCCCTACCTGGACGCTGAGCTCTCGCCCGGAGACCAGCGCCAGCTAGAGGCCCACCTGGCGGCCTGCGAGGCGTGCCGGGCGGAGCTTGCTGAACTCCGCGCCGTGCGGAAGGCGCTTGCGTCCATGCCGCTGGAGAAGGAGCCGCGTTCCTTTGCCCTGACGCCCAGCATGGTGGAGCGGCCCAGCCCCTCGGGGTCGTCCGCTCTGCGCCGGCTGGAGACGGCCTCCCGCTTGGCAGCGGCCGGGCTGGCGGTGGCCCTGGCGGCTGTCCTGTTGCTGGACCTGCGGGGTGGTGAGGAAGCTGGCCTTGGGCCAGCCGCCGCGCCCCGAGCGGCCATTGAACGGGCGGCGGAAGGGATGGAGGGGCTGGCCCCGCCGGAAGGCGGCCCTCTGGCTGAGCCTTCCGCTGGGTCTACGCCCTCGGCGCCGGCCATCCAGGACCTACAACGAGAGGCTCCGCCAACTCCCGCTGCGACGGCTGCGGCGGCCGGCGAGGGGGAAGCCTCCGATGGACTCATGGTCAAGACCGCTGCCGGCGCGGAGGCAGGGGGCGGCGGTGGCCCTGGCACCACGGTGATCGGGTTAGCGGCTGGCCTAGGGCTGGCGGTGGCCACCAGCGGCGCCCTCACCATCGCCCGCCGCAGGGGCCGGCGAGGAGCCTAGTGGTGGGGAACCTTTGTGGCGCTACGTGCGTCTGAAGCGGTAGGACAAGCGGGAGAACAGCAGGAGGTTCAATCATGAGGACGAAGCTAATAGCAGCGGCGCTCGTCGCTGCCATCGGCGTAGCAGTCGTAGTCGCCGTGGCCGTCTTGGCTACCGGCGGCGATGGGGGCCAGATGGCCATCCGGACTCAGAGGGGCCTGGGTCTAGCATCGGCGATGGCTCCGGGGGCCGGCGGCGGGAAGCTGACGATAGAGAGCCCCGCGACGGGTGTCCTTCAGTCCGGTGCCCCCGTGGGAGTAGGCGGCGACGCTAGCGCGGCTGCCGGTAGCCGCGTCGCGTATCCGGCCACCGGCGCCGGCTTCCTGGGGGCGCCCCAGCTCGCGCCGGCACCAGGCGGCATCACGGTCCAGGGTTACGGCTCGGCCTCTGCGCCCGCCGACAGCGCCGTGGTGGAGTTCAACTTCACCCGTTCGGGCTACCTCGACGGGTCAAAGCCAGTGCCGTTGCCGGAGCCCGTGCCTGGCGAGGAGCCCGGTACCGAGTCCCCAGTGGCGACGCCGGCGCCTGCGCAGGCCATCACCGAAGAGACGTTGAAGCCGGTGATCGATGCGCTGGTGGCGGCCGGCGTGCCGCGAAGCGACATCGAGCTGGTGGGCCAGTACTACTCGGATCCCTACGCCAGCGCGACCCTGCGGGCCAAGGTTGGTGACGTCGGTTCCCTAGATGGCATCGTGCAGGCGGCCCGGGACGCTGCTGGAGGCCTCGGGGACGGTCTCACCCTTGGCTGGACCGGGGTCTCGTACACCGTGAAGGACTGCCTGGCTTTGGAGAAGGAGGCGATGAAGGCGGCCGCCGCTGATGCCAGCGAGCGGGCGGGTGCCTTTGCCGAGGCTCTGGGCGCCGGCTTGGGGGACCTGGTGGCGGCCTCCCACTGGTCGTGGTCGCCCTACGGCGGCACTTGCGGGCAGGACTACTTCGGCATGCCCTACCCAGTGGCTGGCACTAACTATGCGGCGGGCCAGCCCCAAGAGGTGCAGGTGGTGGCCAACATCAGCGCTACGTACGCTATCCGGTAGCTGAGCGGCAGCGCGCAGGGCCGTTCGCTGCAACCCGTTGTTAGCCGCGCACCCGTCGATAGTGCATGGCGACCGCACCGTTGCGAAGCGGCTTCGCTGAGACCAGCTCGAGCCTTCGCGTGCTCGGCAGTCCACTCTGGTACAGGGTCGGGCCGTGGCCCGCGATCCTGGGGTGGATTAGGAACTTGTACTCGTCGATCAGATCCAGCCGGTCGAGCTCGGTCGCCAGCTTGCCACTACCAAGAAGTACGCCTGAGGGGGTTGCGTCTTTAAGCTTCTGCACGTTCGTGCGCAGGTCGCCGGCGATGTGGTGGGTGTTCGTCCACGGGAAGTCCGTTCGCGTCAACGACACCACGTACTTCGGCTTGGCCTCCAGCTTTACTGCCCAATCGCGCATTGCCGGTGACGCCTCCTCGTCACCGCGAGCGACCGCGGGCCAGTAGCTCTCCATCATCTCGTAGGTGACGCGGCCCCACAGCATCGCCCCTGCCTCGTCCAAGAGGCGGGTGAAGAAAACGAGTATCTCGTCGTCGGCGATTCCCTCTCGGTGGTCGACGCAACCGTCGAGGGTTACGTTGATGCTGAAGGTTAAGAGTCCCATGGCGAGGACCTCCTAGCGGTTGTTCCGGAACGTGGACTCGATAAAATACTGGAATGCCTCGCCGGTAGGCCGGAGGCTGCCATCCACGTCGACCAGTCCCCGCGCCTTCGGCCCATCCAGGCCGAACCATACGGCGATGGGCAGGCCCAACTCCACCACCTTGTCCATGATGGCGGTCGTCTGGCTGGGATCGCCGGTGATCTGGCCGATCTCATTGGTGATCACCGGCAGGTCCGTTTGCGTCCTCAGATAGGCCACTGCTTCCTCCAGCGCCCGAGGGTCGGCGACGTACCAGTGGAAGTTCACGTAGTCTGCCCCCGAGGCGCGGTAGGCCGAGAGGAGCGCCTGGCCCTTGCCGATTTGCTCCCGAGCCTGGGGCGAGTCGAGTTGGCGCTGCTCCTCTGCTGTGAAGGCTCTGGCGGCGAAGTCTTGGGCGGCTGTGGACTGCCCACTGGACAGGTAATGGTCATACACCAGGAGAGCCACCAGCGCGCTGACCAGCCCGCCGTTGGCGCAGGGGATACCCTTCCGGTGCGCCACCTGGCAGGCGGCTTTGAGTTGGGCGGCGTATTCCTCTGGTGTTCCCGTGTAGAACAGGGCCGAGTTCTCCTCGTTCTCCACTACCAGCACCGCCGGTCGGTATGTGTCCAGCACCTGGCCCAAGGTGCGCTGATAGGCGGCGAGATCGCTGGGCGGGGCGGTGGGCAACGGGCCGCTGTTGCGCACGGTGAGGACGAGTTGCAAACCGGCACTCAACGCGATATCGCACTCGGCGCAGGTCCCGTTCCATTGATCGAGAAAGATTGAAGCGGGTCTGAAATAGGTGGCTCCCAGCGCCTTGGCCGTCTGCATCCCCTGGGACGAGCGCACAAGCTGGGAGGGCAGCATTAGCCCGAAGGGGTTCTCGCCCGTAGGCGCGGGCGCGATGGTCGTTGCGGCGGGTGCCGATGGCGAGCCCGAGGGGCCTTGGGGCACGCGGTCTGGCTGGCGACTGGCGCAGGCCAAGGAGATGAGGCCAAGGACGAAGGCAGCGGCGCCCAGATACTTCGGCAGGACCATCGTTGCGGATATACGTGCACATTATAGAC
>DAOUBD010000031.1:0-13636 GCA_034432935.1 Dehalococcoidia bacterium | reverse complement strand
ATTGTTCGCCGTCGCGCAGGGTGGTGTCGAAGATCAGTACCTTGTCTTGAGTTGCCATTCTCAACCTCCGTTTTTGGTAACTGGTGGGGAGCGCGAGCCCCGCCTGACGAGCGGCCGCGGGGGCCGCCCTACGTAGCCTGTAGGCCCTCCCAGCCCCCGCCTAAGGGGAGGCCGGAGGGCCGGTTAAGGTTGAGGGTTGGCGCTTGGTGTTTCCGCATCTCTCCGTTTAAGAATAGCGCTTGGGCCACAGTATTACATCAATCGGGGTTCGAGAGTCGATCGCCACCCGAAACCTGAAGGCTGGGGCAGATGGATTGAGGAGGTGCCACCCCCTGATATTTTCTCTTCCACCCCAACCTGAAGGTTGGGGCATCGGTATTCTCCCCCATGCCCTTGAGGCCGGGGTGGAGATACTGTCTGCTGCCACCCCAGCCTGAAGGCTGGGGCATCGGCATTCTCCCCCATGCCCCGGCCTTGAGGCCGGGGTGGAGATACTCTCCCTTCCCCTCATGTCCTCCCCCAATGCCCCGGCGTTTAGGCCGGGGTGGAGATACTGCCTGTCCTTCCCCCATGCTCCGGCCTTTGGGCCGGGGTGGGTATTGCACATGCATCATCCCCTCTTGCCCAACCAGGGCATCATGGCCCGGAGCTCCGCGCCGACCTTCTCGATCATGTGCTCCGAGTTCTGGCGCCGCAGGGCCAGGAAACTGGGGCGCCCGGCCTGGTTCTCCAGTATCCACTCGCGGGCGAAAGCGCCGGAGCGGATGTTGGCCAGGATCTGGCGCATGTTCTGACGCACATGGTCATCGATGACCTTGGGCCCTCGGGTGTAGTCGCCGTACTCTGCCGTATCGGAGATGGAGTAGCGCATGTAGGACATACCCCCTTCGTGCATGAGGTCCACGAGGAGCTTGAGCTCGTGCATGCACTCGAAGTAGGCGATCTCCGGCTGGTACCCGGCCTGCACCAGCGTCTCGAAGGCGGCCTTGACCAGGGCGGTGACACCGCCGCAGAGGACGACCTGCTCGCCGAAGAGGTCGGTCTCGGTCTCTTCAGCGAAGGTGGTCTCGATGACACCGGCCTTGGTGCAGCCGACCCCCTTGCCGTAGGCCAGGGCCATCTGCAGGGCGTTTTCGCTGGCGTTCTGGTGCACCGCCACCAGCGCGGGCACGCCGACGCCCTGTACGAACATCTCCCGCATACGGTGCCCAGGGGCTTTGGGGGCGATCATGGTGACGTCCACATCCGGCGGCGGGACGATCTGGTTGAAGTGGATGTTGAAACCGTGGGCGAACATCAGCATCTTGCCGGCCGAGAGGCCCGGCTCGATGCTGTCGTAGTAGATCTGGCGCTGGACCTGGTCCGGGGCCAGGATCATGATGACATCGGCCTGGCGGGCCACCTCCTCTACGGTGCCGACCCGCAGCCCTGCCATTTGGGCCTGCTGCCAGGACTTGGACCCCGGGTAGAGCCCCACCATCACGTTGCAGCCGCTGTCCCGAAGGTTTAGGGCGTGGGCGTGCCCCTGGGACCCAAAGCCGATGATCCCTACGGTCTTGCTCTTGATGAGGTCCAGGTTGGCGTCAGCGTCATAGTAGATCTTTGCCACGGTCGTCTCCTTTACTCGCCTTTATTCGGGTCCTTCGTTGGCATGCCTCCCCTCGCTCCCCTCACTTGGCAGAGTAGGGTGGCTCTACTCCTTGATAACGCTCCGGCTCCTCGTGGGAGCGAGGGTGGGATACGGCGGCGCCCCGAAGCATGGCCACCCGGCCCGTGCGCACCAGCTCGATGATCTCGAAGTCCTGCAGGAGGGCGATAAGGGAGTCGATCTTCTGCTCGGAGCCGGTGGCCTCGATGATGATCGACTCCGGAGCGACGTCTACGACGTCGGCCTTGAACAGGTCTGCCACCTCGATGATCTGGCCGCGGTTGGTGCGATCGCAACGTACTTTGATCATGGCCAGCTCCCGGCTGACGATATCTTCGTCGGTGATGTCGCGAATGTCCACCACGTCGATGAGCTTATCGAGCTGTTTGACGACCTGCTCGGCATCGTGGCTGGCGTCGACGACGAAGGTCATGCGGGAGAGCCCCGGCTGTTCCGAGTGGCCGACGGCGAGGCTCTCGATGTTGAAGCCTCGCTGCCGCCACTTGGAAGCGATCTTGTTGAGCACCCCCGGCCGGTCCTCGACCAGGGCGATGATGGTGTGTTTCTGGAGGTTGTTGGTAGCGTCCATGATCAAACCAGCGCTTTCTCCGGTTCCCAAGCCGGCAGGTCGATGGTCTCGCTGAGGGCTGCGCCTGGCGGCACCATGGGGTAGCAGTTTTCGTCGTACTTGACCTGGAAATCGATGACCACGGGGCCGGGGTGCTCCATGGCCTTGGCGATGACCACGGGCACCTCCTCCCGGCGGGTGGCCCGCAGCCCCAGGATGCCGTAGGCGTCGGCCAGCTTGACGAAGTCCGGGTTGCGGAGCGGCGTGGCCACGATGTTGTCCCGGTAGAAGAGGTTCTGCCACTGCCGCACCATGCCCAGGGTGCCGTTGTTGAGGATGGCGAACTTGATGGGCCAGCCGTATTCGCTGATGGTGGCCAGCTCTTGCAGCGTCATCTGAAAGCCGCCGTCCCCGCAGATGGACCAGACGAGGTCGTTGGGGGCGGCCACCTGGACACCCATGGCGGCGGGCACCTCGAACCCCATGGTGCCCAGTCCGCCCGAGGTGATGAAGCTGTTGGGCTTGTCGTACCAGAAGTACTGGGCGGCCCACATCTGGTGCTGCCCAACCCCGGTACAGACGTAACAATCGCCCCGGGTCGCCTTGTATATCTGGTCGACGACGTATTGGGGCAGGAGTTCGTCCGTCTCCCGGATGGTGATGGAAGGGTGGGCCCGGCGGAGTTCATCCAGGCGGGCGAACCAGCCCGGGCGCTCCTTGAAGGTGACCAAGCGGTTCAGTTCCGCCAGGCAGACCTTGGCGTCGCCGATCAGGCTCGCCGCCGGACGCACGTTCTTGCCGACCTCAGCCGGGTCGATATCGATATGGACGATGCGGGCCTGGGGCGCGAAGTCCCGCAGGCGGCCCGTGACCCGGTCATCGAAGCGGACCCCGGCGCCAATGATCAGATCGGCCTCGCTGATGGCGATGTTGTTCCAATACATGCCGTGCATGCCCGGCATGCCCAGGTAGAGGGGGTGGGTGCCGGGGAAGCCGCTGATCCCCAGCAGGGTGGTGATAACGGGAATGTTGGCCTTCTCCGCTAGCTCCCGGATCTCGGCGAAGGCGCGGGAGATGATAACCCCGTGGCCCGAAAGAATCAGGGGCCGCTCCGAGGCCTCGATGAGCTCCGCCGCCTTAGCCACCTCCTCGGCATCTGGCGCCAGGGGCGGGCGGTAGCCGCGGAGGTCCACCTTATCTTGCCAGTAGAAACGCCCCCGGCGCTGGAAGACATCCCTTGGGATGTCGATGAGGACAGGGCCCGGACGGCCTGTGGTGGCGATGTAGAAGGCCTCCTGCATCACCCTCGGAATATCGTTGACGTCCAGGACGAGCTCGTTGTGCTTGGTGATGGGGATGGTGATGCCCTGGATATCGGCCTCCTGGAAGCCATCGCGCCCGAGAAGGGCGGTGATGACCTGACCAGTGATGGCCACGACGGGTACAGAGTCCATCCAGGCGTTGGCGATGCCGGTCACCAGGTTGGTGGCCCCGGGGCCAGAGGTGGCGAAGCAGACGCCAGCCTTTCCCGTGACCCGCGCGTAGGCGTCGGCAGCGTGGGCGGCGCACTGTTCGTGCTTGACCAGGTAGTGCTTTATGCGTGGCTCGTAGAGGGGCAGTTGGTCATAGAGGGGCAGGTTGGCGCCGCCGGGCAGGCCGAAGATGACCTCGACCCCGGCCCTGATAAAGGACTCCATGACCATCTGAGCCCCTGTCATTTCACCGTTTGTTTCCATGATTCGGCTCCTCAGTGTTGCCTGTGTCTGGTATCCAAAGAAAGGGATGCCCCTAGGCTCCTATCCGCTTCGGGCGCCGGCGGCTGGTGGCTGTCTGGCTGTTAGCTGCACACGGCGCCGCGGGCGGCCGACGATACCAAGCGGGCGTACTTGGCCAGGGCCCCCTTGGTGTACTTGGGGGCGGGTTCCGTCCACTGGCCAAGGCGCCGCTGTATCTCCTCCTCCCCTAACTGCACGTCGATGCGCCTGTTGGGTATGTCCAGTGAGATGATGTCGCCGTCCTGCAAGGCAGCGATGGGCCCGCCAACCTGGGCCTCCGGGGCGATGTGCCCCACGCTGAAGCCCCGGGTGGCGCCGGAGAAGCGCCCGTCTGTGATGAGGGCGACCTCTTCGCCCAGCCCCTGGCCGGCGATGGCCGCCGTGACGGCCAACATCTCGCGCATGCCCGGGCCGCCCTTCGGACCCTCGTAACGGATCACCACCACATCGCCTGCCTTAATTTCGCGCCGGGCGATGGCCTGGAAGGCGTCCTCCTCGCAGTTGAAGACGCGCGCCGGCCCGGTAAAGGTCTGGCGGCGCACCCCGCTCGTCTTCATGATGCAGCCCTCTGGCGCCAGGTTGCCCCGCAGGACGACCATGGTGCCCGTGGGCTCCAGGGGCGAGTCGATGGGGCGGATCACCTCCTGGTCCGTGCCGTCGAAGCGCATGCCTTCCAGGTTCTCCGCCACTGTGCGCCCGGTGACGGTCAGGCAGTCGCCGTGGATAAGGCCACGGTCCAGCAGCTCCTTCATGATGCGCGGCACGCCGCCCGCACGGTGCAGGTCGCTCTGGACGAAACGTCCGCCGGGCCGCATGTCGGCCAGGTGGGGGACGCGGCGGGCGATGGCGTCGAAGTCATCCAAGGAGAGTTCGACGCCGGCCTCGTGGGCCAGAGCCGGCAGGTGGAGGGCCGCGTTGGTGGAGCCGCCGATGGCCACGACGACGGCGATGGCGTTCTCGAAGGCCTTGCGGGTAAGGATGTCGCGCGGGCGGATGTTCTGGTGAAGGAGCTGGAGCACCCGGCTGCCGGCGTGGCGGCAGATCTCGGTGCGCTCCTGGGCGATGGCGGGGGCGGTCCCGCTGAAAGGAAGGGCGATGCCCAGCGCCTCTGAGGCGCAGGCCATGGTGTTGGCAGTGTACATGCCGCCGCAAGAGCCCTCGCCAGGGCAGGCGGCGCACTCCAGCTCATGCAGCTCGTCTTCCGTCATGCGTCCTGCCTCGACGGCGCCAACGCCTTCGAAGACGTCCTGCACGGTAACGTCGCGGCCCCTCCACTGGCCGGGCATGATGGTGCCCCCGTAGAGGAAGACGGAAGGGACGTTGAGCCGGGCCATGGCCATCATGGTTCCCGGGATGCTCTTGTCGCAGCCAGCGATGCCCACCAGGGCGTCGTAGCCGTGGGCGAAGACCATCAGCTCGATGGAGTCGGCGATGACCTCGCGGCTGACCAAGGACGCCTTCATGCCTTCATAACCCATAGAGATGCCATCGGTGACGGCGATGGTGGTGAACTCGCGGGGGGTGCCGCCGGCGGCAGTGACGCCCTGCTTGGCCCAGGCCGCGAGGCGGTTCAGGTGCACGTTGCAAGGGGTGGCCTCGTTCCAGGAGCTGGTGACGCCGATGATGGGCTTGCTGATGTCCTCGTCCGTTAGGCCCATGGCGCGGAGGTAGGACCGCGCCGGGGCGCGGGCGTATCCTGCCCGGTAGACGATGTCGCTGGCCAACTTTCTATCGGTCGTCACCATGCTGGCGTGTCCTTCTCTGGGCCAAATGAAAACGCCCGCCCCGAAGGGATCCCTTCTGGACGGGACGGTACCACCCTTCTTCTCCGCGGGCCCTGTCTCTACCTGGCACACGGAGCGCTCTAACGCTATAACGGGCGCAGCCCGGCCGGCCTTGGGGCCAGGGCAGAAGCCAGTGGCCTTGGGACCGGCGGCTCTGGGGCGAGTTCGAGGGCCCTGGCTGCCGGGCTTGCACCGATGCGCCGGCTCTCTGGGAGCTGGGGTTCCTCTACTACTCCCCTTCGCGGCCTTTACCGCAGGAGTTGTGGAAAAGATTGTATGGCCGCCTGGCGCAGGGTGTCAAGCCGCCCTTATGCCCGACGGCGATCTCGTCTCCCGCCCCTCGCCCCGCCCCTCGGTGTCGCCGCGCGTGGGCCGGATGCCGTACACTGGTGCCATGCGGTTCCTGACCTTAGCGCTGGCTGCCGTGGCCCTGGCCGTAACCGTGGCCTGCGGCGGTGGCGACAGCTCCGGGACGACGCCCCAGCCTTCTGCCGCCACGCCGGCGCCAGTTCGCACCGCTGCGCCGACGCCCGCCCCCGCTACGGACGGCTTGACCTCCGAGGCCATTGTAGAGGGGATGATCAGGCGGGGGCTGCCCGTGGGCGAATACGCCAACTTCTCGGCCACCATCGACCCCGAGGGGCTCCTGGGCAAACCCCACCAGTACACCAGCCGCAGCACCTTCGCCGACGTTCGGATCCTGCCGATGACCCAGGAGTACCCCACGGTGGCCGATGGCGGCGCCGTGGAGGTCTTCGATAACGAGGCCGACGCCCAGGCCCGCCTGGCCGCCATCACCGCCGCCAACCCGGAGCAGCCGGCGTATCTGGAGGGCACGGCCATCCTGCGCCTCAGCGAGAAGCTGACGCCAGAGCAGGCGGCGGAGTACGAGGCCGGCTTCCGCGCTGTCGTCCGGGGCGAATAGCCGACGGCCGCAAGGCCTACGGGTCCTCTTCTTTCCTGCGCCAGGCGAACTCCGTCAGCAGCATCAGGCCGCCCGATACGAGGGAGTGGCCGCCCAGGATGACCGGCAGCGGCGCCTCGGCGGCGGCGCGGGTGAACTCGCGCAGGAACGGGTCGCGGATTTCGGGCCAGCGGCCGGCGTCGGAGAGAAAGCGGTCCTCGCGGGACGTCATGACGCCGCGGTGGGCCAGGAGGACGCGCGTGTCGATGAAGGCGGCATCCCCCAGCTCCGCCAGGTTCTGGAAGAAACGGACCGTGCCGGCAGCCTCCAAGTGATAGGCCAGGAGGGAGCGGGCAGAGCCGCCGGCGGCGCGCCCCTGGGCCTCCAGCCCCCGTTCCTCGGAGAAAATGCGCACGCGGCAGGCGGTCTCGCGCTCGAGGTACTGCCAGGCGTGGCTGCCAACTCGGCCCGCCACCACGACCTGGGCGTTGGGGTCTGCGAACAGCGCCGAGGCCCGCTGGAGGCGCGTCGTGTCCCAGCACAGGGCGTCCAGGTAGGCGCGCAGCCGGGGGCCCCCGCCTCCGGCAAGGGTCAGCACCGCCAGGTCGCTGGGCCCGTCGATGTCCATCTGGGTCTGCACCGTCCGGGGCAGGGCCTCCACCACCAGGCCCGCCTGCTCGGCCAGGACGCGCGCCAGGGCGTTGTCCCTGTCGCAGCCTTCCAGCGACTTGAGGACGAGGCCGTCCGGCGGCACAGGGAAGGCGAGAAGGTCCGATGAGTAAAGGTTGTTGGTGACAGCCCTGCCGTCCTTGACCTTCTGGGCCAGGGCTGCGAAGTCCTGGCTGCGGAAAAGGGGTACGCTGCCGGCGCCCATGTAGACGGCGGCCTCTACCCGATGGCGGCGCAGTACGCCTGCCAGACGCCGCCCGAAGTGCAGGGGCGCGGGATCGGCGTCGATGGTTACACCTGGGAGATCGCCGGATGGAAACTGGCCGTCAGTAACGAGGATGGCGCCGGAGAAGGCGCCGCTGGCCAGGGCCGCCTCGATGCTGTCCAGCGAAGCGGCCCAGCGAGCGGTGCCCACGATCTCTTCTATGGCGCTGCCGCCGAGGCCGCCCAGAAAGACGATGAGGGTGGGGCCGGTCACGTTGCTCCGGGCGTTGGCCCAAACTCTTCCTAGGCGGCGATGAAGGAGGCGATGGGCTGGACCTTGACTCGCGGCAAGAGGATATCCACCTCCCGCCGGTGGCAGAGCTCCGTGCCGGGGTTGAGGACGGAGGCGGTGCCGGCGGCGACGCCCAGGGCGAGGGCATCTTCGATGCCGCCTCCGCGGCTGAGGGCTAGGACGACGCCCGCCAGGAAGGCATCGCCGGAGCCGACGGCGGAGACGGCTCGCACGCGGGGGGCGATGCCCCGCCAGCAGCGCTCCCCGTTGACGGCGACGGCTCCCTCGCGCCCACGGGTCACGACGACCTGGCGCACGCCCCTGGCCTGGACCTCGCGAGCGCCCTGGAGGGTGGACTCTTCATCGTCCAGGTGGCGGCCCAGGAGGCGCTCCAGCTCGCGGCGGTTGCCCTTGAGCATGTCCGGGTGGGCGGCGGCGCCTGCGGCCAGGGCCTCGCCATCGGCGTCCAGCACCGTGTGCACTCCGGCGCGCGCGGCCTCCTGGATGATGTCGGAGTAGACGCTGCCGCTGAGGGGCGGGGGAATGCTGCCGGCCACCACCAGCCAATCGCCGGAACGCCAGCGCCTGCGGAGGCGGGCCGCCAGTTCGTCCACGTACTTCGGCTCCGTAAACGGCCCGGGCTCGCTGAGGATGGTGTGGAGGTGGCGGGACTCGTCCAGGATCGTGATGTTGGTGCGGGTCTGCCCCTTGGTATGCACGAAGTCGCAGGCGATGCCCTGGGCCTCGAGCGTCTGTTCGATGTAACGGCCCAGGCTGCCGGGGGCGAATCCCATGGCCACGCTCTCGCCGCCGAGTTCGCGTATCACGCGGGAGACGTTTATGCCCTTGCCCCCTGGGTCGAAGCGGCTGGCCTTGACCCGGAGGGTGTCGCCGGCGACGAACCGGGGCAGCACCAGCGTCTGGTCTATGGCCGGATTCAGGGTGAGGGTTATGATCATTGCTCTAAAGGCAAGATCATGCCGTAGTCGCCGTCCCGGCGGCGGTAGAGGAGGGCCAAGGTATCCCTGTCAGCGTCTTGGAAGAGGAAGAAGCTGTGGCCCAAGAGCTCCATCTGTTCGATGGCCTCGGCCTCCGTCATGGGCTTCATGACAAAGCGCTTGAGCCTGACCACGCGGCCCGACACCACCTCCGCGCCTGGCGGAGGCGGTGGCTCCTCCTCTTCGGCCGGCGGTGCCAACACTTCCTCTTTGTTGATTCGGCGCTCGCTGCGCAGGATCTTCGTCTCCTTGAACCGTTTGATCTGGCGGGTCAGCGCTTCGGCGGTGCTGTCCACCGCGGCCAGAAGGTCGAACGACCTCTCCTCCGCCCGGAGGAAGGTGCCGTTGGCGCTCAGGGTCACCTGCACCACGTAGCGTCCTTCGTCTCCCTTGGCCTCCCGCCGCAGGTCGACGATGGCGTGGTCGGCCATGGGCAGATAGCGGCCAAGTTTGCCGAGATGCTCAGTGGCGTAGCGGCGGAACTCGTCGCCGATCGTCAGGTGCTGGCCACGGAAGATGATCTCCATGCCTTCTCCTCGCTCCGGGTGTTCCCCGGCTTCAACGCTTTCCGGACTTAATATTGTAAAGCCCGGCTCAGGGCCCCTTCAACCAGAACTCGGCGCCGCGCGCAGCCTGCTTCCCAATAACCCCGAGGTGTCTCGAAGGGCGAGCGGGGTGTGCGGCTCATGCTTCGAGGGCCTCAGCATGAGCGGGGGAATCGTGGCCCGGGCGGATCGTGCGTCTGTCATGGTAGGGAAAATCCGTACAGGAAATCGGGCTGGAGCCCGACTGACCCAGAGCGTGATAGAGTCAGATGATGGGTCTGCTCCTTTGGTTCTGGGATTATGGCCGTATACTCCATCTCGTCTGCTGTTTCGCCAGTGGGCAAGAAGGTGCACTGGTTGGCTAATCGCACCGTCCTCTTCCGCTGGAGAGACTACGTTTTCGTGACCTTCGGGCTCTTTGGGGGGATCGCCACCTTCGTCGGCGGGGCGATGGGCGGCTACCTCATGCTGGGTCAGGGGGTCCCGCTGCTGGACTCGGCCCTGATCCTCGGCGGGCTGCTTATGGGACACGTGGTGGCCGCCAGGGCCGTCCTTTTGCCGTGGTGGGGCCTGCGGCTCTTGCGGCGGCCCGGGCAGGTGCTGCGGACGGTGGAGTTCGCTTCGTGGGGGGGCTATGTTGCCATCGCCATCGCCATGGGGATCTACGCCTCGGCATCCCACTTCGGCTTCTTTCAGCTTACAGACATCGCAGCCAGGGTGGGGCCCTTGGCCCACGCCATCGGACGCCTGGGCTGCTTTACCTTCGGCTGCTGCTTCGGCCGCCCGACGCGTCTCCCGTTGGCGGTGCGCTACGATAGCCCCGACGCCAAGGCATCGCGGGTGGCTGGCCTCCAGGGGGTGCCTATCCATCCAGCGCCGCTCTACGAGGCGGCCTACAACGTGCTCCTCTTCCTGATCCTGAACTCCGTGGCCATGGCCGGCGCGCCGCAGGGGATGCCCTCGGCGTTGTACCTCATCCTGTACGGCGCCGGGCGTTTCGGGCTGGAGATGGTACGGTACAACGCCCCTTCGGACTACATCGGTCCTCTGCCCCGCAACCAGTGGCTGAGCCTGATCATGCTCGTCTCCGGGCTGGCCATTCTGCCCCTGGACGGCCCGGCGTCCCAGTTCCACACGCCGGACGCCGGGAGCGTGCTGGCCCTTTTGCCTGTGGTTGCCCTGTCCAGCGCCTTCGTCTTCGTCGCCTACTCAGTGCATCGGGGGACTATCGGGCGCTGGTGATGGGGGCGGCGCTATCACGCTAAGGCGGCGGGGCTCCGCCGATACCGCCATCGACTCGCCTGGCGCAAGAGAAAAGGGTTCGCCGTCGACGTGGCAGGCCAACAGGTCCTGGGCCTCGACAGTGACCCGGGCGACGCTTTCCCGGACGACCAGCCGGCCCGCGGGCACCGGGCCCAGTAGCCCCCTTAGCGCGTAGTACGGCCGTTGGTAGTGAGGCACGTCACCCACCGCGAACAGCTCCAGCCGGCCGTCGTCCAGCCGGGCGTGGGGGGCGATGCGGAAGAGGCGGCCCTCGCGGCGCCCGTTGGCCAGGTGGGCGATGGTGGCAGACTCTACCAGTGTCCTGCCGCAGGCCGAGACCCGGAAGCGGACTGGCCTGGCGGCGAACATCAGGCGCAAGAGGGGGATGAGGTAGGTCAGGGGGCCGCCCCGCTTCTCATCGCTGGTCATGGCCGCTATCTGGCCGCTGACACCCAGGCCTAGCATGTTGACGTAGTAGCGGCGGCGGTCCCGATCCAGTTGCACCAGGCCAGCGTCGATGGCGCAGGGCCGGCCTGTGCGCAGAAGGGCGAGGGCCTCCTGGGGCGACGAGGGTATGCCCAGGGCGTAGGCCAGGTCATTGGCCCCGCCCGCCGGGATAATGCCGAGGGCGCGCCGGAAGCCCGTTTCTGCCAGGCCATTCACCACCTCGTTGATGGTGCCATCGCCGCCGACGGCTACGATGATGCCGTGGGCCTGGGCAGCGGCTGAGGCGGCGATCCTCTGGCCGTCGCCCCGGCAGGCGGTGAAAGCGAAGGCGTCGTCCGCCTCCAGGCGGGGCCGGACCTTGGCGAAGGCGCGGGCGCCGGCGCCTCGGCCCGCCCTCTCGTTGACGACGAAGAACACCGCTTATCGGCGCTTCCCGGCCGGAGCCGGCAGGGATCCATCCTCCATAGCCAGGCATCAATATGGGGCACCCAGGGTCGCTCCGTCAAAGGTTGAGGCCTCAGGCCGGCCGGTGGCGAGGGCGCATGAAACGCCAGGCCAAGGCCATGACGGCAGCCAGGGGTATCCCCAACCAGATAATTACTACGCCGGCGGTTATGGCCACGGTGCCGGCCACCCTCAGGATATCGCTGGATAGGGCCCAGGCATCGTCCCAGGCCTGGCGGGCCCAACCATGCCCCGCTGGCTCCTCCTGAGCGGGCGTGGACGGCGGCGCCAGATTCACTGTGATGGTGGCCATGTCGGTCAGGTCGTTCAAGAGGTTGATGCGCCCCTGCACCTGCTCGATCTCGCCGCGCACCGAGTTCAGCCGGTCCTGTACCGTGAGGATATCCTGGATGGACTGGGCCCTGCCCAGGAGCTGGAGATACTGCTCCTCGATGGACTGTAGGTTGCGAAGGCGCGACTGGAGGTCCGTGTACTCCTCCGTCACCTCCGAGGCGTCGCTGGACTCAGCCTTGACCTCCTTGGCGATGCCCCGGATCTGGCGCAGAACGGAGTCGTACGAGTCAGCGGGCACGCGCAGGGTGACCGTCGCAGTCTGGCGTTTGGGCGGCGGCTCGTCGGGCTGGGCGTCTGGCGGCTTGGGTAGATCCTCGATACTGATGTTGGATGACGACACGAAGCCGCCCGCTGATCGGGCGGCGTCTTCCACCTGCTGGACGGCGGAGGTCACGTCGTCCACCGTGATCTGCACCGTGGCGCGTCGCACGATTTTGCGGTCGGCGGCCGGCGGCAATCCGGCCTCGCCGCTGGCGCCGCCCGTGCTGGCGTCTGGCGCCGGCTGCGCTACCCCTTGCGCATAACCGGCCAGCCTGGCGGCATCGAGGCCCCGTGTGTCGCCGGGAGCGGACTCAAGCCCCGTCCCTGTCGTCTGGGGGACGGTCGCGGCCCCTGAAGGTCCCTGTCTGGTCCCTCCGCCGGAGCTGGAAATGACCAAGAGGAGCAGCGCTACGGACGCTAGGCCGGCCACGGCGGCGAGCAATGCCCATCTCTTCATCGGTATCGCCTCCTAAGGGTGAGCTTTGCCCATAAGACGGAACGGGCGGGCGAAAAGTTCCCTTGGTGGCGCTAACGAAGCTGGAAAATAGAGGGGCGCGCGCGGCCGCGGTCGATGTCCAGATAGCCGACGGTACCCAGGCAGGCGCTGCGGTGGTCGGGGAAGGTCGGGCTGCCCGGATTGACGATGAGGACGCCCTTGACCGTGATGATCTCTGCATGGTGGGTGCTGCCGCGCACGATAACGTCCACCGGGCCTCCGAAGAAGTGCCGCATGAGGCCCTCTAGGGTGCGCAGGGGCGGGACCTCTGGCAGCTGGAGATCGTGCACAAGCCCTATGCGCAGCCCGTCTACCCGCACCGTCTTGCTCTCCGAGAGCCGGGGGTCTGTGGGCGCCACGGTGCGTTCCCAGCCGCCGTAGTCGCCGTTGCCCGATACCGCCAGGACAGGGGCGATCTCTTCCAGACGGTCCAGGACGCTAGTGGATACGAGGTCGCCGCCGTGGAGGATCAGGTCGACGCCGCGCATGGCCTCGTAGGCCTGGGGCCATAGGTCCGGCGCGGCCACCGGTATGTGGGTGTCGGATATCAGGCCGATGCGCATGCATCTAGGTTACAGCAAGATGCGGGTTCGAGGGCGGCCCCCGGCCCAGGAGAAGCCATGTTCCCGCTCATGCTTCGAGGGCCTCAGCCTGCTTCGAGAGCCTCAGCATGAGCGGGGTATCCCGCTTCTGGTAGCACGTCCCTTCCCGCTCGTCCTGAGGCACTCGAAGGGCGAGCGGAGCCTAGCGTCTCATGCTTCGCGGGCCTCAGCATGAGCGGGATTGTGTGGCGCAGGGCTAGCCGCCTTCGGTCTCATGGAAGGGTTCCAGGCGGCGAAGGTCTTCGTCCCCCATGTCGACGTGGACGACGCCGTCCAGGATCTCGGTGATGTATTCAGCGGGCAAGATGACGTCGTTCTGGAAGAAGCCGCCGCGGCTGATGACCAGCGCCTCGATCTCCTCGGTCTCCTCGTCCACCAACAC
>DAOUBD010000030.1:0-12521 GCA_034432935.1 Dehalococcoidia bacterium | reverse complement strand
CCGGGCGACAGATCCTCTGGCATAGCCTCGGGCTGGTGGCGGTGTCGCTTCTCTTGCCCGTATGGAGCCCAGCCGGCCTGGTCTACGAGGCCTCGGCCGCTGTCCTGGGGGCCGCCTTCCTCTACTACGCGGTGACGCTGTGGCGGACCGGCTCCGGGCGCGCTGCCTGGGCCCTATTCCGCTACTCCATCGTCTACCTGGCCCTGCTCTTCGCGGCCATCGCCCTAGACGGCCTGGTCTAGGCTCCTAGGCGAGGCGAGGGCGGCGGCCAGCGCCAACGGCGAAGACAGCCGGCGCTAACACCCCTAGCACCGCCAGATCCACCGGCAGCGTGAAGTGGCCGGAACCCTGGCTGTATGCCGCGATGCGCAAGAGGTCGACGGCGTAAGAGAGGGGGTTGACGGCCGCCAGCACTTCCAGCCACACCGGAAGGTCGTGCAGAGGGAAGAAGGCCCCGGAGAAGAAGAGGAAGGGGAAGAGCACCAGGTTCATCACCAGGTGGAACCCCTGCATGGTGCGGATCCGAGAGGCCATCACCTGAGCGAACCCGTTGAGGAAGACCGCTAGGAGCAGCACTGCCAGTCCGGCGAGGAGAAGGCCAGGCCCGAGTCCGTACTGCCATTCCAGGTCAATGCCCGGGAGCAGGGCCGCCACTGCCAGGAGGGCCATGGCCTGCGCGGCGCCGATGACTACGCCCGCTAACCCTTTGCCCAGAAGGATGACCTGCGGCGGGTTGGGCGAGGCCAGCATCGTCCGCAGCATCCCGGAATCGCGGTCTTGGTAGTAAGAGGCGCTGGAGAAGGTGGAGGAGAAGAGAGCCGTCATCACCGCCAGGCCGGGCACCAGGAAGCTCGCGTAGTCCCCGTTACGTATCCGCTCGGTGGACGGGTGGAGGCCCTCGTTAACGCCAGTGCCAAGGATGGCCAGCAGCATGAGGGGGAACAAGAGAGAGGAGTAGAGCTGGGACCTGGAACGCAGGACCGCTCGCAGGTCCCGCTGGAGCATGGCGAGGCAGGCGATGGCCCCACGTCTCACTGCGGCGCCCCCTGGGAGATGGCAGCGCCGGCATAGTCGAAGTAGGCGTCCTCCAAGGTGGCCTCCCGGAGGCGCAGGGCGCGCACCCGGGTGCCCGCCAGCTGGAACAGGCGTGGGGCGAAGGTGGAGGCGTCGTCCACGGTAACGTGCAGCACAGGCGGCGCCCACTTGACCTGGCCGACGTCCGGCCAGGAGGCCACCTCATCCACTGTCTGAGGGTCGAAATCTCCCTCCAGCCAGACGCCATCGTGTCTGAGCCCGGCCTTCAACGCGGCGGGCGATCCCTGGGCCGCCACCCGCCCTTTGTGGATGAAGGCAACGGTCTGGCAGTGACGGTCTGCTTCGGGCACCTTGTTAGTGGACAGCACGATGGTGGTGCCCCGCGCGTTTATCTCCCGCAGGTGAGACCAGAGCGCCTGTTCAGATTCGGGGTCCAAGCCGGTGGTGGGCTCGTCCAGGAGGAGGAGCTGCGGCTCCGGTATCAGGGCACGGGCCAGCTCCAGGCGCCTCTTCATCCCGCCGGAGAGGGTGCGGACGAAGGCGCCGGCCCGATCCGCCAACCCCACGGTCTCCAACGTTTCGGCCATGCGCTGGCGTAGCCGATGTGCCGGCATGCCGAAGAGCCTGCCGTGGAGCCAGAGGATCTCCCGCACCTTCATCAGGGGGTCCAGCGAAGCCTCCTGAAAAAGGAGGCCGATCCGTGAACGGAGCGCCGGCGATGGCGTCTCGCCGAGGACGGTGAGGGAGCCGCCGGCTGGCTCCCTGAGACCGGCCAGTAACGTCAGAAAGGTGGACTTGCCCGAACCGTTGGGGCCGAGGAGGCCGAAGATGGAGCCTATGGGCACGGTGAGGCTGAGGCCGTCTAGGGCCCGACGCCCGTCGTACTCGAACACGATGTCCTTGGCTTCCACAGCCGGCCTGATGGCAGTGTCCACGGCAACTAGCGTAGGGGCCAGCGGCCGGAAGCGTCAAAGCCAGGGTTGGTTCCCGGGGGTATCTTCCGTGGGGACGCTATAATGGCGGGCAGAATTGACCCCGCCTACGCCGGGGCGTAGGGTAAGTGTAGAGGATACACTAACTAGAGATGCGCAAGCTCAGGGTAGGCCTCGGACAGATCAACACCACGGTGGGTGACTTGGAAGGCAACGTCGCCAAAGTGTTGGATTACGTGTCCCGCGCCAGGGAGTTAGGGGTCGACGTGGTCTCTTTTCCAGAGCTTACCGTAACAGGCTACCCGCCAGAGGACCTGCTCCTGCGGGCGTCCTTCGTGGAAGACAACCTTAAGGCGCTGGAGGCCCTAGTGCCCCAGTGCGCCGGGCTGACCGTTGTCGTGGGCTTTGTCGACCTGGCGGCTGGCGACATCTACAACGCGGCTGCGGTGATACACGATGGCAGGCTCGCCGGCGTCTATCACAAACAGTACCTGCCCAACTACGGCGTGTTCGATGAGTTCCGCTACTTCCGGCAGGGGGCGGAGATGCCGGTGTACAGGCTGGGAGACGTTGGCTTCGGGGTGAACATCTGCGAGGACATCTGGTATCCCGGGGACCCAACCCGGGCACAGGCCTACAGCGGGGCCCAGGTCATCATCAACATCAACGGGTCGCCCTATCATGCTGGCAAGCACCGCTTCAGGCAGGAGATGCTGGCGGGTCGCGCACGGGACTACAGCGTCTTCATCTGTTACACGAACCAGGTCGGCGGCCAGGACGAGCTGGTGTTCGATGGCGGCTCCATGGTGCTGGACGCCGACGGCAATCTCGTGGCCCGGGCCGCAATGTTCCAGGAAGAGCTTCTGGTCTGTGACGTAGATGTCGAGGCCGTCTTGCGCAAGCACCTGCACGACCCGCGTGCCCGCCAGGAGCGGGCCGATTTCCCTGGCCATCCGGCTGTAAGGACGGTGGAGCTGGGCCCCCGGCCTTCGGGCAGACGGCCGCTGGTGCAGCCCAGAGTCGCCCGGGAGCCATCTTTGGAGGAGGAGATCTACGATGCCCTGGTGTTGGGCACGCGGGACTACCTGCACAAGACAGGCTTCAGCAAGGCAGTCATCGCCCTTTCGGGGGGCATCGATTCCAGCCTTGTTGCTGCCATCGCCGTCGATGCCCTGGGCGCCGCGAACGTTATCGGGGTGTCGATGCCCTCCCGCTACTCTTCGGAGGGCAGCATACGTGACGCCCAGGCCCTGGCCGCGAACCTCGGCATTCGCCTCATCATCATCCCCATCGAGCCGGCACACGCAGCCTACCTCCAGATGCTAGCGGACGTCTTCGCTGGCACCGAGCCAGGCACTGCGGAAGAAAACATCCAGGCCCGCATCCGGGGAAACATCATCATGGCCCTTTCCAACAAGTTTGGCTGGATCGTGCTGACTACAGGCAATAAGAGCGAGTACGCTACGGGCTACGCAACCCTCTATGGCGATATGTCCGGGGGGTATGCCGTGATAAAGGACGTGCCCAAGACCATGGTCTATCGTCTGGCCCGCTACCGGAACACTCTGGCGGGCCGTGACCTGATCCCGGAGGGCGTCATCACCAAGCCTCCCTCCGCCGAACTCAAGCCGGGCCAGCTCGACCAGGACACCCTGCCGCCCTACGCGGTGCTGGACCCCATAATCGAGGCCTACGTGGAGCAGGACCGCAGCGTGCAGGAGATCGTAGACGCCGGCTTCGACCGCGAGACCGTGGAGCGAGTGGTCCGCATGATCGACCGCAACGAGTACAAGCGGCGGCAGGCAGCGCCCGGCGTCAAGATCACACCGAAGGCCTTCGGGCGGGACCGGCGCCTGCCCATCGCCAACCGCTACCGGGGGTTCTGAAAGGCACGCCTACCGGGGCGGCTGACGTTTGCGCGCTGCCACGAGGCGGGCAAGAATAGGGGCTGGTGAAAGGCATGGGCAGTAACCATCAGATCGAGGCCATCTTCTTCGATTTCGGCGGCGTCTTGCTCCAGCACATGGACGGCATCGACCACAAGGCCATCGAGACGAGGCTGGGGCTTCCCGAACGAACCCTGATGCGGGTGCTTTACCGGGACAGCCGGTACATGGAGTTCCAGGTGGGCGGCTGCACCTGGGAGGAATGGGTGCGGTCGGTCTGGGAGGCGGCGCGCCAGCATGCCGGGGACAAGGCTGCCGATCTGATGCGGGCTTGGCAGGAGGCAGAACACCCGCTGAATCCCGACATGATGGACTTAGTGCGAAGGCTTCGCGGGCGCTACAAGCTTGGCATAATCTCCAACACCATCCCCGGGATGGAACAGCGGTTGCGGGAGCGCTTCCCGGAGATCGTTAGCCTTTTCGATGTGCGTCTGGGTTCTGGCGATCTGGGCATCGCCAAGCCGGATCCGCAGATCTTTCTGCTGGCGGCCGAACAGGCATCCGTGGCGCCGGAGCGCGCGGTCTTCACGGACGACGTAAAGGCTTACGCCGAGGCCGCCCGAGGCGTGGGCATGCACGGGTTCCACTTCACCGGGTACCAGCAGTTCGTGCTGGACCTCCGGTCCTTGGGAGTCTCGGTATAGCCTCCTCGATGACGCTGGGTGCGGTCCAGGAGGAGCTGACCGCTTGGGGTGCTTCTTTTCCCGAGTTCATCGCTGACTATCCGCCGGCCAACACTCCCGTCTGGGTTGCAACAATATTGGGGAGGGGCGTGGCGCCGGCTCCACCTGGCAAGAGCACGGGCGAGGAATGCCTCGAGATTCGCGCAATTGTATTGCCCGGACAGGGCCGCGCACTGGCCATCTTCGGGCGGCCCAGCGAAGGGTGCTAGCCCTGCCGCCTTGCCTGTGCAGGAAGCCCTGCTCGCGGCTGGCTGTTGACAGCCCGTATCCCCTCTGTTAGCCTTTGCATTAGCGAAGCATCTGCTTGCAAAAAAGCCTGGATGGAGAGGTGGAGCATGCTGACTCTGACGGAGAAGGCCGCAGCTAAGGCAAAGGAGCTCTTCGAGGAGAAGGGCCTGAAAGACCAGGGTGGGCTCCGCGTCTTCGTCGTAGGCGGCGGCTGCTCGGGCTACCAGTACGGCATGGCCCTGGCCAAGGAGTTCGAGGAGGACGACCTGGTCATCGAGCAGGGCGGGATCAAGCTCGTCGTCGATCCGGACAGCGCTCCCCTGTTGGAAGGCGCCGAGATCGACTACGTGGACGACCTCATGAGGGCCGGGTTTACGATATACAACCCCAACGCCGTGCGGACCTGCGCCTGCGGCCAGTCCTTCGATACCGCCGAGGGTGGCGGCCAGGCCCGCCCCTGCCACTAGATTAGTCCGGAAGCGATCAGAGGTTAGAAGCTTCTGGGGCCCCTGCCTAGCGGCGCGGGCCCCTCGGTTTATGCGCTACGGGCGGGCAAGAGACGCCCCTAGAAGGGATCCCTGAAGTGGCCTATTGGATAGTTGTCGGCTCAGAGGAGAACATGCGCATCGCCGAGGCCCGAGGCTTCGACGTCTTCGGCTTCAAGAGCACCCGCCGCCGGGAGGTCTCCCGTATGCGCCCGGGGGACAAGCTCATCTTCTACCTAACGGGAATCATGAAGTTCGGCGGCATCGCCGAGGTGACGTCCGAATACTTCGAGGACCATACGAAGGTGTTCAAGAGCAAGAAGCCGGGCGAGGACTACCCCTTCCGGGTTAGGGTCAGGCCCATCGTCATCCTGTCGCCAGAGCGATACCTGGACGTGAGAGAGATAGCGCCGGGGCTGGAGTACACCAAGAAGTGGCCGGCGGAGCACTGGCGCCTGGCCTTCCAGGGCAACCTCCACGAGATCCCGGAGGCGGACTACCAGCGCATCGAATCGTTGATGCGCCAGGCGGCAGGCGTCAGCGGGTGACGCCTCCCTGCGGCCACTAGGCCAGCCGCCAGGCACGATAGGATCAGCACGCGGAGCATTCGATCCCCTCGAGGATCTTGATCATCTCGTTCACCGGAAGCATACTCGCGCGCACGACCATAGCGCCTCTTGGCGTGGCATAGGCGGCCCACCCGCGTCCAAACCCCTCTCCCGGAAGGATAGGCGAAATCACAACCGCCGTGATTCCGTCGAGGGGTTGCGTGGTAACGCGCTCGGCGGAGGCGTCGTGCAGAATCACGGGCTCGCCGTAATCGAAGATGACGTCGAAACTGCCGTGCCTTGTAGAGAACTCTCGCATGACGAAAGAAGTCGAGCCGTCTGGGCAGATGCCTGCGAACTGAGGGCCGTTAGCGTAGGTGCCCGGGGGCAGGTAGTTAACCTTGAGGGTTTCTGCCTCGACGAATTTCTCTACGGCGCATTGCTTGGGGGCGCGGTCCGCTGAGGACATGGAGTATAGCTCTATGCCGGCTACCACACCTTCGAAATCAGGCTTTTGGCTGTCCGCCTCCTCCGCCGCCACGCCGCGCTGCCATATCTCATCGAACTCCTCTGGTGATACGGCGTGAGGGAGATAATCCCCGTCCCTCAGCAAGACCGGCTCCTCGTAATGCGGTGGAGTAATGCCTCCCCGGGCGGTTGCCGCCTCGGGCGGCGCGGTGACCCCGCTGCGGGGGGCCTCCTCAGCATCGCCGCAGGAGGCGAGGATGCCGACGAGGGCCAGAAAGGCCACGGTTTTGGCCACAGACAGCGCCGCGTAGCGCATCCCGTTGCCTTCCTCCAAGCATCATTATCCCACGGCCGTCAAGCGTGGCCCGGGGTGCTCTCTCTCTGGGGCGCTGAGGGGCGCGCAGAGCACGAACGCTCGCGATATCTGGCGCTTGCCGGCGAACGGGCGCCCGGCTCGGGGGCCGCCGCGCTGGCGATAGCCCGGCGGGTTGCCCGCTCGCGCTCCCTTCCGCTACGCTAATACCCACTGTGACCCAGGAATCCTACGATCTGGCGGCCGCGGAGGCTCCCAGCGGCCGCGCCGGAGGCAAGAGGGCCGCCGAGCCCGCAACCCTGCGCGACAAGCTGGCCGCCGGCCGGTTCGTCGTCTCGGTGGAGGTGGACCCGCCCCACGGGCTCAGCGCCCGCCGGGCCATCGAGGGCGCCCGTCTCCTGCACGCCGCGGGGGCCGACGTCATCAACGTGGGCGATAGCCCTACGGCCAAGATCCGCATGTCCCCTCTGGCCATGTCCGTCATCCTCCAGCGAGAGGTGGGCTGCGAGATCGTCATGCACTACACCACGCGGGACCGCAACGCCATGGCCATCCACTCCGATATGGTGGGCGCCCATGCCCTGGGAATCCGCAACATCCTCTGCCTGCGGGGCGACCCGCCCTCTGTCGGCGGCTACACGGACATCGTCGGCGTGTGGGACGTGAGCGCCGTGGGCCTCATGCGCTTCCTTAAGCTGCTGAACGAGGGCGTAGACTTCACCGGCAAGTCCATAGGGCGGCAGGCCGACTTCTTCATCGGCGCCTCGGCCAATCTGAACGCCGACCCGCTGGAGCCGGAGCTGCGGCTCATGCGGCGCAAGGTGGAGGCGGGGGCCCACTTCTTCATGACCCAGAACGTCTTCGATGAAAAGGTGTTGGACCGCTTTCTCGAAGGGGCCAAGAAGTTCCAGCGCCCCATCATCGTTGGCGTCCTGCCCCTAGCCAACTACCGTCACGCCGAATTCCTGCACCATGAGGTCCCCGGGATGTATCTGCCGGATCCCGTGCGCGAAAGGATGCGCCGCGCGGGCGAGGAGGGCGGCTTGCGGGAGGGGTTGGCCATGGCGCGGGAGTTCGTCGCCATGTGCAAGGCCAAGGCCGCCGGCGTATACATCGTGCCGTCCTTCGGCCGCTACGACGTGGCGGCGGAGCTGGTGGCGGAGGCCAAGGGGTAACGCCGGATCAGCCGCCTGCCTTCTCGCCCTGCTCCGCAGGTCCGCTCGGAGGTTCGAACCGCACACTCTCGGCGATCTTTATTACTTCGTCAAGAGGCATATCCACGGCGTACACGCGGATGAAGCCACCCATCACCGGCCAGGCGATCACGCTTTCTCCGTGGCCCTCGGCGGCAAGGGGTTCGACTACAACAGCCTGACTGCCGCCCACCGATGCGCCATGTACGTTGCGGCCGGCGCGAATGCTGTCGTTGTAGATGGCGAGCTCGCTCGCGTGGAAAGACACCGAGAAGCCTGTGCCCGCCACCTGAAACAAGCGCACTGCCAGCTGCATTTTACCACCCGGACAGACCTGAATTCGGGGCGCTTCCTCGACGGTGCCCGGGGGGACATACCCCACCTGAATCGGCATCGCAACTTCCTTGGGGGAGACCTGTTCGAATTCCGCGGGGTCACAAGGGTACTTGGGGAGAGGGTCGCCAGGCCCGAAGAAACGAAACCCGTTGATGGTGCCTGTGAGGAGCGGCTTCCCCGCCTCCGCCTTATCAAGCTCGAGCTTTTTGGAAAAGTTGGCGGGGTCGAGAGCAGGCGGCAGCCAGTACCCCTCGGCCAGCCGCGTTGGGTATCCGGGGGCTGGGACGGGCCCGCCGCCAACCCCGGCCGGCTGGGCATCGGGGCCGTCCTGCAGAACCTCGCGTATCAGCGGCCCGGTGAGGATGGCGATGCCGGTGACGCCCCCAAGAATCACGAGGCTGAGGCGGACGCGAAAACGATGCGGCAGGGCAATTCTGAACCTTGCCATTGCGAGCTCCCTGACCAATGATACGCCCCTCTGTCAAGCTCCGGCCGGGGTGGGCTCTCTCTCTCTCTCTCTGGGGCGCTGAGGGGCGCGCAGAGCACGAACGCTCGCGGTTCGGGGCGTCTTGTGGCGTGCGGTGAAGATGGCCGAAGGCTGCTGCGGGTCAGGGGGGATTACGGCACGGGCACGGGGGGAGACGAGGGCAAAGGAGCAGGAGTGTCAGTGGACGGGACGTATGTCCTCGGTGGGTAGACGGGCGGTCCCGAAGGGGGAGCGACTTCAACGCAACGGTACCATCCACTGCGCAGCCTCCCGTCGTCATCCCGGTACACCCAGAGCGGGCCGCCGTAGTACTCTTGCTCCAGGCTGACGTCCTCCCCGATCTTGACCTGCCTCTGCCCCGATTGCACCACCTTCGCTACCTTGCGATCGGCGGAGACCTCCACAGAGGCATCAACCTCACACTCCCGGTATACCGCACCTCCGGGCCCGTCACCCGTGATGAGGACCTTGATTCGGCCTTCGGCTGTGAGAGGCAAGGGGCCGGCGTGTGACGGCTGAGATTCGGCCTCGAAGAGATTCGTGCCCACGTAGCCAGCCACGATCCCCAGCAGGGCTACCGCCAGCGCAGCTGCAGCGAGTCGCATCGTTCATCCTCCAACCACCATTATCCCACGCCCGTCAAGCTCCGGCCGGGGTGCTCTCTCTCTCTCTCTCTCTCTCTCTCTCTGGGGCGCTGAGGGGCGCGCAGAGCACGAACGCTCGCGGTTCGGGGCGTCTTGTGGCGTGTGCGCCGGAATGCGGGGCGCCCAAGCGCGGGTGAGCTGCCGGCCGCCGGCGTCAGGGCCGAGGCGCGGCCGCCCTATGGGCAGGAGGAGTCCACGGCCACCTGGGCACCGTGAACGGCGCCAATGGCATAGAGGTTGTTGGCCGCGTCCACGATCAGAACGTCGGCGAGGATGAGTGAGCTGATGCCCGCCGCGACTCCCTGCAGAGTCAGGCGGGCTAGGACGCCGTCCCCGCTTTCGGGGGCGGACTGGGTTGTGTCGAGGGCGGCAACGAGGAGATCGCCGTCGCTGTCAGGAGCCTGGTCACCGAACGAGGGGATGGATGACCCAACATTCGCCGCCACTAGCATGCGGGGGTCCACCCAGGCAACCGCGACCTTGGCCGCATCGTATAGCAGACTGAACTGAAAGCTCAAGAGGCCGCCCGACGCGCCCCCGCCTGGGGGGATGCCCCTGATGACCACATCGATGGTGAGACTGGCCCCGCTGTTCAGTGTACCGCACGATTCGAGGCTGCCCAGCGAGGTCGCCGTGTTGGCGGGGGAGTTGTTGATATCCATGTCGATAGCTACGCTGGCGACCGAAAGGGGGCTGCTGATGGAGCTGTCCGTCGAGCCTGGCGTGGACTCCGGCGGCGGCTCGGGTGTGGGCAGGGGTGCCAGGGTGTCCGGCGACAAGAACCGGCGCGAGGCCACGTCGAAGAGGAACTTGGTGCCATCCTCTGCTAACAGAGACAGTACCTCACCATCTGCGCCCACGATTCGGACGGCACCCGCCTTCGAGGGGGTGGGATAGGTGCCGCCCAGTTCGGGAAGTGGTTTATAGTCAAACGTCATTGCAACAACCATCAGCAGCCCCTGCGACGGGTCGCCTTCGTAGCCCTCGGAACCCGCGTACGCAAGGATGTAGTAGCCATCCTTCGCCTCTTTCCACAGATTTTGCCCAACAAACATCATGGCCGGAAACGGTGCCTGGCCCGTCTCCACGATGGTCCCCGCACCAGCTGCCATCTGCGCGACAGGGGACCAGGGCGACGGCTGAGCGAGCGGCGTCGCCCTCCTCTCCGGTTTCTCGGCGCCAGGAGGCGGCGGGTTGGCTTGCGCCTCCGCGCGCAGCCTGGTCTGTCGTTCTTCCATCTCTTGTTTCTCCCCGGAAAGGGGAGGCAGAGGGCTGTCTGAACGCATCACGCCGAGCCCGAGGAGAGCGATAACGGCGACGGCGGAGGCGGCGGTCAATAGCCACCCAAGGCGCCCGCGTTGTAACGATTGATCGGGCATGCGATTATCTCCCTTTCCTAACTCTGCCAGGTGATGTCGGTGCACCACGGCGGGTCTTGCGCCGTGCGCAGGTCGGCGTTGAGCTGAACCCAGAGTTGCGACCAGCCGCCCTGCGGCCGGTTGTCAACGCCGTTGGCAGAGCACCAGTCGCTACCTTGATCCGAGCAGGCCTGCCACTGGGTCAGGGTCCCCTTGAACCTCATGAGCCCGAAGCTCTTGTCCAGGGAGTATACCGCCAGGGCATGCCATTGGGCGGCCAGCGCCCCGTCCGTCCGGTAGATCTCCGGCAGCGGCCAGGCCGGTGCAGCGCCCCAAGAAACGTACCAGACGTCGTCCTGGCGCCAGCCACCGTTGCAAGGGCGGTTGTCACTTTCCCTTAGGGGACAGCCCCCCGCATCCCCGTAGTTGTAGTAAGGCCAGCTGTTGGCGGAATCGTAGCCGTCGGCCCAGGCGCGAGAGACCTCGCCGCTGCCCCACCCCGTCTCCATATCACTGCCGCCGACGGCCTCCTCCCGGGAGCGATAGCTGGGTGGCGAGTCGATCCACTGATTGACACGGTTCACCATCTGCGCCCGGGCCTGGCCGTGGCCGAAACCGGTGTAGCCATAATAGTTGTTCGTGCCTATGACGAGCGTCACGTGCTTCCACGGCGTGTCACCGGTGCAGTTCCAGTAGCCGCGAAGAAAATCCTTCGTCGCCTCTTCGATCTGCCCGATCGAAGCGAAGGTGACGGAGTCAAACAGGAGGGTCCCATAGGTAGAACCGTCCCATTGTGGTTGGCCGAAGTCGAGCACCACCACGGCATCGTCCGGGGCCGCATCCCCCTGGGCGCAGCCTTCGTTCCTCAGGGTGGTGGAGTCGGTGGTGGTCATGTAGCGGCTTACCGACGCCCCTGGCGCCGCGGGGGTAATGGTGCACCGGCCGAACCGCATGGGGGCCACTACAGCAGCCATATCCTGGATATTGATCACCTCACCGAAGCTGCCAGGTGCGAGGTCCCATCGCTGGCCGTTATAGCCGTCCTGAACCGTATCGAAGCCCGGTTCGCCAGGGGACGTGTTCACCCGGCGCACCGGCGCGATGAAGCTGGCGAGGTCCTGGATGTTCACCAGTTGGTTATCGTCGAAGTCCGGCGGCCATGCGTCGGGGAATTCATCGTTCCGCCCAGCCGAGAAGCCTCCGGTGGCCGGGCATAGGGCGAACTCGGCTGTGCCCACATGCTGCTCGCCGTGTGAAGGGTCGCCCGTCGCCCATCCGTCGCAATCGTCGTCGCCGGTGGGGACTGGCCAGGGCGCCTGAATTGCCCCGCAACCGGCGGTGCCCGCGGGCCTGGCTTGAAGGAGGCTAAAGAGGACCGGTGGCAAGAGCACCGCGGCCCTGCGTATAACCGAAAGGCTTTGCGAAAGGCTTTGCAACTCGTCACCCTCCGCTGCCCGGACCCCAAACCGTCCCCGCGGCCTCCTTTATCAGGCGGGGAGACAGCTTCGGTTAGTATGCGCTTCGTTTCCTCCAACCACCATTATCCCACGCCCGTCAAGCTCCGGCCGGGGTGCTCTTTCTCTCTCTCTCTCTCTCTCTCTGGGGCGCTGAGGGGCGCGCAGAGCACGAACGCTCGCGGTTCGGGGCGTCTTGTGGCGTGCGCGCCGGAATGCGGGGCGCCCAAGCGCGGGTGAGCTGCCGGCCGCCGGCCTCAGGGCCGAGGCGCCTGGGGGGCCGCAGTGGCCGCGCGGCGCACTTCTGATAGGCTAGAGGCGGACGCGGGCGCGGCCCCATAGGCGCGCTCGCCTAGAAAGCGGGTACGAATGTCCGGCGAAACCAGCTTCCACTTCTCCCCCCGGCCCAAT
>DAOUBD010000029.1:0-36366 GCA_034432935.1 Dehalococcoidia bacterium | reverse complement strand
CGGGACGGGACTAGGAACTGGAGGAAGTTCACCCGGCCGCGGAATTCGGGGTATCGCTCGAGGAAGAGCTCCCAGGCGCGGAGGCCGCGGATGATGTTCTTGCTGGGCTCGGAGCGGTCTACGCGGACGATGGTGTGCTCCCCTGTGAGGGGCGCGAGTTTGCGGCGGTATTCCTGTACTGGCTCCGACTTAGCGAACTGCATGAGGCCGGCTGCATCAACAGAGATGGGGAAGGCGCGCACGTAGGTTGTCCTGCCTCGGAAGCGGACAGTGCCGCGCCTGTAGTCGATGTCGGCGTCGGGCAGCATGTAGTCGCAGGCGTGGAGGAAGTTGCGCACGTCTCCGTTGGTTTGGAGGCCCACGATGTCTGAGGAGAGGATGCGCTCGTGGATGGACCGTCGCATGAACTCTGGGAGGACGCCCCAGTAGCGGGGGCCTGGCCACGGGATATGCGTGAAGTGCAGGATGGTGGCGTTCGGGACTGCCTCGCGAACGAAGGCTGGGGTCAGGTAGAGGTGGTAGTCTTGAAGGAGGACGTAGGGAGGCTCAGGGCTCTTGGCCGCTTCTTCAATGACGGCCTGGGCGATAGCCTCGTTAGCGGGCACGTAACCGCTCTCCCAGGCCTCGTAAACGGCTCGGCCGATGTTCGGCGTGCGGGGGGTGTTCCACATGTAGTGTTGCACGAACCAGAGGAGGGGGTTGCAGAAGACGTAGTAGTGGCGCTGGTAGACGGGCTGGGCTATGGGGACGAAGCGGACGTAGATCTCGTGCTCTGGGACCTTGAGGAGGGCTGGGCCAGCCTGGGCGGCGGCCTTACGGTCTCCGTCGGTCATAGCGGAGGCTACCCAGGTGGCTGGGACGAAGCGAGTTGCGGCGATGAGGGCGGTGACCATGCCACCGCTGCCCCGCTGGGCGCTGAGGGAGCCGTCGGGTTCGATGCGGTATTCGAGGGGGCCACGGTTGCTGGCGATGATCAGGCGCCGGCCGGAGAGCATTTGGCGGCAGAGCCGTCGGAGCCGCTGGAGCTTCTGGGACGCGCGGGTGTGTTGGTTTTCCATGGGCGGGGGTGCTGTCCTCAGCATCGGCCACAGGCGGGAACGGTGTCAATATGCCGTCGCCATACAGTTGGGGGTGCGACATGGGCGGCGCTCCGCTATGCTGGTGAAGGTAACGCCCCGCGGCTGCCGATCTGGCCCGCTTGCCACAGTCGGAGGAGAGCCTGATGAGCACTGAAGAGACCGCAATTAGCGCCAGGGCGGCCGCCCGGCGGCTGGTGGACGTGGCCAGCGCCGCCGTGGAAGCCGCCATAGCCGCCGCCTCGCGCCTCACCCAGGGCGGACGCGGCATCGACGAGCATCAGCCCCATGCGGAGCGCATCGCCCAAGCGGCCACCGAGGTGCGGGCGGCTTCCGAGCTCCTGGCCTATGCGGAGGCCCAGGCCTCCGCCGGTAACACCAATCCCCTGGCGGAGGAGCAGGCCTTCGTTTTCGCTGCCGAAGTGGCCCATCGTCTGGGTGGCGCCATCGATGCCCACGCCCAGGAGTTCGGCCTTGACGACGGCCTCCGCGATCGCCTGGAGGACCCTGAGATACGGGCCCTCATCCGGGCTGGCCTCGACGACTCCCGCATCCAGCGGATCGGGCGCGGCGTCCTGGCCTCCCGCGGGGCTTTCGAGATCGACCTCGATGATGAGATTGCAAACCTGACCCGGGACACGGCCCGGTCCTTCGCCAGGACAGAGGTCCTGCCTATCGCCCAGGAGATGCATCGCCAGGACTCGCTGGTGCCCGAGGGGTTGATCCAGAAGATGGCCGGCCTGGGGCTTTTCGGCTGCTCCATCCCGGAGTCCTACGGTGGCACTGGGATGGGGTACCTCACCATGGTGGTCCTGACGGAGGAGCTATCGGCGGCCTCCTTAGTGGCGGGAAGCCTCATAACCCGCTCGGAGATCCTGACCCGGGCGCTTTTGCAAGGGGGTACCGAGGAGCAGAGGCGTTACTGGCTGCCCCGCATCGCGTCCGGCGAGCTCTTGGTAGCTATCGCCGTGACGGAGCCCGATGTCGGCTCGGATGTGGCCTCGGTGACATGCAAGGCTAGTCCGGGGGAGCAGGACGGCAAGAAGGGCTGGTTCATCGATGGGGCCAAGGCCTGGTGCACCTTCGCCGGCCGGGCCAACATCCTGGCCCTTCTGGCCAGGACGGACCCGGATCCGGCGGCGGGGGCCCGAGGGTTGTCCCTCTTCATCGTTCCCAAAGGAGCCTACGATGGGCATCACTTTGTGCATGCCCAGCCTGGCGGCGGTTCCATCACCGGCACCGCCAACCCTACGCCCGGGTACCGGGGTATGCACTCCTTCACTCTGGCCATCGACCGCTACTTTGTTCCCGAAGAGAACTTGGTGGGCGGGGAGGCCGGACTCGGCAAGGGGTTTTACCTCCAGATGGGCGGCTTCGCAGCAGGACGCTTGCAGACAGGGGGCCGCGCCACCGGGGTGGGTCAGGCTTCGCTGGAGAAGGCCTGTAACTACGCCTTGGAGCGCAAACAGTTCGGCCGCCCTCTGGCGGACTACCAGCTGACGCAGTACAAGATCGGCCGCATGGCGACTCACGTCGCCGCCGGGAGGCACCTGACCTACGCCGCTGCCAGGGCTATGGAGAGGGATGAGCGGGCCAGCCTCGAGGCCGCTATGTGCAAACTTTTCGCCTCTGACACCGCAGTCTGGGTGAGCCAGGAGGCGCAACTGATCCATGGCGGCTGGGGCTATTCGGAGGAAGACCCGGTCTCCCGCTACGTGGTGGACGCTCTCGTCCTGCCTATCTTCGAAGGGGTCAAGCCCATACTGGAGCTGAAGGTGATAGCGCGGCAGCTGTTGGCGGGGGCGTAGGCGTGAACCGGCGGGTCGTGGCCGTAGCTGCGGGCGACCTGGCGGCCATGGCCGCTTTCACCCTCATCGGCCTAGCTAGCCACGAGCGGGAGATAACCGCCTGGGCCCTAGCGCGCAGCTTTGCCCCTTTCGCCGCCACGTGGCTCGCGGCTGGCGCCCCTCTGGGGGCGTTCCGGCGGGCGGGCCCTGACAGGCACTTTCTTCTGGTCTATTTGGCTTGCGCGGCAGTCGCCCTGGCCCTGCGCTCGCTAGTCTTCGGGAGGCCGCTTTTCAGCGCCTTTTCCGTCATCGCCACCCTGGGCAACGGTCTTTTCCTCGGCGCCTGGCGCCTCATCTTTCAGCGGGGTTCCGCCGCCTGGGGGCGGACGCGGCCAGCCGAGGCCGACGCTCGTTGACACCGGCGGAGCGCTTGCTACAATCGAACTGTGATGCGGGAGCGGGCGTAGCTCAGTGGTAGAGCATCTGCTTCCCAAGCAGAGGGCCGTGGGTTCGAGTCCCATCGCCCGCTCCAGATACGAAATCGTTGGCCCGTAGCCTTGGACGCGGGCCTTTTTTCAAGGCGAGGGTTTTCTTCCATCCGCGGGGTTCGCGGGCTAACGACTGCGCATACAAATCTGCGAGCATCTGCTCGAAAGCCCAGGGTCCTCGTCCAGATGACGTACGCTGGCGCAAGTACATAGCCAACCGCGCCATCGCCGCACCTTCCGCGTCACGGACGCTGACGGGTGAAACTCCCTAGCGCCGAATCAGCAGTTGTCCCGGAAGATAAGATCACTGGGTACCTGCTATCGAGTACCCATCGTGATGGCCGGCACAAGGCAAGTTTCTTCTTCCGCTTTGGCTTCTCGGCTGACAACTGGTTCGCACTTGCCGCCGCACTGCTGGGGCATGCCCAAGAGCATGAGGTTGCCCGAGTTGAGAGCACTCCGTTCGGCACCCGATATGGTGTGGATGGTACGATGGAAACGCCGAGCGGCAGAACGCCGACGATTCGTTCGGTATGGTTTGTCGACAATGGCGAGGATGCACCACGCTTCGTGACGGCCTACCCGCTCCCAGAACCGGGCATGACTAATGATTAAAGAACTGGACACGATAGTCCTGACGGAGGACCTGCCGGAGTACGGTCTGAAGCGGGGTGACCTCGGAACCGTGGTCCTTCTCCACCCGGCAGAGGGTTATGAGGTCGAGTTCGTGACCTTGGACGGGCAGACCCTGGCGGTCGTTTCGCTAACGTCGAGACAGGTGCGTCCGATCGGGCGAACGGAGATCGCCCAGGCGCGCAACGTGGCCTGACGCTGTGGAGCCCGAGTCCCGGTTTGCGTCATACTTGGCGACCGGCCATCTCCCTCACCAAAGGTAACCTTGCTCGAAGCAGGCCTCGCTCCTCGTAGGGGGCTAACGGATTGCGGCGACGTCCGCCGGTAACCGTTGAGGACAGGCCAGTCGCCGGCCCGCAGTCCTGCAAGCTGGACGGCACCAACAGCGAAGCCCCGACCACGCCTACAGCCCAGGAGGCCCCTGCGCTCGCCTCTGAACCGTTTTTGATCGAGGCCTGGGAGACCGGGCGAACGCATTCCCAGCCGCCCGTAGGGTAAAGCCCCACAGTGCATGATCCCTACGGCACCTTGTGCCAGGGGCTGCGCCGCAAGCACAATCAAAGGGGTGAATAGATGATGCGCCTCCCGGGGCCGGCTGCGGGCCTCATCGCTGGAGTGGCCATACTGGCCAGCTCCTGCGCCGGCGGTTCAGCCCAGATCGATTTCTCCCGCCTCGAACCGGCGGCCACTTCGGCTCCGGCCGCCACTCCCGCCGCCGCCGTCCGTATGGCGGTCGCTTCCGTCCTCACGCCTTCGACGTCGTCCGCTTTATACGCTCAGCTCGCAGATTATCTCGCCCAGCGCCTGGGTAGGCCGGTGGAGATGGTCCAGGGCAAGACCTATGCCGAGACCAACGACATGGTGAAGTCCGGGGAGGTGGCCTTGGCCCTGGTCTGCACCAACCCTTACCTGGAGGGGCGCGAGGATTTCGGGATGGAGCTCCTGGTAGCCCCAGAGGTCAAGGGGGAAACCGCATACTACTCGGTCCTGATCGTGGCAAGGGACTCGGCGGCCCAGTCCCTTGCTGACCTGCGGGGGCAGAGCTTTGCCTTTACTGATCCCATGTCCAACACTGGCCGGCTCGCGCCGCTGTATCAACTCGCCGTCCTCGGGCAGACGCCCGATTCTTTCTTTAGCCGCACCACCTTTACCTATGCCCATGACAACTCGGTGCGCGCCGTCGCCTCCGGCGTTGTGGCAGGGGCAGCAGTGGACAGCCTGGTCTTCGATTACATGCAGCGCGCCGAACCGGACGCCATTGCGAAGGTGAAGGTCATAGAGCGGTGGGGCCCCTACGGCATCAGCCCCATCGTTGTTAACCCGCGCCTCGACGCCGCCCTCAAGGCCGAACTGCGGTCCATCCTGTTGGCGATGGATGAAGATTCCGACGGGAGAGCCGTTCTCCAAGGCCTCGGGGTCGACCGCTTCGTCGTGCCGGACGACTCCATCTACGATTCGGTACGGGAGATGAGGGCCTTCCTGCGGGAGCGCGGCCTTGGACCATAGGTGGGTGGAGCCGTGAGCTTGCGCCTCAAGATCGTGGTAGCCATAGCTCTCCTGATCATGATGTTGGGGCTGGGTGGCACCCTCCACGCCCGGCTTACTCTTTCGGGGATCTCCAACGAGGAACTGGAGAGAAGGGCCCTGGCCCTCGCTCGCGACCTGGAGAGCCGCGCGGGGGAGATGATCCTTACCAATGACGTTTACGGCCTCTATAGCCGCATAAATGACCTGGCCATGAGCGACGGCGATATCCAGTACATAGTGGTGTTCGACACCGATGGCGCCGTCCAAGCCAGCACCTTTCCCCAGGGGCTGCCTGTGGGCCTGCGAGAGGCCAACTCCGTGCCGCCGGGCCAGATCTACTCCCTCGAGACCGTTGAGACCACGAAGGGCGAAGTGCTGGATGTCGCCTACCGGATAACAAGGGGTCGCGGCGGGCTGATTCGTGTCGGTCTGGGACAAGAGCGGCTGGAGGGGCAGATCAACGACCTGACCTTTCGTCTCCTGGCGCTGACCGGCGTGGTCTTGGCTGCCGGCCTAGTAGTCGGCTACGGGCTGGCAACCTTCCTTACCAGGCCGCTTGCACGCTTGGCGGAAGCGGCGAGGGCCGTGGGACGGGGCAACCTGTCGTCTAGGGTCGAGCTATCCACCCGTGACGAAACGGCCGACGTGGCGGCGGCCTTCAACGCCATGACGGAGCGGCTTCTGGAGAAAGAGCAGGAGAGAACGCAACTGCTGGCCAAAGTCATAGCCGCCCAGGAGGAGGAGCGCAAACGGATCGCCCGGGAGCTACATGACGAGGCTGGTCAGGCCCTGACATCGGTGCTCCTTGGTCTCAAGGACCTCGAGGACAAGAGCCATACGCCGGCCGAGAGGGCGAGAACAGCGGAGCTCCGAAGCCTGACCGCTAGCACCCTCGATCTGATGCGGGATATGGCCTTGGAGCTCAGGCCCAGCACTCTGGACGACCTGGGTCTTGTGGCTGCGCTCCAGAGGTACGTTTCTGACTACGGGCGCAAGTATGGCATTGAGGTTGACTTTCACCCGGGGAGTCTGGCGGGTGTGCGTCTGAAGCCGCAGACGGAGACTGCCCTGTATCGAATTGCTCAGGAAGCGCTAACGAACGTGGTGCGGCATGCCGAGGCGCAGAGCGTCAGCGTCCTGCTGGACAAGCGGGACGGCCGTGCTATCCTCGTGGTGGAAGACGATGGCAAGGGCTTCGACGTGGACCACCTGCGGCGAGCGGGCACGCCCGCCCAGAAGCTGGGGCTTTTAGGAATGGAGGAGCGAGCTGCCCTGGTAGGCGGCTCCCTGACCATTGAATCCCGCCCCGGCGCCGGCACCGCCGTCTTCGTCGAGGTGCCCTTGGATGGTGACGGACGTGCCACCGGTCCGCGTACTGATCGCTGACGACCACGCTGTGATTCGCTCAGGGCTGCGGCTACTGCTGGAGTCCAGGCCCGACTTTCAGGTCGTCGGCGACGCTGGCACCGGTCAAGAGACCATCGATCAGGTGCTCCGCCTCCAACCGGACATCCTTCTCTTGGATATCGCCATGCCAGATATGAATGGCCTGGAGGTGGCGCGCCAAGTCCGTGCTCAGGCCCCCAACGTCCGCATCATCGTCCTCACCATGTACGACGATGAGGAGTACCTTCGTCAATTTCTAGAGCTGGGAGTGTCCGGGTACGTCCTGAAACGCGCGGCAGATACGGAGCTCGTGGACGCCATCAGGGCGGTCCACCGGGGCGAGTCCTTCATATACCCGTCCCTTATGGGCCGCCTCATCGACTCCTACCTAAGGCAGCCGCCCCCGGCGAAAACCCAGGAGGCCGGCGGCGAGCTTTCGCCCCGGGAGCTGGAGGTCCTCAGGCTGGTGGCCCTGGGCAACACCAGTCAGCAGATCGCTGACCAGCTCCTCATCAGTGTCAATACCGTGGAGACCCATCGCGCTCACATCATGGAGAAGCTGGGCCTCCGCGGCCGTGCGCAACTCGTTCGTTACGCCATCGCCAAGGGCCTGCTGGACGACCCGCATCCGGAGCCATAGGGGCTGGGGATCACGGTTTTTCCGGGATAGCGCCAAGAGGGTCATGGGCTTGCCGGGATAAGGGCCATGGCTGCTATCCGGCCCAAGTCGTGAAAAAGATCACAACCTTGCCCGACAGACATGCGCCGGCGCTGGGCCTATGCTGATTGTGGGAAGTTTCACAAATGTTTCCGCAAAGGGGCCTCCAAGGAGAGGCAACGGTCCGGACTCAATATGGCACCATACTCGCATCAAGACTAGCAGACTCAAGGAGGTGACTTATGGCCGTGCGATCAAGCCGCCGCAAGTTCCTGGGCAAGCTTGCGTCTGGCTTGCCGGCGTTGGCTGCGGGGGGCGCCCTGGCCCACATGGGGCTCCTGGCAACTAAAGGCAAGAAACGGAGCGATTTCCCCGGAGACCCCGCAGTATGGCGCAGGCGCTTCCTGGACCAGGCCAAGGCTGAGCGCGGCGGCGTAGCTGTCCGGGACGTCATAGAGGCGCCGGTCAAGCCCACGGACGTGCCCCTGGTGATGGACATACGCCAGGGGACGTTGCCTAGGGTGGCCCGCTCTGCGGATGGGGTGCCCAAGAAGGCGGCCCTCATAAGGATGCAGGAAGAGCTGAAGAGGGCGATGGAGAAGCCGATGGACCAGCGCAAGTGGATCATGGTCATCGACCTCCAGAAGTGCATCGGCTGCTCCGCCTGCACGGTGGCCTGCAAGGCCGAAAACCACCTGCCGCCGGGGGTTGTCTATCGCCCCGTCATCGAGGAAGAGATCGGCGAATACCCAAACGTCAGCATGCGGTTCCTGCCCCGGCCGTGCATGCAGTGCGACGACCCACCCTGCACACCTGTCTGCCCGGTGGGCGCCACCTGGAAGCGGGAGGACGGCATCGTCGTCATCGACTACAACGCCTGCATCGGCTGCCGGTACTGCCTTACGGCCTGCCCCTACGGCGCCCGCTACTTCGACTTCGGCGAGGATTACAGCGACGGCACGCCCGCCAAGCAGCCGTACGAGGAGTCCACTTCCCCGGAGTACGGGCGGGAGTGGAAGCGCGACGGCAGCTCCTCACCAGTGGGCAACGCTCGCAAGTGCCAGTTCTGCATCCACCGCCTGGATGCAGGGATGCTGCCGGCCTGTGTGACCACCTGCGTGGGGGGCGCCACCTTCTTCGGCGATAAGAACGACCCCGAAAGTCTGGTCAGCGAGCTCATCGGATCAGAGCGTGTCATGCGCCTGAAGGAAGAGCACGGGACCAATCCTAAGGTCTACTACCTGGTATAGGAGGGAGCCATGCGACTGGATTTGACATCGAGACCGGTAGCGATCCCTCTAGGCGTTGTCTGGCTGGCAGCATTCACAGCCGGGCTGGTGGGTCTCGGCCTGCGCCTCACCAATGGCCACGAACTGGCCAATTACACCAGCAGCATCCCCTGGGGCCTCTGGGTCGCCGCCTACGTGTACCTGGTGGGCCTCTCGGCGGGTTCCTTCCTCCTTTCCGCCATGATCTACGTTTTCGGTTTCCGGCGCCTCGAACCCATCGGCAAGCTGGCCCTGTTCACGGCGCTGGTGTCCCTCTTGGCCGCCCTGCTGACCATCTGGATGGATATCGGCCACATGGAACGCTTCTACTTTGTCTTCACGAGGGGGCAGCCCGTCTCCATGATGGCCTGGATGGTGTGGCTGTACACGGCCTACACCATCCTCCTGACCATCGAGCTCTGGTTCGCCCTGCGTAAGGACCTGGTGGAGATCGCGGGGCAACGGACCCTCCGTGGGCGGGTGGCCTCCCTCCTCCTCGGACGCTTTGGCGACGCGTTCCGAGGCGGGACGGCGTTGGCCCCCGTGGTCTCCTACGACCCCTCTGGCGATAGGCGAGTGGTGCGTGTCCTGGGGGCCATTGGGGTGCCCCTGGCCATCGCTTTCCACGGGGGCGTCGGGGCGCTGTTCGGGGTGGTGGGAGCGCGCGGCTTCTGGAATGCGCCCTTGTACCCCCTGCTCTTCATCGTCGGGGCCCTGGTCTCAGGCGGCGGCCTTTTGACCTTCATGGCCGCCTTTCTCTGGCCCGAACGAGAGAGCAAAGAGCACAAGGAGATGGTATCTTTCCTCGGTCAGGTCACGCTGGGTCTCCTGGCCATATACCTCATCATGGTCTGGGCAGAGTACAGCATCACCTGGTATTCGGATGTCCCCGCGGAGTCCAGGCCGCTTTACCAGGTTCTGGGTGGCCCCTACCCGTGGGTCTTCTGGGTCTTCCAGGTTGGGCTCGGCGCCGTGGTCCCCATCTTCATGCTGACCTTCCGGCCCAAGGACGTCACCTGGGTGGGCATCGCCTGCTTCCTGGTCGCTGCCTGCTTCCTGGCCACGCGCCTGAACATCGTGATCCCTGGCCTGATCGAACCACAGCTCGAGGGGCTGGACACGGCGTATGTGGACAGCCGCCTATCATACAGCTACTTCCCCAGCGCGATGGAGTGGCTGGTGTTCATCTTCAGCGTGTCCTTCGCCATCGGGTTCTTCATGCTGGGGTTTCGGATCCTGCCGCTCATCTCTGGCCGTAAGGAGGTGACATCATGAGCGAGAAGGGGAACGGCTTCCTCGGATCGCAGTTGGACCGCCGGTCCTTCATCAAGACGTCGGCGTTGCTGGGCACGGGCGCCATCGCAGCCGTCCAGCTCCCCTGGTTGCTGGACGTTGCCGATCGCTCTCCTGGAAGGGAGATCAAGCCGACGGCGGAGTACACCCTGGCCAAGCCCGAGAACATCATCTACACAGCCTGCCTCGGCTGCCAGATCCGCTGCAATGTCAAGGTCAAGACCAAGGACGGCGTCGTCGTCAAGATCGATGGCAACCCGTACTCGGCCAAGCAGCTCCTGCCCAATATTCCATACGACACACCGCTGGCCGAGGCGGCTACCATCGACGGCAAGATCTGCGCCAAAGGGCTGGCGGGGATCCAGGTGCTCTATGACCCGTACCGGCTGAGGAAGGTGTTGAAGCGCGCAGGGCCAAGGGGCAGCGGCAAGTGGCAGACCATCGACTTCAACCAGGCCATCGATGAGATCGTCAACGGCGGGGACCTCTTTGGCGAGGGGCCCGTAACGGGCCTCAAGGACGTGTACGCCCTGAAGGACCCTGCTGCGGCTAAGGACCTGGCCGCCGATGTGGACAACATCAAGAAGAAGAAGATGACGGTGGCCGAGTTCAAGGCCAAGCATTCCGCGCACCTGGACAGCCTTATCGACCCTGACCATCCGGACCTGGGGCCCAAGAACAACCAGTTCGTGTTCATGCCGGGCCGCATCAACCGCGGGCGCGTCCACTTTGCCAAGCGCTTCTTGAACGATGGGTTCGGGTCGGTCAACATCTTCCCCCACACCTCCATCTGTGAACTCAGCATCTTCGTCACCACGTCGGAAATGACGCGGGACGTCGACACAGGCAAGAGCAAGAACCACTTCAAGGCCGACTTCCTCAACGCGGAGTTCGTCCTCTTCTGGGGCACGGGCTTCGCTGATGCCAACTTCGGCCTGACCCCCATGGCCGAGCTAGTCACTAACTCCCTCGTCCAACGAGGCCTGAAGATCGCCGTCGTGGACCCGCGCCTCAGCAAGAGCGCCGCCAAGGCCTGGCGCTGGTACCCCATCAAGCCCGGCACGGACGCTGCCCTGGCGCTGGCCATGATCCGCTGGATCATCGAGAACAAGCGCTACGACAAGCGCTACCTCGAGAACCCGAACCTGCAAGCCGCCAAGGCCGATGGGGAGACCACTTGTAGCGACGCCACCCACCTGGTACGGACCGACAAGATGGTCCTCCTGCGCGCCCAGGACATCGGGCTAGAGGTTCCCCCGCCTGAGGAAGGAAAGACGCCCCCTCAATACTTCGTCGTTATGACGGAGAACGGGCCCCAGCGCCACGACCAGGCCGCGGCCGGCCAGTTGGAGGTCGACACGGTCATAAACGGCATCCCCGTGAAAAGCGTCTTCACTCTGCTCAAGGAGCGCGCCTTCGAAAAGACCCTCGAGGAGTACGCGGAGATCACGGGGATCCCGGCCGCCAGCATCGAGGAGCTGGCTGACGAGTTTACGAGCCACGGCAAGAAGGCGGCGACGGAGATCTACCGGGGCGTGGCCCAGCACACCACCGGCTTCTACACCGTCCAGGCTGTGAACACCCTCAACGTGCTCATCGGCAACATGGACTGGAAGGGCGGCCTGGCCGACGCTGGCGGGAGCTGGAACGACCTTGGCGCCAAGGGCCAACCATACGTCCTCGCCGATCTGCATCCCAAGAAGACGAAGGCTTTCGGCGTCCCTATGACCCGGGAGGGCTGGAAGTACGAGGAGTCGACCCTCTTCGATCGCGACGGCGGGTATCCCGCCAAGCGGCCCTGGTACCCCTTCGCTTTCGAGATGTACCAGGACGTGATCCCGGCCGCCGCAGCCGGCTACCCGTACCCCATAAAGGCCCTGTGGCTGCACATGGGCACACCCGCCTATTCGGTCCCTGCGGGTAAGGAGCAGATCGCCCTTCTCAGGGACACCAAGGCTATCCCCCTCTTCATCGCCACCGATACGGTCATCGGCGAGACCTCCATGTACGCCGACTACCTCTTCCCGGACCTCGGCTACCTCGAGCGCTGGGCTAGCCCCGGCGATGTTCCTCAACCGGCGGCCAAGTCGAACCCCTTCCGCCAGCCCGCGGCGGCGCCCATACCCGAGATCGTGACCGTATTCGGGGAGGAGATGCCTATCAGCATGGAGGCCGTGATGCTGGCCATCGCTGAGCGGCTTCAGCTCCCTGGCTTCGGCGAGAACGGCTTCGCCGATGGCGTACCACTGAAGCGGCCCGAGGACTACTACCTCAAGATTGCCGCCAACCTCGCCTTCGGCGATAAGGAGGACGGAAGCGATGCCGTGCCCGACGCCAGCGACGAGGAGGTACAGATCTTCCTCGCCGCGCGCCAGCACCTGCCGCCCTCGGTGTTCGACGAAGCCAAGTGGAAGGCAGCGGTGGGTGAGAAGATGTGGCGCAAGGTCGTCTACGTCCTCAACCGCGGCGGGCGCTTCGAGCACATGAGCGCTGTCTACGACGGCGATCACATGAAGCACAAGTTCGGCGGCGCCTTCCACCTCTTCATCGAGCGCGTGGCCAAGCAGAAGGACAGCGTCACCGGCCAACACTATGACGGCCTGCCGAAGTACAGCCCGCCGGTCTTCGCTAACGGCAAGCCAGTGGCCGACGACACCTACGAGTTTCAGCTCATCACCCACAAAGAGGCCTGGGGCACAAACGGAAGGACGTCCCAGCTCTACTGGGCCCAGGACTCGATACGGCCGGAAAACTTCGTCCTCGTAAACAAGGCTGACGCTGAACGCCTGGGCCTCGACGACGGGGATCGGGTGAAGTTGGTATCGGCCAGCTTGCCGGCCGGCGAGTTCGATCTGGGTGACGGACGTCGCTTCGCTGTGGCGGGGAAAGTCAAGCGAGTGCAGGGCGTGCGCCCCGGCGTGGTTGTCGTCTCCCATCACTTCGGTCACTGGGCCTACGGCTCCAACGACGTGGAGATCGACGGCGAAAGGATTCGGGGAGACGAGCGGCGTGGCAAGGGGCTGAACCCGAACCCTGCCATGCGCCTGGACGAACACACCCAGACCGGACCGCTGACGGACCCCATCGGCGGCAGCGCCTCCTTCTACGACACTCGCGTAAGCCTGGTGAAGGTGTAGCGCCGCGCCGCCTGTCGCGACTTTAGCGAGACAGAGACGAGGGGGCCGGCACCAGGTTGCCGGCCCCCTCGGCGGAGGGCAGCGATGGTGATGGTACCTCAGGCCGCCTTGCGCAGGCGCTCCTCCTCAGCCTCGAGCTGCGCCAGCCGCCGCTTGGCCTCCTCCTCCCGGCGAGCCTCGCGGTCAGAGGCCGTCAGAAGCCACATGATCAGAGCCACCAGGCCGCCCTCAACGACGATGGTGCCCAGCATGAACAGAGGAGGTACGGGCGGCATGAGCGGCGAAAGGTACCTCATCCCTGGAGAAGCTCCATCTACGGAACCGGGCGTAGCTCGTAGCCTACAAGTGCATGCGCCGCGTAGGCTGGCGATGATCTATTCGGCGCCGTCCAGCAGGCTCTTGAAGCCGGATGGAGCGTGGGGCCCGATGGCGATCTGCTCCAGCACGCCGATGCCCTCTTTTCCCCCCATGCGCGCCCTTACCACCTGTTGAATGTGTATGTTCTCCAGGGCCAGGGGGTTCACCTCATCGACCTTCCACGACTCGCCGCCGATGGCCAACTCTCCCTTCCAGCGGCCATGGCCCCACTCCGGGTGAGAGTAGCCAATCCCCTTCATCCGGAAGATGAGCAGGGGCTCTAGATCGATTACGTGCTTCGCGCCGGAGGCCTCCACCAGCGTTATCTGGGCAGCGCTGGCCCGGCGTGTGCCCTTGGCGTAGGTGACCCGGTGGGAAACCGACGCCATCCGTCTCAGCGCTGGGTCCTCAACGCCGGGGATCTCCTCCGGTGAATCGTAGACCGGGACGATGGCACCGTCCTGGTGCCAGGCGCGTCCCTCGGCGTCTTCGAAGACACCGAAGTGGGTGCAACAGTCCTCCCAGTGGATCGGCGCCCACATGAAGAAGAACTGGGGCAAGCGCATCATAGGGGCCCCTCCCGTCTCCGGCTCCCCCACGGGCCGTATGCCCCACGAGCGGTCCTTGGTGCCGAAAACCTGGGCCTGGTCCACCTCCACTCGCTGCCCTGCGTAGCGTATCTCACCATGCCAGCGTCCGTACTGGGCAAACCGCGTGACGTCGTAGACCACCCGCACGCCCTGCCGCAGGGTCTGCCGGCCCTCCTCTACGCAGGCTGTCCGGGCCGTAAAGGTAAGGTCGCACTCCATCCCCGTATCGTTGGGTTCAAGGACGACGCGCGCCTTGCGCATCGGCTCCAGCACCTCGATGCGGAAGGGGCCCACGGCCGTGTCGCTGGGCTCGCCGGGCGCCCGGCGTGAGGCGTGAAAGGCGTGCTGCTCGCCATGGCGCACGAGGCTAAAGCCGCAGTCGAGAATGCCGCGGTTCGGGTAGAGCCCCATGCCAACCGCGAAATAGAAGTTGCCATCTGCGGAGTATCCGTTGAACCAGTAGCGGTCGTACACGTTGCGGTCGCTAGAGGCGGGGTGAGCGACGGGTTCTGGGGTCTGGTGGATGGGGTAGTCGTCGAAGCGGGTCAGCACTGCCTTGCCTCCTCCTGGCCGTACAGCGTCGTGGGCGCCCGCACCAAAGCCCTCCCCAAAAGCTTAGCCGGTTTCGCGCCCCGGGCATAGTTCCGCATCCCCTCGATGCCCCTGTTTTGGACGGGCCTGGCCTGTGCTAAGCTTGCAGCGTGAACGCTCGTTCCTTAGTTCCCTTCTCTAGGCGCATACCCCTATGAGGTCACCGGCGGAGGCCGAGGCATCCGCATTCTTGGAAGGGCAGCCTCTCCCTGTGCTGGCCAGCACCGTCAACCGGGCCGACCGTCAGTTCGAGGCGAACCGGGACCGGATGCGGGGCCTGGTGGAGGAGCTTCAGGCCGCCCTTCTAAGGGTGCGGGCTGGGGGGGAGAAAGATCAGGTGGAGCGCCACCGGTCCCGGGGGAAACTCACGGCCCGCGAGCGTATCGACCGTCTTCTGGACCCAGGCACGCCCTTCCTGGAGCTGAGCCCCTTGGCGGCCTGGGGCATGTACGACAACGATGCCCCGTGCGCCGGCATCGTCACCGGCGTCGGCCGAGTCTGCGGCCGCGAGGTGGTGATCATCGCCAATGACGCCACAGTCAAGGGGGGCACCTACTTCCCGATGACGGTGAAGAAGCACGTCCGGGCCCAGGAGATCGCTGAGCAGAACCGCCTGCCCTGCATCTACCTGGTGGACTCCGGGGGAGCCTTCCTGCCTCTCCAGGCGGATGTCTTTCCCGACCGAGACCACTTCGGCCGCATCTTCTACAACCAGGCGCGTATGTCGGCCTTGGGCATCCCCCAGATCGCTGTGGTGATGGGCTCATGCACCGCTGGCGGCGCCTATCTCCCCGCGATGAGCGACGAGACCATCATTGTGGAGGGCACAGGCACTATCTTCCTGGGCGGGCCGCCCTTGGTGAAGGCGGCTACGGGCGAGGAGGTCTCCGCCGAAGAGCTGGGCGGAGCCGAGGTGCACACGCAGATCTCTGGCGTCGCCGACCACTTCGCCGCCAACGATGATGAAGCTTTGGCCATCGCCCGCAGTGTCGTCGCCAACCTCGGGCAGAACGCAAAGTCGCCACCATGGCCCATCTCGCCTCCGGAAGACCCTCTGCACGATCCTGCCGATCTCTACGGCATCATCCCAGCCGACCTGCGCCGCTCCTTCGACGTCCGGGAGGTGATCGCCAGGATCGTCGATGGCAGCCGGTTTCATGAGTTCAAGGCGGCCTACGGTCACACGCTGGTCTGTGGATTCGGGCGACTCATGGGGTTCCCAGTAGGCATCCTGGCCAACAACGGCATTCTTTTCTCCGAGAGTGCCCTAAAGGGGGCGCATTTCATTGAAATCTGCTCCCGCCGCAAGATACCTCTCCTCTTTCTCCAAAACATAACCGGGTTCATGGTGGGCAAGAAGTATGAGCATGAGGGCATCGCCAAACACGGGGCCAAGATGGTAACGGCCGTGGCCTCCGCCGAGGTTCCCAAGTTCACGGTTATCATCGGGGGCTCTTTCGGTGCCGGCAACTATGCCATGTGCGGCCGGGCCTACTCCCCACGGTTCCTTTGGATGTGGCCCAACGCTCAGATTAGCGTCATGGGTGGTCAGCAGGCGGCGAGTGTCCTCCTGTCGGTCCGCCTGGAAAACCTGCGCGCCGAGGGGCGGGATATGACCCGGGAGGAGCAGGAAGAGTTCATGCGTCCCATCCAGCAAAAGTACGAGCGGGAGGGCAACGCCTACTTCAGCACCGCGCGACTGTGGGACGACGGCATCATCGATCCACTGGATACTCGGCTGATGTTGGCCCTGGGGTTGAGCGCGGCCCTGAACGCCCCGTTTCCCGAAACAAACTTTGGCGTCTTCCGGATGTAATGTCGTTTTCTGTCCTATGTTCAAGCGAGTTCTGATCGCCAACCGGGGGGAGATCGCGGTACGCATAGCCCGCACCTGCCGCTCTCTCGGCGTCGAGACGGTCGCGGTATACTCCGACGCGGACCGGAAGGCCCTTCACGTGCTGGAGGCAGATCAGGCAGTGCACATCGGCGCCTCTCCCCCCTCCAGCAGCTATCTGAAGATAAAGGCTCTGATCCGGGCGGCGCGGGATACTGGCGCCGAGGCGATCCACCCAGGATACGGCCTCTTGGCCGAAAACCCGGACTTCGCCCAGGCCTGCGCCGACGCCGGTATCGTTTTCATCGGCCCCGCCCCTGAGGCTATGCGGGCGATGGGCGACAAGGCGGCTGCCCGCAGGCTGGTTGCCTCCCGGGGCGTGCCCATCGTCCCCGGCTACGACGGCTTCGACGGCGACCTGGCGGTGTTGGAGACCAGGGCGATGGAGATCGGATATCCGGTCATGGTAAAGGCCGCGGCCGGTGGTGGCGGACGGGGGATGCGGCTGGTGGAATCGCCGGATCGCTTGCGGGAGGCGCTGGAGAGCGCGCGCCGTGAGGCAGACAGGGCCTTCGGTGACGGCAGGCTCATGCTGGAACGCGCCATCGTCGGCGCCCGCCACATCGAGGTGCAGGTCCTGGCCGACCACTACGGCAACACCGTCCACCTCGGGGAGCGCGACTGCTCCGTCCAGCGGCGCCACCAGAAGGTCGTAGAGGAATCCCCTTCCCCGGCGGTAAGCCCGGACCTCCGCAGGCGGCTCGGGGAGGCAGCCGTGGAGGCGGCCCGGGCCGTGGGCTATACCAACGCCGGCACCGTGGAGTTCCTGCTGGACCCCGACGGCAACTTCTACTTCATGGAGATGAACACGCGACTCCAGGTGGAGCACGGAGTCACGGAGCTGGTCACGGGACTGGACCTGGTGGCCCTCCAGTTGGCCATCGCGGCTGGGGAGCGGCTGCCCTTCGGCCAAGATGGCGTAACCTGTGCCGGTCACGCCCTCGAGTGCCGGATCTACGCTGAGGACCCTCTCAAGGGCTATCGCCCTAGCCCGGGGCGGATCACCCGGTTCGAGCCGCCCGTTGGCGAGGGGATCCGCAACGACGTTGGCACCTACGCGGGCGACGAGGTCAGCACCTACTACGACCCGATGCTGGCGAAGGTGCTGACCTGGGGCCGGAACCGACGGGAGGCCCTCGAGCGAATGGAAGCGGCCCTGGCATCCTATCGGATAGAGGGCGTCCGTACCAATCTGGCGCTTCTGCGGGCGGTTATCGGCCACCCCGACTTCCGGACTAGCGGCGTCACCACCGACTTCCTGGAGGCGAGGCTCAGCCCGGAGGCCTTGGTGCCCACCGCAAGCGATGAATCCCTCTTGGCTGCGTTCGGAGCCATCGTCTTGGGAGTGGGCGCAGGGCCGGACCCGTGGCACGCCGCGGGACCATGGCGGCCTGGGGGCCTCTTCTCCTTCGCCCTGCGTCACGCCGGCGCCGCCTACCACATTGAGGCTCGCCGCATCCCTGGCGCCCCCAACGAGTGGGATGTGAGGCTTTCGGGGCGCGAGGTCCGGGTGAGGCTGGCGGCAGCGGCTGACGGGCGGGTGTTGATCGAGAGGGACGGCCGTACAACCCCGGCTTTGGTTCGGCGTTCAGCGCGCGGGTTAGAGGTGGAGACAGGAGGGCGGAGCTTCGCTTTCGAGTGGGCGGTAGGGGAGAAGCATGTGGCTGGCGGTGGAGTGCACCACCAGCAGGGGCTGACCGCCCCTATGCCCGGGCTCGTATTGAAGGTGCTGGTGCGGCCCGGCCAGCGGGTTCGTGCTCACCAGACGCTGGTGGTGATCGAAGCGATGAAGATGGAGCACGCCATCGAGGCCCCGCACGACGGCATCGTCCGAAAGGTCTACTGCGCCGAGGGTGGGCGTGTCGCCGAAGGCGCTCCCCTGGTGGAGCTGGAGAAGGAGACGCCGGGATGAACTGGCCCCAACGAGTCGTCATAACGGAGGTGGGGCCACGGGATGGCCTCCAGAACGAGCGACGCCTTATCCCGCTGGAGCAGAAGGTGGCCCTTATCGACCGGTTGTCCAGCACTGGCCTCACCCGCATCGAGGCCGCATCTTTTGTCCACCCCAAGGCCATCCCTCAGATGGCCGACGCCGCCGAGGTCATGCAGCGGGTGCGGCGCCGCGCAGGCGTGTCCTACCTGGCCCTGGTGCCCAACGAGGTAGGAGCCCGCAACGCCATCGCCGCCGGCGTCGACGAAATCGGCGTAGTGGTCTCCGCCAGCGAGTCCCACAACAAGGCCAATCTCAACCGCAGCGTCGCCGAGACCCTCCAGTCCGTCAGGAACGTAGCGGCCATGGCAAGAGACGCCGGGATCCCCTGGAGCGGCTACGTTGCCACGGCCTTCGGCTGCCCGTACGAGGGCGCCGTGGACCCCGGCGCCGTCTTCGCCATCGCCAGGGAGTTCTGCGACCTGGGCGCTGCTGCCATCGCCTTTGGCGATACCATCGGCGTAGCCAACCCCCGGCAGGTCTTCGATCTCTCGTCCCGCTTCTTGGCTCAGTTCCCCGGGGTGCCCTTCCGCCTGCACTTCCACGACACCCGTGGCATGGCCCTGGCCAACGTGGTGGCCGCCATGCAGGCCGGGGTTACCCAGTTCGACGGCTCCGTCGGCGGGTTGGGAGGCTGCCCGTACGCGCCCGGCGCCTCCGGCAACGTGGCGACAGAGGACATGGTGGCCATGCTCCATGCCATGGGTATCGAGACCGGCATCGACCTCGACGCTCTATTGGAGGCGGCCTGGCTTGCCGAGGAGATCGTCGGCCGGCCCCTGGAGGGGCGCGTGAAGCGCGCCCTGCCGCGCCCCTCCGCCTGACCCTCGGTGCTGGGCGCGACCTAACGGCCCCGCCTGTGCTACATTTTCCCTCGGCGGGCCTCATGCCCAGGCGGTATCATGACTGCGTCCTACCAGGAGATCCTTTACGAACAGAAGGGCAACGTTGCCCTCATCACCCTCAACCGGCCGGAAAAGCTGAACGCTTGGAGCCCTCGTATGGAACGCGAGTTCCTTGCGGCTCTCGAGGAGTCGTCCGCTGACCGGCAGGTGCACGTTATAGTGATTACCGGGGCTGGCAGGGCCTTCTGCGCTGGCGGGGACATCGCCTCCTTCTCCGAGGCGCTTGCCCCTCGGGCCGGGGACAGCGGCCCGGCGCCTCTCGCGTCCAGGGAGGGCAGCCCGGAGGTGCCCATAGCCCTGAGCCGCGCCAAGCCAGCCATCGCCGCCATAAACGGCCACGCTATCGGCATCGGTCTGACCATGCCCCTTGCCTGCGACATCCGCATCGCCTCGGACCGAGCGAAATTCTCGGCCCGTTTCGTCAAGGTGGGCCTCACCCCTGAATGCGGGAGCACGCGCTACCTGCCGCAGGTGGCGGGAATGGGCAACGCCCTCTTTCTCGCCCTTACCGGCCGCATCATCGACGCGGAAGAGGCGAAGGCCCGGGGCCTTGTCGACCGCGTGGTTCCCCACGAGACGCTGATGGACGAAGCCATGGCCCTGGCCCAGGAGATCGCCGCCAACCCGGCCACGGCCGCCTGGGCCGCCAAGCGGCTCATCCACGACAACGCAGTCCAGGACGACCTGCGCCGGGTCGTGACCTTCGAGGGGTTCGCCATACGGGAGATGCGGCGCTCTCCGGAGCATGCCGAGGCAGTGCGGGCCTTTCTGGAGAAACGGGAGCCGCGTTTCACTCCATGAGCCAGCGTTGGGGCATCACCTTCCCCCTGGACGGCTTGCCGCTGGCCTCCCACCAGGATGTCCTGCGGGAAGCTGAGGCCCTTGGTTACACCGATGCCTGGTCCATGGAGGTCAACGGCGCCGACGCCTTCGTACCCTTGGCCTTGGCGGCGGCCTGGACCAGCCGCATGCGGCTGGGGACCGCCATCGCCAACGTCTTCACCCGCACGCCGGCCCTCCTGGCTATGGCCGCCGCGGCCATGGCTGAGGCCGCGCCCGGACGGTTCTGCCTGGGGATCGGCAGCAGCTCCCCAGCCATCGTCGAGGCCTGGAATGGGGTGCCGCTCAGGCGCCCCTTGGCCCGGGTGCGGGACGTCCTGGAGTTCCTGCGCCAGGCCTTTGCCGGCGGTAAGGTCTCCTTTACCGGAGAATCCTTCCGGGTAGACGGCCTGCGCCTGGCGCGGCCACCCGCATCGCCGCCACCCGTCTACGTAGCCGCCCTCCGGCCTCGAATGTTGGCCCTGGCCGGGGGCTCAGCCGATGGCGTGATCATCAACTGGCTCTCGCCGGAAGATGCGGCCAGAGTGGTGGCTCTGGCCCGCGAGGCTGCTGTGGCCGCGGGGCGCGACCCCAACTCCCTGGACGTCGTCTGCCGCATCTTCGTGGTTCCTACGGCCGATGAAGCCACCGCCCGCCGGGTGGGGAAGTTCGCTATCGCTGGTTACCTAACGACGCCCGTCTACTACGCCTTCCACCGCTGGCTGGGCCGCGGCCCTTCCCTACAACCTGTGATGGAAGCCTGGACGAGGGGCGACCGCCGGGAGGCGGTGCGCCTCGTGCCGGACGAGACCGTCGACGAGATCCTGGTTTGGGGCGACAGCAAGCGGATAGTGGATAGGATTCAGGCCTACGTCCGGGCCGGGGTGACTACGCCGGTGTTAGCCATCGTGCCAACGACCCAGGATCCGGAAGAGCAGGCGGGCCAGAGCATAGCGGCCGTCAGAGACCTGGCGCCGCGCTAGGAGGAGGTGTCATGCCTGACTTTACGTTAACGCCCGAGATACGGGAGATGCGCAAAAAGGTCCGCGACTTCATGGACCAATATATCTATCCCAATGAGGAGTTTCTGGCAGACGAGACGAAGGATCACACGGCTCTGTGGAAGGAGCTCCAGGGCCGTGTCAAGGCCATGGGCATGTGGGCGCCCCACCTTCCCGCTGAGGCCGGGGGCATGGGAATCGGCTTCCTGCCCTACGTGTACATCAACGAGATCCTGGGTCGCAGCCCCTTCGCCCCTCGGGCCTTCGGGGCTCAGGCCCCCGACTCCGGCAACGCCGAGATCCTGTGGCAGTTCGGCACCGAGGAGCAAAAGGAGCGCTGGCTGAAACCGCTGGTGGCCGGAGAGATCCATTCCGGCTTCTCAATGACCGAACCCGAGGTCTCCGGCGCGGACCCCACCATGCTCCAGACAAGGGCCGTCCGGGATGGCGACGACTGGGTCATCAACGGCCACAAGTGGTTCACCAGCGGAGGCATTGGTGCCGCCTTCTTCATCGTTATGGCTGTTACGGACCCGGACGCCCCCGTGCACAACCGTATGAGCCAGATCATCGTGCCTGCCGACACCCCTGGCGTGGAGATCGTCCGCAACGTTCCGGTGATGGGCGAGACGGCGGGCAACCATTGCGAGATCATCTACCGGGACGTGCGGGTCCCGATAACCAACACGCTGGGGAACCCCGGCGATGGCTTCCGCATCGCCCAAAAGCGTCTGGGCCCCGGGCGCATCCATCACTGCATGCGATGGCTGGGGCAGATGCAGAGGGCCTTCGAGCTCATGTGCCGCTACTCTCTGAAAAGGGTGGCCTTCGGCAGCACCCTGGCGGAGAAGCAGACGGTCCAGAACTGGATCGCCGATTCCGTGGCCGAAATCCAGGCCGCGCGCCTCCTGACCCTCCACGCCGCCCATAAGATCGACCAGGGCAGCGAGGCGCGAGTCGAGATCTCCCTCATCAAGTTCTTCGGCGCCAAGATCCTCCATGATGTCATCGATCGGGCCATCCAGGTGCACGGCGCCCTCGGCGTCTCCGGGGACACCCCGTTGGAGTCGATGTACCGGGCGGCCCGCGCTGCCCGCATCTATGACGGGCCCGATGAGGTGCACAGGATGGTGGTGGCGCGCCGGGTGCTGAAGGCCTTCAAGGAGGGCGGAGTCTGGGAGTTCGAATAAGGGCGGTCAGGCCCGGCCTGGAAGACGGCGTCTCAGCTCTGCGTCGCTCAGGCCGTCGATGAAGAGAAGCTTCTCTCGCGACGATTCGCCCCTGCGTAGGGTGACCTGGGATGCCGGGACGCCGATGGCTTCCGCCAGGAGCCGGCATACGGCCTCATTGGCCTTCCCTCGCTCCGGTATCGCCTGCACCCGGATGCGCAGAACATCACCAGACCAACCCTCGACGCTGTTGCCGCGGGCCCGTGGCGTGACCCGCACCTTCAGATATGCCACCTTGGGGTCTCCTTGCCTGCCCGCCGGCCGGGCAGCGTTTTGATATTATAACCGCGCCATGCCTGATATGCTCGTCCGTCTCTACGATTTGCCCGATCCCGGGCCTTACATCCGTCGCGCGGAGGCCGAGGGCGTCGCCGTCCGGCGGGCCGATCCGTGGGACAGAGATCGCATGAGGTCATTCGTGACGAGTAACTTCAACCCTCTCTGGGGCGTGGAGGCGGACCGGGCCTTCATCCATTGGCCGATCACCGCCTACCTGGCCACCAGGGGCCCCCGCATCGTCGGTTTTGCCGCGTACGAGTGCTCCCGGCGCGGCTTCTTTGGTCCTACAGGCGTATTGCCGGAGTTCAGGGGGAAGGGCATCGGCGCAGCCCTCCTCCTGCGCTGCTTGGAGTCCATGCGGGAGGTGGGATACGCTTACGCCATCATCGGCGGCGTAGGCCCGGCCTCTTTCTACGAGAAAGTCTGCGGCGCTTTCCTTATCCCAGGCAGCGAGACTAGCATCTACAGCACAGTCTTCGAGATGTTACAGAAGGAGCCCTGATGCCCGTCCTTGAGCCACGATCTGAATACTACGAATCGCAACGCCTGCGGATGCACTACGTCGTTTGGGGGGATGACGGCAGGCCGAAGCCCAGCCTGCTGTTGGTCCACGGGGGGCAGGACCACTGCCGCAACTGGGACTTCGTGGCGGAGAGGCTGAGTCCTTGGTACACGATCTATGCTCCGGACCTCCGGGGCCACGGCGACAGCGCCTGGGCCATCGGTGGCATGTACAGCCTTCCGGAGTTTGTATTGGACGTCGCTACCTTGGCCAACGGCTTGCCACGGCCCCTTACCGTCATGGGCCACTCCTTAGGTGGCGCCATCGTTCTTCAGTATGCGGGCATCTACCCGGAGAACGTCGCCAAGGTGATCGCCATCGAGGGTTGGGGGCCCCCTGTCTTCACCATCCCGCCAGCCCACCTGCGAATGCGCCAGTGGATCGACCACATGCATGAGATGGAGCGGCGCAAGCCCCGCCGCTATGCCACTTTGGAGGATGCTACCCGGAGGATGATGGAAGCCAACCCTCACCTCACGCCAGAGATGGCTCGGCATCTCACCCTGTACGGTACGCGCCGCAACGAAGATGGCACGTACTCCTGGAAGTTCGATAACTACGTCAGGATACATTCCCCTTACGGATTCAACCTGGAGGACGCCCGCGACATTTGGGCCCAGATCACAGCGCCCACTCTGTTGATCCGGGGTGCCGAAAGCTGGGCCCTGGACCCCGACAAGGACGGCCGATGCTCCGTCATCAGGAACCGGCGTTCCGTGGTTATCGAGAAGGCGGGGCATTGGGTGCACCACGACCAGCTTGACGCTGTGATGCGCGCGGTGCTGGACTTTCTGGCAGAGGAAGGCGGCCCGCCCGGATAGTCTACCCGGGGGCACCAAGACGAAGGGTCGGGGTGCGGTTTGTCGTCCGTAAGGAGGCGATGTCCATGGAGTCACAAGAGCCGGCGTCCCTCGGGGAGATCAACGCCGAATACCTGTCTTGGTTAGCGGCGAAGGTCCACGGAGACTCCAGCTTGGAGGTAACGGCCTTCACCATCAACCCCGATCCCTTCGAGTTCCCGCGATTCGGGGACAAGGAGTTCTTCGAGATCGCATATGACTACAGGGGCGCCGCCGGGCCTGGCAGGTCCACCATGATACTTCGCGTATTGCCGCGGATGGATGCCGTCATGATGCTGACCGGCGACACCGATCATCGCGAGCTGCGGGCCTTCGAGGCGGGGCTCTACGGCATGATGCCTCGCTCGTTCCATGTGCCATACATCCACGTGATCCACCGCCCGGAGCGGGACCAGTATTGGGCCTTCGTAGAGGACGTGCGGGAGGACATGGCCCGTCTGGGCATGACGGAGGCGCTCGACGATGCCACGCTCCGTACCATCCTCTCGCACCTGGCGGCCTTCCATGCAGCGTTTTGGGAGCGACGGGACGTCTTGAACTACCCCTGGCTGATGGGGCTGGAGCGGCCAGTGGACTACTTCTACCGCTGCGTAGTGGACATAATGGACGGAATGAAACACCCCTCGGAGGCCTCCCAGTATATCGTTGGTAAGTGGCCCTGGCTGCAAGAGGGGGTCCTGAGACTGCTACACTCCCTGGATGAGGGGACGCGTGGCTGGGTAGAAGCGCTGTACCGGGAGCCGGAGCGCCTCTTGGAGAAGGTGCGGCCCTTGCCGCGCACCCTCTGCCACTACGATTTCGATAACAGGAATCTGGGGATTCGCGACGGCCCCGACGGGCCCCAGACCGTGGTCATAGACTGGGAGATCGTGGGCGAGGGGCTTTCCTCCGCGGACGTGGGGCGATTCTTGAACTATCAGCAGCCGCCCAACGTTGAGGAGCTAGTGGCCCACTACTTGGACGAGCTGGAGCGCAACTTGGGAAGGCCCATTGACCGGGAGGAGTGGCTTTACGGCTCGGAGCTTGTGGCCATCGCACTGTGGCAGATCGTGGGCGTTCAGTTTGGGGCGCTGGTGTCCACGCCGACTTCGCCGGTGCCGCCGGAACAGCGGGAGGGGCTGCGCCACCGTGTCTACTCCGATATCGCCCGGGTCGAAGCCCTGGTGCGCAAGCACGGCCTCGCCTGAGCCGCCGAGTTTTCCGCCTGCCGCTCGGCTACTCCGGGTCGGCCTTCCTGAGGAAAATGGGCGGCATGCTGCCTTCTGTAGGTGGCTCCCCCTGGAAGCCAGGCTGAAGGTAGCGGGCCTGCCGGTTGGCCTCCATGGAGGCCAAAGCCGCCTGGACGATGGCGTCCACCGTCTGCCCTCCCCAGGGGTAGCCGGATACGCCGAAGGATGCCGAGATCCGCAGACCGACGTCGTGGTCCTGCATGAGGTCGGCCCCGGCTAGACGCTGCATTAGGCGGTCCATCAACATGCCAGCCGCGCTCTCTGGCGTATCCGGCAGGATGATCGCGAACTCGTCGCCACCGATGCGGGCGGGCACGTCGCTGCCCCGGATGCAGCCTAAGACGAAGCTCCCGAACGCTGCCAAGACAGCATCGCCTGTGCGATAGCCGTAGATGGCGTTGACCTCCCGCATATTTTCAATGTCGATGACCATCACGGCCAGGGGCCTTTGAAAGCCCTGGGCGGTCTCCAGTTCGCGTTCCAGACGTTCGAAGAAGTAGCGGCGGTTGAAGAGCTGCGTCAGCTCGTCCCGCATCGCCATGTTTTCCAGCTCCATGTTGTGGACCAATAGACCGAGGCGGAGCTTGCGCTCCATGTTGATGGCTGCCCGTCGGCTCTGGGCGGCAGCGAGAAAGCCGTACAGGCCGATGGCCACAAAGACCGCCGTGTCCACGGCCACTTGGGTCGTATTCGGGTTCAGGAGGGACACGGCGCCCCAACCCATTACGAGAAGGACGGCGCCGGCTGCGCGCAGCATCCAGACATGACGGTTGATCTGACGTTGGCTGCTTACTTCCAGCGCCTTTTGGGGGCTAAAATCGCTCGGTTTCGTCAATTCTGTAACCTCGGTTGCTTTGCCGTTGCGGACATAAGTAGTGCTGCCTTCCTTGGGTGAGACGGCAGCGCGGGAGGCACCGTTACAGAAGAGCGGCGGTTGATACGGTTAAGCATCGGGTATACAATCCGCTTGGCGGGCCCGTAGCTCAAGGGCAGAGCGACCGGCTCATAACCGGTTGGTTGCAGGTTCGAATCCTGCCGGGCCCACCATCTCCGAATGGGCCCCCAGAACGCCGGCTGCCCCCTCGCCCTTGTGTGCAGTAGAGGCGAAGATGCTGGAAAGGATAGAGGCCTATCTCAAGACCAAGCTCCCATCGGCAGAAGGTATCGCTGTAAGCGACCTTCAGCGCATACCGGGTGGCGCCTCCCGCGAGACCTGGTCCTTCGATGCCCGCTGGCAGGAGGGTGGCGTGGAGCAGCGGCGGGGCTTCATCCTCCGCCGCGATCCTGACGCCAGCCTGTTGGAGACCGAGCGAGACCTGGAGTTTAGGGTCATGGAGGCTGTGGGAAAGCATGGGATCCCTGTGCCCAAGATGTACTGGCTGGAGCAGGACGCCTCGTGGTTGGACCGTCCCTTCTTTGTCATGGAGCGCATCGATGGCTGTGAGACCAGCCCCCAGAAGATCGTGATGGACCCGCGTTTCTACCAGCTCCGTTCCCAGATCGCCCAGGACTTCGTGGACATTTTGGCACGGATCCACCATCTGGACTGGCGGGCGCTGGGGCTGGACTTCTTGGGCGTCCCGCCAGACCCCAGCGCCTGCGGCATCATGGAGATCGAAAAGTGGGAACAGGTGGTCGCCAAGGACACCTTGGAGCCGCAGCCCGTCCTGCGCGGGGCCTTTCGCTGGATGCGCCGCCACCTTCCGCCTCCCGCCCAAAAGATCGTCTTGGTGCACGCCGACTATCGGACCGGAAACTTTCTCTGCGATTATCAGGGCCGCATCCGCGGCATCCTGGACTGGGAGATGGTGCACCTCGGCGATCCGATGGAAGATGTGGCCTGGGCATGCATCCGGCCTTGGCGCTGGGCTGGGGACGAGCGCATCGGCGGCCTCGTGGATCGTCGCGAGTACTACCGCATGTATGAGGAAGCATCCGGCCTGAAAGTGGATGAGGAGGCAGTGCGCTTCTGGGAGGTCCTCGGCAACGTGAAGCTGGCCGCCATCTTCATAACCGGCGCCAGGTCCTTCTGCGATGGGCGGACGAGAAGCATCATGATGGCCCTCCTGGGGCGTAACATCGGCCGCTTGGAGCTGGAGATTATCGACCTGATGGGGGTTTGAAAAGATGAGACCGAACGCCACTGAGTCTCTGCGCGGCCTCCAGGCCGCCATCATGCAGAACATCCTCCCTGAGCTCCAGACACTGTTCGCCCAGGATGTAGCCCAGGTATCGCAGATGCTCATCGAGTCCCTTGTGGCCGAGTGGGATGGCGCCGCGGATCACTTGCACCGCGACAACCAGGCGTTGGCAGACCTTCTGGCGCGGGCGCAAGGGGCGCTCGGGCCAGCGGCAGAGAGCAACGAGCAGGTGTCCGCCGTCGTCCATAAGATTGGGGACGTGCTGGCGCTCCCACCGGAGGGCTCCTTGGCTATTTCCAAGCTGACCGAACGGAATAACGCTCTCAGGGCCGTGCTGGAGCAGACGCTAGAGGTAGTGGAAGACGTGGTCTGCCAGCCCGGCGCCGATGCGCTGCTAGACCTGCGGCGCGACATCTACAATCACCTGCGCAAGATCGCTGTCCGCGGTTGGTCTGTCTTCGATCTGTTGAGCTTCCGCGAGAAGATGGCACAGGTGCGCGCGAGCCTGGAGTTAACGTGACGGCCCTGCCGGGGCAGGGGTAGAATTGAATTAGCATGGGTGGAGAAGATCTGCTGGAGAGGGTGCGTCAGGCCCTAGCCGAGTACACCCCCCGCCGGGTTGATCATCCGGCGGCGGCGCCGGCGGCGGTCCTGATTCTGCTGACCAGTTGGAACGGGGAGCCCTCGGTGGTCTTCACCGAGCGGACAAACCACGTCGAACACCACAAAGGGCAGATCTCCTTCCCTGGGGGCGCCTGCGATGACGATGACGAATCCCTGGAGGCGACCGCCCTGCGGGAGACCTTCGAGGAGATCGGGGTACAGCCAGAACACGTCCGCATCATCGGACAGCTGGACGACATGGTGACCATCAGTAACTTCCGTGTGACTCCGTACGTCGGTCAACTGTGCTACGACTGTCAGTACCCATACATCCTCAACGAACGCGAAGTGGCGCGCGTGGTCGAGGTTCCCCTGGGCTTTCTGCTGGACGAAGCCAATATGGAGCTGGAGGTGCGCCAGCACCAGGGCCGGGAGGTGCTGGTGCCAGCATTCTCCTATAACGGGCACCGCATCTGGGGCGCCACGGCGCGAATGCTGCACCAGCTCTTGGAACTCGTCCGCTAAGTGGCTACCAGTGCGCCGCCGCCCGCCAGTGGGCGCCTGCTAGAGAACGGCCCGCCCTGCAAGCGTTGCGGCAGCCGCTCGTGGGATGTTGAGGAACTGCCTAAGGCCAGGCTACGGTGGATCATCGAGACCGCATTTGCGGCTCTCGACGTGTGGGTCTTTCGGGAAGAGTCCGGCGGATGGCCGCCTAAGTCTTACCAGCGCTGGTCTTGCCGCACGTGCCGCCGGAGGGTGAGCTTGTAAGTGCGCCTCTTTCTCGTCCGCCACGGTGAGTCCCAGGGGAACGTAGAGTTCCGTCTCCAGGGCCGCCGCGAGTTCCCCCTGACCCCGCGGGGTGTCGCCCAAGCCCAGCAGGTGGCCCGGCGTCTGGCAGCCGTCAACCCCGCGGCGGTCTACACCAGCCCCGTCCGCCGCGCCCTCGATACCGCCGCCATCATCGCTAACGCCTGTGGCCTGGAGCCGGTACCCGATTACCGCCTTCAGGAGTACGACTTTGGTGAAACCCTCTCTGGGTTGACCTGGCCGGAGATAAGCCAGCGGGCCCCGGATGTCGTGAAGGCCCTCGCCAGTGATGGCCCGGAGTTCCCCAGCTATCCGGGCGAAGAAGGCCGCGCGGCCTTTCGGGAGCGGGTGAAGGCCGCTGCGGAGGAGGTCTTGAGCCGGCATCCTGGCGATGAGGCTGTTGTCTTAGTCACTCATGCCGGGCCCATAGTAGCGCTTGTCATGGAGTTTCTAGGGAGGGTCTACAGCCGGCCCATCCCCTTTCGCATCGATAACGCATCTTTAACGGAGCTAGAGTTCGAAGGTTTCCGCGGCGCGGGACGGGCGACTCTCCTGCGCTTGAACGACACTTGCCACCTGCGCTTGACGGCTGGGGTGGCGAAACCACCTGTGGCGAGGAGAAACACCGATGGCTGAACCCCAGGTGAGCGAGATCATCGTTCGTGGGATTGTGGTGGGGGTTTTTGCTGAGAACTGCTGGATCATAGGGTCCCGCAGAACGGGGGAGGCGATAGCCATCGACCCTGGCGATCAGCCCCAGGAGATCCTGGCCCTGGCCCGGGACATGGGTGTCAAGATCAAGCTCATCGCCAACTCCCATGCCCACATTGACCACATCCTGGGCGTACGCGGTATCCAGTCCGAGACCGGCGCCAAGTTCCTTCTGCACCAAGGTGACCTTCCCATCGCCCGTAGCGCCGCCGCCAGCGCCGCCGCCTTGCTTGGCCAACGGGTAGACCCACCCCCGGAACCAGACGCCTTCCTCTCGGATGGCGACGAGGTGGAGGTAGCGGGAGTCAAGCTCCGCGTCATCCACACCCCCGGCCACACGCCCGGCAGCGTCTCCTTCTATACGGAAGGGATGCTGTTCAGCGGCGACACCCTGTTCCAGGCCTCCATCGGCAGGACCGATCTGCCGGGAGGTGATTACCGGCAGGAGATGGAGAGCATCGTCAAGAAGCTTCTCGTCTTGCCTGACGACACCATCGTCCTGCCTGGCCACATGAGAGAGACCCGCATAGGCTTCGAGCGTCAGGCCAACCCCTTCATCCTGGACTACCTGGCCCGCCAGCGAGAGGCGTAGCCGTCCTCTGAAGCTCTAGCCGGCCTCCGTACTCCGCACGAACTCCACCACCACCCGGGCTAGCTCCTCGCCCCTGTCTTCCTGTAGGAAGTGGCCTGCGCCCGCAATCGTCCTGTGGGGCTGCCCCCTGGTCCCTGGCACCAGCGCCTGAAAGGCCCGGTCGCCGCCCCTGGTGATGGGGTCGGAATCGCTGAAGGCAGTCAGGAAAGGCTTTTGCCATCCGCGCAGCACCTCCCAGGCCTTGCGGTTGGCAGGTGCGGCCGGGTCATCCGGCGAGATGGGCACCAGGAGGGGGAACTGGCGGGCGCCCTCCTTGTAACTCTCGTCGGGAAAGGGCGCGTCGTAGGCGGCGATCACCTCCGGGGGCAGCTCCGTCACACAACCTCCGTTCACGATGCGCCCCACGGGAAAGTCCGGCACCGTCTGGGAGAACTGCCGCCAGCGCAAGAACGCCTCTCCCGGCGGGTTGTCGCCAGTGGGGAGGAACGTGTTAGCGGCCACAACCCGGCTAAAGCGGTCTGGGTGGGCCGCCACTAGCCGCAGCCCAATGAGCCCACCCCAGTCTTGGCAGACGAGGGTGATATTCCGCAGGTCGAGGCGAAGAAGGAGGGCCTCCATCCAGTCCACGTGGCGCTGATAGGTATAGTCTTCGCGTCTGGCCGGTTTGTCGGATCTGCCGAAGCCGGGCAGGTCCGGCGCCACGGCACGGAGGCCGGCCTCCACGATGATGGGTATCATCTTTCGGTACAGGAAGCTCCAGGACGGCTCGCCGTGCATTAAGAGGACGGGCTCGGCTCCTGCGGGTCCTTCGTCTACGTAGTGGATCCGCAGGTCGCCGCCATCGCCGGCGGGAACCGAAACATAATGCGGGGCGAAGGGATAGCCGGGCAGGTCCCGAAAGCGTTCGTCTGGCGTCCGTAGTATCTCCATGGCGGTACCTCCTTCCCGCAGGATAGCCCCCGTTGGCCTTCCGGGCGAGCTTCCGTGCCGGCTGCGTTGCAGCGGGTGGATAATAGGAGCGGGCGGGCGGCCGGCCCCCACCGGTTCGCCGCGAAAGGAGGCGACGATGTCTGGTTGGGAGTACAAGGTCGCGTACGTTGACTTCCGTGGGAGGATCTCCTCGGAAGGCGTGGAGTTCATACGGCAGCAGGGTGAGCACCGCACGGGCTTCGTCCGGCGCTACCTCGACGCTCTGGGCAAAGAGGGTTGGGAGATCGCCGCGGTGCATCCGCTGATCCGCATGGAGACGAGCTACTTCGTGTTCAAGCGGCCCGTTCCCGGGCCCGCCGGCGAAGGTTAGTTCGAAAGATAATCGCTCGTAGTCGAAGTGATCTGATACGTGGTTGACGGCTGGCGGGCCGGCCGCTCGCTCTGCTGACCGGTAACCGCTATGCTTTCTCGGTTACCCGGTATTCGAGCCGCCGTCCTCTGGCCAGACGTTGTTGGGCGTCGAGAGCCGGCAGGGCGGAGGTGAAGAAGGTGATCACCGCCATAAAGAACCACTGGGCGTACTGCACCGGGAAAAGCCACCAGTGGAAGGTGGCGGGTCGCTTAGGCCGCATGATGGTGTCCAACACAATCATCAGCAGCAGGGGCCCGGCGCAAGGAGCCAGTAGCCAGCGGGACGCCACCGGAAACCAATCTGGCATGTCCGCCAGGCCCAGAGAGACCAAGAACAACGGCACTGCCCGTCCGCCTGTAACTAGGAACCATTGGGTGGACCACAGGATGTGGCTCTGGCAAAGGGCCCACAGGCGGCCCAAGCGGCGGGGCCATGGCATCTGCCGCTGGCGCAGGACCTGTTCCGCGGCGTAAGGGATATCGGTGCAGCCCCAGGCGTGGCGCCGTACCTGGTCGAAGTAGTTCGGGAAGGTGCGCAGGTAGGAGCGTGACCGGATGCCATCCATATAGATGGGCGTGAACATCGTTTCCGTGTCCACCTCACCGTTCAAGCTGTAGAAGCACTTCAGGAACATGTGCCAGTCCTCTGGGATCACGTCGGGGTCCCAGTAGCCTACATCGTGGGCCATCCGTAGGCTGAGGCTATAGGTGGACTGGGGGAAGTTCATCTTCAGAAAGCTGCGGGACAGGCGCCCGAGGTGATTCAACCCGCTCAGGCCGTGTTGGAGGCGCAGAGGCGCGGGTACGTCCCAGATGTTGTTGTAGTAGAAGATAGGGGCCTGCCAGAACCGCCGGTATCGCTTGGGGTCCGTGGCGAACTTATAGGTGAGGCAGGAGAAGTACTTGCGGTCGAAAACCGTGTCGGCGTCACAGCTCGTGATGGTGAGGTGGTCTATGTTGAATCCAGCCTGGTCCACGAGGCGCTCCTTGGCGCGCTGGGCGGCCCAGTTCTCGTTGGAGGACTTGCCTGCTACCTCGCCGGGTATACCCCAGGGATGATAGGTAGCAAAGATGCCGCCCAGACGGCCTTCGTACTCCTCGATCAGGATCTGCGCCCGTACGCGAGCCGCTTCTCCCTCTCTCTCTTCCAGAGCCAGCACGGCGATGATGTGAGAGGCGACCTCTTGCGTAGCTAGCGAGTCGAGGCACTTCCGCAACTTGTCCAACCCTTCGGTGTAGTTGGGGATGATAACGATGTGATAGATATCGTCCCAGTCCAGGCAGGCTGCGCCGGAGGCCCGGTGCTGCTCGTACGCCTGGCGCCAATCGGTGCGGGCGTGGCGCCGCAATAGCCGGTACCCCTTGAAGGCGTGGGTGCCCGTCATATGGGCGCGGTATAGCCAGAAGGCCTGGAAGGCAGCGACGAAGAGCGCGAAGGGGAGAGGAATTAGAACGGGTCCCCAAACGAGAGATGAGATGACGGTGAAGGCGATCAGCGCCGGGGCGATCTCCAGCGCCCGTTTGAAGAGCGCCCAACGTGAAGCTGCGATGCCTCCCAGACGGGGGAGGGCATGTTCCAGGCCGAGTGGTGGCGCAGCGGTAAGGCCAGCAGCATCGGCTGGGCGTATGGCCACAGCCGCGGCCCGAGGCGCAAAGTAGGCTGATACCGCCGACACCTGCGGGAGAGCATCCGCTGTCAGGGTGCCGTGGGCTAGCGGGGCGGCCTGGTGCTTGGGCTCGATCGGCTACCTCCCTCTTGCTGGTTGTGCCGGGGCGTGACCAACGGGCGAAAAAATAAAGGCCTGATCCGGGTGGACTAGACCTTTCCTACGCCTGCGGGGTTAGCTGACGGGTTGGGGCTGGAAAGTAGCCCCGCCGCGCTCGGCGACTTCACCCCTCTCGTGTTGTGGTTCCCCCGCCCAGTTGGGTTCGGCGAGCCGTATTCGATTAACCGAATTCTATGGTGCCGGGATTCTTGTGTCAATCCATCCTCGGAGGCCTTTCCGGCAGGATGGCGGTAGCCTAAACTATGACAAATGCACTCTCTAGCCGAGAGGAGTAACAGAATGGCTCTCAGCCGGTTCCCGCTCTCTCTTGCCGCCACCGCGCTGCTTCTTGCGAGCGCCTGTGGCGGCGGGTCTGGCGGCAAAGCCACCACTGCCCCTGCCCGGTCGCCGGAGGAAGTCGTATCGCCCGCTTCCAGCGCCGAAGAGCTGGCGCGGGCGGTCGTCCAAATTCACGCCTTGGACTCCCGCGGCAAGACGGTCTGGACGGGCTCCGGCACCTTCATATCGTCTAACGGCCTAATCCTTACCAATGCCCACGTTGTCGACGACCGCACCGGCGATTACGAGACGCTAGGCGTGGCCGTGGCCTCCCGGTCGGACGAGCCAGCGGAGCTGGCGTACCTGGCCGAGATAGTCGCCGTGGACTATGCCTTGGATCTCGCGGTCATACGCATCGTCTCCGATCTCGACGGCAACGCTGTGGACGAGCAGTTCCCCTTTGTGGCCGCCGGCGACTCCGACAGCGTCAAGATCGGCGATGAGGTGCGCATCTTCGGGTTCCCAGGCATCGGCGGCGACACCATCACCTTCACCAGGGGCAGCGTCAGCGGGTTCACCGGGGATCGCAGCGTTGGGGGCAGGGCCTGGATCAAGACGGACGCCACCATCGCCGGGGGCAACAGCGGTGGCTTGGCGGTGAACGCCGCGGGAGAGCTCATCGGCGTCCCGACCATCGTGGGTTCCGGCGCCGATACCGAGAACTTCGTCGACTGCCGTTTTGTCGCCGACACGAACGGCGATGGCCAAGTGGATAACCGGGACGATTGTGTCCCCGTGGGCGGCTTCATCAACGGCATGCGGCCGGTCAACCTGGCGATGCCTCTCATCGAGGCGGCGCGCAGCGGCAAGACGTACGTCTCGCAGTTCGAAGGGATCAACCCCCAGAGCACGCCGGGCAGCGTCGTGGATACGAGCGAGATCATCTTTGACAACGTGGTGTTCAGTGACGGCGTCACGACCGGCGACGAACCGGCCGGTGTCTACAACGCCTTGCCGTCGGGCGTCGATCGGGTGTGCGGCTTCTGGGACTACGAGGGGATGCTGGACGGCGTGCGCTGGGACGCCCAGTGGTTCGTCGATGGCGAGATGGATGAGGGCGGCAGCGTCATCGACGACACGTGGGTAGGCGGTGACAGCGGCAGTTGGTGGGTGTGCATCATAAACGAAGAAGCGGGGCTCGCCGATGGGCTGTACGAGCTGGTCCTGTCCGTGGAGGGCGAGTTCCAGAACGCGGACGCCATCTGGGTTGGCGGCGAACACCCGGACGTGGAGCTGGTGATCGATAACCAGTCCAGTTTCGAGATCTGTTATGCCTACGTTTCGCCCGTCGGCGCCAAGAACTGGGGCGAAGACGACCTGGATAACCAGACGTTGCCGCCAGGTTCCTCGGTCAGCATCACTATCGCGGCGGGGTCTTACGATATCCTAACCCAGGGCTGCGACGAAGAGATCATCACCGAGGACCGGGACCTCGATATCCCGGCGGATTCCACGTACACAGTTACGGATGCGTGAGGGGCGAGACCATGGGTGCTACAGCTACGGACGATCTGCGGGCGGACCACCAGGTCATCCTGCGGGTGATCGAAGTCCTAGGGGATATCGCCGAGTCCATGCGGCACGGCGCTGAGCCGCCCTTGGACCGCATCCGCAAGATCGTGCACTTCAGCATAAACTTCGTCGACAAGTGCCACCACGGCAAGGAAGAGGTCTGCCTCTTTCCCTGCCTGGAGAAGCGGGGCATCCCTCGAGAGGGAGGGCCCATAGGCGTTATGCTGGCGGAGCACGAGGAAGGGCGGCGCCTGGCGCGCCAGATATCGGAGGTCACGGACTCGTACTCCGAGGCGGACAGGGGACTCCTGACCCAGCTCTGCGAGGAGTACGTCGGGCTCCTGACCCAACACATCCTGAAGGAGAACAACGTCCTCTTCGCCATGGCGGACGGCGTCATGACGGACGACGACCAGGCGCAGGTGTTACAGGACTACGCTCGGGTCGAGGCGGGGCGTCTGCCGGCCGGCGGCGCGGACGAACTGCGGCGCCTGGCTGACGATATCGCGGGCGGATAGGCACCGGCCGGCGCCGTCTGGCGCCGCGAGCTACCCGAAGTTGTGAGCCTCTGGCGCCAGCGTTCCGTCCGCTCGCAGCAGGGCGACCTGGGTAGCCGCCACGTTCACCGTGCCGTCCCGCCGCTGCAGCTCCCCGCGCACGATGACAAACGGCTCTGTCCGCACCAGGGCCCGCTCTCGCTCGTACAGGTCGGGCCGCACGACTACGTTGACCAGCCCGAACTCGTCCTCCAGCACCAGGAACACGAACCCCTTGGCCGTGCCCGGCCGCTGGCGGCAGACCACCAGGCCGGCCACCTCCACCGGCGCCCCGTCCGGCAACGAGTCCAGCATGCGGCTGGGCACGACGCCCTCGTGCAATTGGGGCCGCAGGAGGGCCATCGGGTGGTGGTTCGGCGAGAGGCCCAGGATGGCGTAGTCGGCGGCCATGCGGTCCCAATTAGTCATCGCAGGCAGCGAGACCATGTCCTGCTCCGT
>DAOUBD010000028.1:0-68914 GCA_034432935.1 Dehalococcoidia bacterium | reverse complement strand
TAGTAGGTCATCCCCTGGAGGGCGAGGACGGGGTCGATGCGCTTGATCTGCACGTCCCGGGGCACGTGGGCCGCCACCGGCGCATAGTTGAGGATGGCGCGGACACCGCAGCGCACCAGCGCGTCGATGACTTCCTGGGCAGCCTCGGCCGGCACGGCCACGATGCCCACGTCCACGGGGTTCTCCTTGAGCACTTTCTCCAAGTCCTTGGTGTCTCTGATCACCAGGCCGTTCATCTGCTTTCCGACGACCCGGGGGTCAGAGTCGAAGGCCTCGACGATCTTGAAGCCCTGGGGCGCGAACCCCTCGTAGCCAAGGATGGCGCGTCCCAGCCGTCCGATGCCCACCAGCGCCATCCTCCATTGGCGGTTCAGCCCCAAAATCTGCCGCAGCTCCTCCAACAGCTTGCGGACGTTGTAGCCGCGGCCCTGTTTTCCGAAGCGACCGAAGTAGCTGAGGTCTTTCCTTATCTGCGCCGGGGTGACGTTCAGAAGGCCGCCCAACTCCTGAGAACTCACCACATCCCGGCCCTGGTTGTCCAGGCTGGCAAGGGCCCTGGCGTACAGCGGGAGGCGGTCGATGACTACGGCTGGGATGTCCATATCCTTTTCTCGTCTATCTCATCGATTAATCTGATCAATGCGCAGCAAACGGGTTTGAGTTCCTTATAGCATTCGCCGCGGCCCAGGGTCAATACTTTGTGCAGATTTCTACAATCGCCCTCCTGGCGCCCGCAGGCGCCGCCGCCGGTTCGTAACGCCGCTATGCCCATAGGCGTCTTACCTGTGTGAGGCGCCCTATTGGCCTCGGCTATCGTGCATCGACGAACGGGTTGGCGGGGGAACCATGGCCAAAGACCGCGAACTGGAAGACGATTCCCTGATCCTCATACCGGAGGAGGAAGAGGACCCCGAGGGTCCGCATGGTACCGCCCCGCCTGGCTCGCCCGCCCTGCGGCCGCGACCTAGGCCCATCATTCCATCCTCTCTCCCGCCCGTCCCTCGGGCAGACCGAAAGCCAGCGCCGGAGGCCGATTCCCTCTCTCAGTTCATCGCCGCCTCGACGACGACGTTAGAGGAGGCGGAAGCCCCGGGCGGAGGCATGTTCCCGCCCCAGCCCAAGACCCTCTTGGACGTCGGTCTCTCCAAGGCCTTCTTGACGGACCTCATGCTCAAGATCGTGCACTACTCAGGCACGCCCTCCATGGCCCAGCTCATCCGCCGCCTTGGCCTGGGCCCCAGCATCGTGCAACAGCTGGCCTCGGCTCTGGCTGAGGAGCGCCTCCTGGAGGTGATCAGCCAGTCGGACCTGTACACCGGAAACTACCGGTACCGCCTGTCCGAGAAAGGCCGGGCGAGGGTGGCGGAAGCGCTAGAGAGGAGCCGGTACGCGGGCCCCGCACCCGTCACGGCGGAACAGTATTCCGAAGTGATGCGCCGGGTGTTGGCTCAGAAACAAGACCCCGGCAGGGCCCGCATCAAGTCCATCATCAACAGCCTTGTCTTCTCCAGCGAAACGGCCGACTCCATCGCCCGCGCCCTCTACTCGGGCAAGGCAGCCATATTATACGGCCCGTCAGGCAACGGCAAGACTGTCCTCTTGGAGCAGTTCGCGCGGGACCTCTTAGGCTTCATGCTGGTGCCCTACGCTATCTACGCCTATGGCCAGGTGATCCGGGTCTTCGACCAGTCCATCCACGAGATGGCGGAGGACCTGGATGGCCTCAACATGAACAAGGATGACGCCAAGGTGGACAGACGCTGGGTCCTGATCAAGCGCCCGGCCATCGTCCTGGGGGCTGAGGTAGGGCGCGAGGTGCTGGACCTGGCCTATGACCCCCAGTCGCGGTTCTACCAGGCGCCGCCCCACATCAAGGTCCAAGGCGGCCTTCTGGTGGTGGATGATTTCGGGCGCCAGAAGGTGGAGGCCCGGGAGCAGCTCACACGCTGGCTCATACCTCTGGACCGCGGTTGGGACACCCTGACGTTGGTCACCGGTGAAAAGCTCACGGTGCCCTTCCGGGTGCAGCTTCTGTTCAGCACCGATCTGAAGGTGCGGGAGCTGGCGGATGATGCCCTTCTGCGCCGCATCCCCTACAAGGTGCTGGTGCCGAACCCGCGCCCGCAGGAGTTCATGGAGATCCTTCGCCAGACGGCCCGGCAGCGGAAGATCCTGGTCCAGGAGGGGGCCCTGGACTACGTGGTGGAGAAGATGTTCAGCAACCCGCACCTGCACCCGCGGGCATCATCGGCCCGCGACGTCCTGGACATGCTTCAGGAGAGCGCCGCCTACGACGGCCGCGAGCCGGTGTTGGACAGAGAGTCCTTCGACCGCGTCTACCGGCTGTTCGTGGCGCAGGAGAACGGCGGCGAAGAGGCCGGGGACTACTAGCCCGGGCCTGTCGCGCCCCTACAGCGAACCCGCCAGCTCCTCATAGGCCTGCCTGACTTCCTCGACCGAGGCCTCGTCCTCCAGGGTGGTGATGTCGCCCACCGGCCTACCGGAGGCTACAGCAGCCAGGACCCGGCGCATTATCTTGCCGCTGCGGGTCTTAGGGAGCTTGCGCACGAAGAGGATCTGCTCCGGCACGGCTATGGGGCCCACGGTGAGGCGCATGTGAGCCTTGATCTCGTCCTCCAGCCGGTCCGTAGGCTGGTAGCCCTCTGCCAGGATGGCGAAGATAACGATTACCTCGCCCTTGACGGGGTCCTCGCGGGCGACGGCTGCGGCCTCGGCTACGGCCGGATGGCCCACGGCGGCGTTCTCCAGCTCCAGGCTGCCGAGGCGGTGCCCGGCCACCTTTATCACCTCGTCGGCCCGGCCCAGCAGCCAGAAGTAACCGTCGGCATCGCGAACAGCGTAGTCGCCGGCGTAGTAGACCCCGGAGAACCGGCTCCAGTAGGTCTGCCGGTAGCGGTCGGGGTCGTTGTGGATCCCCAGCATGATGCCCGGCCAGGGGCGGCGGATGACGAGCAGGCCCCGCTCGCCAGGCGGCAGCTCCCGGCCCTCGTGATCGACCACGGCGGCGTCCACGCCAGGCAGGGGAAACCCGGCCGACCCTGGTTTTAGGGGCACCGGCTGGATGCCCGGCGCGGGGGCGATCATGAAGCCGCCCGTCTCCGTTTGCCACCAGGTGTCGACGATGGGACAGCGTTCGCCGCCCACGAAGCGGTAATACCACTTCCAGGCCGCTGGGTTGATGGGCTCTCCCACCGTGCCCAAGAGTTCCAGGCTAGACAGGTCATGCCGCGCCAGCCAGTCCGTACTGTGGCTCATGAACATACGGATGGCCGTGGGGGAGGTGTAAAAGACGGTGACGCGGTACTTTTCGATGATCTCCCACCAGCGGTCGAGCTGGGGGTAGTCCGGGGCGCCCTCGTACATCACCAGCGAGGCCCCATGCATGAGGGGGGCATAGACGATGGCGCTGTGGCCCGTGACCCAGCCGACGTCGGCGGTGCACCAGTACACGGAGTCGTCGCGGATGGCGAAGGCCCACCTGTAGGTGGAGTAGTTGAACACCAGGTATCCGCCGGTGCTGTGGACGATCCCTTTGGGCTTGCCGGTGGTGCCGGACGTGTACAGGATGTAGAGCGGGTGGGTGGCCTCGACCTCCTCCGGGGCCACGTAAAGGGAAGCGCCTTCCAGGAGATCGTGCAGCCAGAGGTCGCGCCCAGGACGCATGGTCACGTCGCTGCCGGTGCGCCGTAAGACGATGGCCGTCTGCACGCCCGGCGCCAGGGCCATCGCCTCATCGGCGATCTGCTTAAGCGGGATGACCTTGCCGCGGCGGTAGCCACCGTCCGCCGTCACCAGCACCTTGGCGCCAACATCGGTCATGCGCTCCGCCAGCGCCTGAGCACTGAAGCCGGAGAAGACGACGGTATGCACGGCCCCGATGCGGGCGCAGGCCAGCATGAAGATGGGCAGTTCGGGCACCATGGGGAGGTAGAGGGCCACCGCGTCGCCCTTGCCGACTCCGAGCTTTTTAAGGAGCGAGGCGGCGCGGTTCACCTCCCGGTAGAGGGTGGAGTAGCTCAAGGTTCTGGAGTCGCCGGGCTCGCCCTCCCAGTAGATGGCCACCTTGCTCTTGCGCCACGAGCGGAAGTGGCGGTCCAGGCACAGGTAGGAGGCGTTGAGCCGGCCTCCCACGAACCAGCGGGCGAAAGGCGGCTCCCACTCCAGCACGCGTTCCCAAGGCCGGAACCACTCGAGCTGGCGGGCCTCCTCCGCCCAGAAGCCCTCGGGGTCGTCTAGGGAGCGCTGATAGATGTCCTGGTATCGCTTCAGGGGCCAGTAGGTCTCTCCGTCCATGGTAGCTGGTCCTCCGCAGCCCGGCCGTACTCTGAGGGGAGTGTATCACGTCCCGCCGCGCCGGCGGCCGCAGGCCGCCGTGTGCACTGACGGCGGTAGGCCGGGAGTTGTTTACTCCCGCTCATGCTGAGGCCCTCGAAGCATGAGCCGCCCGCATGCTCCGCTCATCCTTCGAGTGCCTCAGGGCGAGCGGGAAGGAGGGTGGCAGCGCGAGCAGAACCCCGCTCATCCTTCGACACGGCTCAGGATGAGCGGGAAGGGATGTCGGGCCAAATCGCCACTCACGCCGAGCCCCGTACAACCCCCGCTGATGCCGAGGCCCTCGAAGCAGGGGCGGCCTTCAGGTCCGGCTAAAGCTTCTTGATCTCCGACACGATCTCGCTCAGCCGTTCGTGCTCCTCCGGCGTGCGGACGCCAAACCCGAAGTCCAGCGTCGTCGCCAGACCGGCGAAGCGCTCCTTGAGCCGGGGCACCAGCTCATCGTAAGGGGCGACTATGGCGAACTCGTCCAGCATCTCGTCGGTTATGGCGCTGGCCATCTCCGTCCATTTGCCCTCCATCGAGAGGCGGAAGAGCCGTTGGCCCACGTCCTGCCAGCCGTGCACCTCCAGCACCGGGAAGTAGGCGCGCGTCGAGGCGTAGAACGAGAGCTGTTGCCGCACGGGCGCCTTCGCCTTCTCCACCTCGTCCCAGTTCTTCCCCGTGATGACGAAGGTGCCGGCCACGATGTCGATCTCCGACATATCGCGCCCGGCCTTCTCCGCCCCTTCCTTGATGGCGGGCAGGATCACCTCCCTGGTGTATTTTGCCGTGTTGAAGCCGTGCATGCGGATGCCGTCGCACAGCTCCCCCACCAGCCGGCAGTTGTAGCGGTTCACGGCGGAGATGTAGATGGGCACACGGTCGGCCGGAGGATCGTTAGGCCCAGGGTTGAAGAAAGGGGAGATGAGGGTGAACTGATAGTGCTTGCCCTGGAAATCGGGCCGCGCCCCCGTCTGGAACGTCTTGAAGATCGCCTTCAGGCACAGGATGTACTCCCGCAGGCGGGGGCCCGGCGGCGAGGGCCAGGGGGTCGAGTAGCGGCGCTCGTTGTGGCCCTTGACCTGTGTCCCCATGCCCAAGAGGAAACGCCCGCCCGAGAAGCGTTGGAGGTCCCAAGCTATCTGAGCCGTGACCATGGGACTGCGGGGGAAGGCGATGGCCACCCCGGTGCCGAACCTTAGGCGCTGGGTGTGCTCGGCGATGATCATCAGAGGCAGGAACGGGTCGTGCCCCGCTTCCGGCGTGATCACGGAATCGTAGCCGGCTTGCTCCAAACGGCGCGCATGCTCCGCCAGACCCACGATGGACGTGGCCACGATGGCGCTCTCTACCTTCATCGGCGTCCTCCTTTGTCCAAGACCCACTGGATTACGGCTCTGTTCAAGACATCCGGTTGCTCCCGCATCAGGAAGTGGCCAGCCTTCGGCACCGTCCGCAATTCGTAGTTCGCGAAGAAATCGCCCAGCCTGTCGGCCCACGCAGGCGGCAAGATCGGGTCGTTCTCGGCCCAAAGTACCAGAGTAGGCGCCGGGATCTTGCCGGTGGCAGCCATGGCGCCCGGGGCGCGGAACAGGGCGCGGTAGCAGTTGAAGCCGCCCCGCAGCGCTCCAGGCTGGGAGAAGGCCTCCACATACTCGGCGATCTCCCCGTCAGTCCAGAGGTCTGGGTTGTACGACCAATGGCCGAGGAAATGCCGGAGGTAGAGCTCCGTGGCCCTGCGGCTGGAGCCGACGAGCTCCTCGGCCCAAGGCAACTGGTGGAAGGCTGTGTACCAGGTCTCCAGGGCCCGTCCGGGCTCGAACCAACGGGCGCCGATGCCGGGGTAGACGGGATCGATGAGCACCAGCCGGTGCACCCGCCCTGGCTGGACGCGGGCGAACTGCTGGGCCCAGACGCTGCCGAAGTCGTGGGCCACAAAGCTCGCCTTGTCCCATCCCAAAGCGTCCATCAGGGCTCCAATGTCGGCAGCGTAGGCGGCGGGGGTGTATCCCTCTTCCGGCGGCAAATCGGGTTTGTCGCTGTATCCGTAGCCGCGCATGTCGGGGGCCACCACCTCGAACCTCTGGGAGAGGGGTGCGATGTTCAACCGCCACTCGTAGTAGAAGCCGGGCCAGCCGTGGAGCAGGATGAGGGGCGCGCCGCTGCCCTCGCGGACGAAGTGGTATCGCAGGCCGTTTACGGTGGCGTATTCGTGGCGGAGGCCGTCGTGATGGGGCATAGCGGATAGCAGGCGGTCTGGTGGCGCGTGCACGAGAAGTCTAGCCGCCGCCCTTACGGTAGCGCAAGGCTTTCCGGTTCGCCCGCGGCTAGCGCCGGACGCCCTCCTGGCGGGCCCAGGCTTCCACCAGGCGGCGGAACTTCTCGAGGTCCTGGCGAGTCCCCCAGACGTTGGGCATATCGATGACGGGGACGATCTCGGTGATGAGAGTGGCGCCGGCCCAGGCGCGCAGCGGCCGGTAATCCGGCAAGGAACCGGCAACCGACCTATATCCCGAACGCCAGGCCCGGAGGACGAGGTGGCGGGCCAGGTTCAGGAAGGGGGCCATCGGCCCCGGCGGTACCGGGGCCGCCAAGAGGGTGATCTCCGTGCGCGCCAGGTCCGCCCGGGGGTCCCCAGCCGCTGCTCCGCACCAGTCCAACACGCCAGTGATGACGGAACCGTCGCTGACGATGTTCAGGGGATGGTAGTCCATATGGATCAGGCAGTCGGTGCGCAACCCCAGGCCCAGGGCGTGCTCGGCCAGGTCCTGATATTCGTCCCCTGCCCGCATCACCCACTCCCTAGGCGCCGAGGCAAGGAACTCCCCCGGCGGCTTGATGGCGTGCAGGCGGGCGTGCATCTGGCCGAAGAGGTGGCTTAGGCGCCACAACAGCCACGGTTTGTTCTCGATGAAGGAGAGAATCGGTTTGCCCGGGCACCAGGAGAGGACGAGGGCAGGGTAGCCGCAGACTTCGCCCGCCTTCTCGACCCGCGGCGCGGGCAGGCCGGCCCCAGCGCAGGCCTCTAGCGCCGCTCTCTCTCGCCAGGCGATGGCCCGGATCCGGGCCAGATGGTAGATGCGGAGGGAGTGTTCGCGGCCGTCCGGCGTCTGGAACCGCCACAGGAGGGTCTCCCAGCCGCCGGTTATCCTCACTGGGTCTGAGACTTCGGGATAGCCGAGGGCGGCCAGCGCCTCCCGCGGGTCTATCTTGGGCTCCGTTTCTTCCATTCTTGCGGGCTCCCTAGCGGGCGCGGTCTCAAGCCAAGGGGACGTCAGGCCGTGCCCTCACCGGCTCAACGCGGCCGCCACCTCCTGGAAGGCGCCGTCGAAGGCGTCCAGCACCTCGTCCACCTCGTGCGGCTGGATGATAAGCGGGGGCATAAGCTGGAGGATGTGGGGGTTGTAGTGGGCGTAGACGGCGATGACACCCCGTTGGGCCAGCGCCCGGGCCATCAGGAGGCCACAGTCCTTATGAGACATGACGACGCCGATCATGAGACCCCGCCGGTTCAGCCCTTTCAGCACCTGCGGGTACTTCTCCTGAAGGGCGGCGAACCCGTCCTCGAAGCGCTGCCCCATGGCCCTGACGTGTTCCAGAAAGCCGGGCTCGGTGATCTGGTTCAGCATCTCCAGCGCCGTCACCATCCCTAACTCGGAGCCGCCCGTGGAGGAGAGGTGGGCGAAGGCGTCGGCGTCGAAGAAGGACTGAAGGAAGGGACGGTAGGTAGCGGAGGAGACGGGGTAGATGGCCGCGCTCATGCCCTTCCCCAAGACCATGATGTCTGGGTAGATGCCCCACTCTTCGTACGCCCAGAGGCGGCCCGTCCGGCCCAGTCCCGCCTGCACCTCGTCCAGGATCAGGATGATCCCCCGCTCATCGCACAGCTTGCGCACGCGGGGGTACCAGTCGTCAGGGGGGATGATGAAGCCGGCCGTGGCCGGGATGGTCTCCATGATGATGGCCGCCACGTCGTCCGTCGCCGCCTTCTCCAGGGCCTCGAAGTCCCCGTGCGGCACCTTGCGGAAGCCTGGCGCCAGGGGCCCGTACCTTGTGCCGAAGTCATCGGTGGCGGCCAGGGCCATGCCCGTATGGCCGTGGTAGCCCTTCACCGCCGATATCACCCCGGGCTTGCCTGTGTAGCCGCGGGCTAGTTTGATGGCGAAATCGATGGCCTCGCCCCCGGAGGAGCCGAAGCAGGTGTATTGAAGATCCCCCGGCGTGATCTCCGCCAGCTTCTTGGCCGTCATCGCCCGATAGCCGCTGGCCAGCATGTGGTCGGCTATATCGATCTCATCCAGCGCCTTCTTGAGGGCAGCGATGATACGGGGAGGGCGGTGGCCAAGGTTGAAGACACCGCCCGCGCTCCTACAATCGATCCAAGACCGCTTGCCCTCCCAGTCCCAGACGCGGACGCCCTCCCGCTTGCCCGGGATGAAGTCGACGCCCCACATGCGGTACATCTGCACCTTCTGGGGCGAGACGTAACGGGCGAAATCCTCCAGCAGCTGTTGTTGGGACACTCCCTCTATCATCACAAGCTCCTTCCGCCTTACTTCGGAGGCTATACCTAGCCTAGGTATCGTCCGGCTTGAACGCCTACGTGGCCCCCGCCGTCAAGAAAACAGATTCCCGGCGCCGTGTCAACCGGGAACGGCATCTCTCGCCGTCTCGCGGCTGGACTAAGGCTTCGGGATTCTCCAGCGCAGCCGGGGGCGCCTGCCCCTCATGCTTCGAGGGCCTCAGCACGGGTGGCGGGATGCGCCTGCTGCCGTGAGGTGTGGTTACTGGCAGGCCGGCCCCTGGTAAGCCCGCTGACCGTTGAACATCGGCGGCTTCAGGACGATGAGAGCGACGAGGTCCGTGATGTTGATGTCGTTGGACAGGGGGCCCGCTGAGGGTACGATGTCCCAGCGGGGGTCGTATCCTGGCTGGCCCGGGGATGTGTTCAGGCGGTGGATTGGCGCGATGAAACTGGCGATGTCCTGCATATCGATGCGGTACGTGCCATCGGTCACCAGATCGGCGGGCCACGCCATGCTTGGCCTAGTGGCCCGGCTGGTATCGGGCATCCCGCAGCGGAGGAACGGGTCGGTGCCCACACGCTGTTCCACCCAGGTGGGGAAGCCGTCGCCATCGGGGTCCGCGTTGGGATCCGGCGTGGTCGACGGCGTGGGAGCGGGCGTTGGCGTGGGCGATGGCGTGGTAGCAGGCGTTGGCGTGGGCGTTGGCGTTGGTGTCGGCGTCGGCGTCGGCGTGGAAGGAGGAGGCGATGGGTTCGGCACGTAGCCCCCGAAGTCGGTGGTCCAGTACCAGCCGTAGGGACTCCCTGGCGTGTACACCCTGCCGATGCCGATGACCCGGTAGTTGCTGCTCAGCATGTTGGCGTTGTGGCCGGGGGAGTTGCGCCAGAGGTCGAAGACGGTTTGGGCTGAGGACGTTCCGGCGGCGATATTCTCTCCCCTCCAGGTGTTGTAGTTATAGCCGAAGGCGGCCATGCGGTCCCAGGGGTTGCGGCCCAGGGAGTCGGTGTGGCTGAAATAGGCGTGGGCGCCCATGTCGGCGCTCATCCACCGGGCGGCATCGGTCAGGCTGGGCTCGGCCGACAACGGCCCAACGCCGTTCTGTTGCCGGTAGTTGTTCAACAGGTCAAGGAATGCCTGCTCCTCAGGATCGAGGGTGGCAGTTGCGTCGGCAGGCAGATGAGGCGTTCTGGCGAGGACGACGGCGATGGCCAGGAACGCCCCTAGGGCCGGCCAGATCAGCTTAGGCGGCATCCTCTGTACCTCCCTTCGCCAATGGGGGATTTGCCGGGGCGGCGCTTACCATAAGAAGAGACTCATCGGGCCGCTGCTGGTTACGCTGGGAAGTGAGGAGGTGGGTTGAGACAGGGTTTACGACGTAGGAGGGGAGTGCGCCCCTGATGCTTCGAGGGCCTCAGCATGAGCGGGCGTTTGTGTGGCTCATGCTTCGAGGGCCTCAGCATGAGCGGGCGTTGTACGGGGCTTGGTGTGAGTGGTGATTCGGCCAGGCGCCCCTTCCCGCTCGTCCTGAGCACCGTCGAAGGATGAGCGGAGCCCAACGGCTCATGCTTCGAGAACCTCAGCATGAGCGGGGGCGTGTGCCCGCGTTCCTTCCCGCTCGTCCTGAGCACCGTCGAAGGGCGAGCGGAGCCCAACGGCCCATGTTTCGAGGGCCCCAGCACGGGTGGGGAGTGTTCGGCCTTACGGTTCCAGGAGGCCGTGTTCCCGCAGGAGTGGCTGGCTATACGTGATGCGCCCGGTGAAGGTCTCGGGATCGCAGGTGGCCAGGAGGAGGGCGGCGCGGGCCATGTACTCCACCGGCTCGGCCCTCGGGTCGTCCTCGCTCTCGATCAGCTTGTGGTACAGCACACCGGGCGTCGGGACGATGCCAGCGGGGGCCAGGGCGTTGACGGCGATGCCCGTGCCGTAGAGCTCGTGGGCCAGCCCAGTCGTCAGGCGTTCGATGCTGGCCTTGACTACGCCGTAGGGCGTGCCGCCGCGGGGGTAGGAATAGGGCGGGCCCTCCGGATGGCGGGCGGCCAGAGACGAGATGTTGATGATGTGCCCCCTCTTGGCCGCCAGCATGTCTGGTAGCACCGCCTGGATCAGCATGAAGGGTCCTGTGAGGTCCACCTCCAGCATCTTTCGCCACCGCCGCAGGGGAAACTCGGGAAAGGGGATGTAGTAGGTCAGCGCTGCGTTGTTGACCAGCACGTCCGGAGGCCCGAAGGCCTCGCGGGTCTTGGACACAAGACTGGCGATCTCCTCCTCTTGTGAGACGTCGCACTGCACGGCGATCGCCCGGCCGCCTGCCGCCTGGATCTCCGCTACGGTCTCCGCTACGCTGCCGGGCAGCGGGTGCTGACCCGGCTGGACAGTACGGGCGGCGGCGACGATGTTCGCTCCCTCCCCCGCGAAGAGTAGCGCGATGGCCTTGCCGATCCCCCGGCTGGCGCCGGTTACGATGGCTGTGCGACCCGCTAGCTGTCCTGACATCATCGGTGCCTCCTTCTGTCCTCAGTGGGGCCTAGCGTATCCCAACGCCTGGGCCGAGTCCCGCAGCAGGTTGCGGACGGCCTGCATGTCGAGGCCGATCTTCACGGCCCCCCTGTCGAAGGCCAGGGAGTCCTCCAACTGGATGACGGCCTTACAGAGACTCTTGGCCAGCTCCTGGTCCTGCTGGCGTACGCTGGGATCTATGTTATGGGTGAAGTTGTGCACCGGGCCGAAGAAGGCCGATTCGGCCCCTTGGACATCGCCGCGGCCTAGCATGTCCAGGATGCGCCCCAAGGCAGCGTCCTCCTCTTGAAAGGCTTGCTCGGAGATCTCGCTGGAGCCCAGGGGCGGCAGCGCCTTGTCGCAGGTCCCGCCGGCGCCGCCGCTGAGGACAGCTCTGCCCAGGAAGAATCCGCCCACTGCAATGACGACTACGCCGCCCAAGATGGCCCCCCAGACCCAGTCCGGCAGGGCCATCCGAGCGTCTCCCCGCCTTGCCCGGCGGCGGCGAGACCTGCGGCCTTTGGCTGCGAAGGGAAAGGACTTAGGGCGGGGGCAGACTAGTATCGATGCCATACTCGGCCTTCAGGAAGTTTATCAGGTGCCAGCGCTCCTCTTCCGTTATCTGGTCCGCAAAGGGGGGCATGAAGTTGCCGAGGCCGTTGGAGATGACCTCGAAGAAGAACAGGTCCGTGTGGTAGGGGATGTGCTGGCGAAAGTCGGCCGGCGGGACGCCCAAAGAGTTGGCGTCCGGACCGTCGCCGCGGCCCTCGGTGCCATGGCAGCGGGCGCAGTTGTTGACGTAAAGGCTGCGGCCGATGGCGATGGAGCTTCCGGTGGCTTCCACCGGGTTCACCGGCCCTTGGCCAGCCGGGAAAAGGCTCTCCACCAGTAGGGCCAGGCCGATCACGGAGACGAACCCGCTGGCGATCCGGAGGCCGCGGCCCACACGCCTGGGCAGACCCGGCCACTGGGCAGCCCAGATGATCATGAGCACGGCGGCCAGCAACACGCCCATCGCGCCCACGGTGGTCCAACTGCCGGCCAAGAGGGGCAGGCTGAACTGCCCCCCGCCTTCCGCTTGCGCCCCAGGAACGGCCACTCGGAAGACTGCCGTTACGTCCTCCACCTCCCGGCGCCTCAGGTCCACGGCCACCTCCCAGGCGCCGGGTGTGGTGAAGAAGGGCCCCACCGCCTTGTAGGCGTTCAGGCCCGATGGCTCGGCGATGATCTCCGAGGGCCCCAGCGCTGGATCCGGCGGCTTGAACCGCAGGCGGACCCGTTGCACCTCGCCCAACTGGCCGCCGGAGGGCGGGAAGAGGAAGACGCGGAAGGAGTTGGTGCCGACGGCCTTGGGTGAGATGGTGAGGTTGACCATGGCGGAGCCTGTGTCCTGGATCTGGTCATAGCCCACCACCGCCTGCGCGGAGGCCTGGACATTGGCGGCAGCGTCGCGCTGCTGCCGGGCCGTGGGGTATTGGACGAAGACGGCGGCGGTGGCGAGGACGGCGATGGCCAAGGCGATCTCCGCCCGTACGGTCCAGACGAAGCGGCGGTCCGATGCCTCGTCGCTCTCGCGCCGGGCCCGGGGCGCCAAGAAGACGGCGTTGAGGCCGGCCGCGAGCATGAGAAGCGCGATCACGGCCAGTTTCACGACCAAGGCGCGCCCGTAGGCGGTGTTGCCCAAAGCTTCGAAGTCAGGGACCTCCGTCAGGCTACTGGCCAGGCCGCTGGCGAGGAGAAGGGCCACGGCGGTGGCCGCCAGCGCCGAGAAGCGGCGCAAGGGCTGGGCCAGAAGATCAGGACGCTTGTCCGGCGGCGTGTGCCGGATCGCCCAGGCCAGAAAGAGGACCAACTGGAAGAGGATTCCCGCCCAGAGGGCCGCGGCGCTAAGGTGAATGAAGTCGGCGCCCACGGCCCAGAATGACCCGGGCACGGAGCTGGCGTGGCTGGTCATGGCCGCCAACAGGAGGTACTGGAACCCGCCGATAAGGGCGATGGCGAGCAGAGCTTGCGAAGCCTCGGCGCGCTGCCTTCCCTTGGGCCAGCCGTGGGCCCAGAGCAGCGCGCCTATCGCCAGGAGCACGGCCTGGCGCTCTATCCAACGCTCGCCCCAGACGGTGCGCAGGGCGTCGCCGGTGAAGCCGAGGCCGCCCAGGCGGCGGGCCTGGATGAGGAGTTCGGCGGCGCCTGTCACGGCCAGGCCAAAGACGCCGGCCCAGGCCGAGCGCAGGCAGTAGCGGTGGACAGCGGCCCCGGCTTCGGCTCTCAGCCGCCCCGCGACTAGGGTGGAGAAGGCCAGGGCCCCTACGGCCAGGGACGCGGCCAGCAACCCAGCCCACTTCACAGCTACCGCATCGGCGGTGGGAGCGCCGCCGCTATAGCCGGCGCCACCGCCCGCGGTAGGCCGCGGGCCGGAGGGCTCTGACCCATCCGGGTTGAGGACGGTAAAGGGATACGATCCCTTCAGGAGATGGCCATCCACGCTGGAAAGGGTCTGCCAGAGCACGGCGTAGAAGCCCGGCGGCAGCGGCTCCGGAATGGTGACGGACATCTGCGCGGCGTCTGGCCCAAAGGACGTCTGGCCTGAATCCACCTCCTTGCCCTCGCCGTTCACAACCCTGAGGGACGAAAGGCGCTTGTCCAGCGCCTCGCTGAAGAAGGCCGATACCAGCGGCGGCGGGTCCTGGAGTCTCGCGTTGACCGGAGGGTCTGACCGGATGAGGATGGCGTGGGCCTCGGCCGGCGCCGGAGCCAACGCCAGGAGAGCGAGCAATGCCACCGCGGCAGCGGCCCAGCCCCAGAGCGGGGCGCCCGGGAGGGTTCGGGCGTTCTCCTGTGCCCTCATGGCGTCAGGCCCATCTCTCGTCCCGCCCGTTGCAGCAGCTCTGCGGAGCGTGCAGCCTCCTGCCGCACCACCGTCAGGTTGCGGCTGCCGGCCAGTTGCAGCTCCAGGACGACCATGCTGCGGCAGATCTCCTTGCCCAGGGCAGGGTCAGTCTTCCGCAAGAGGCCGTCGATGTCGTGGGTCACGTTGTGGGTGTCAGTGCCGAAGAAGAGGGATGGCGCGCCGTCGCGGTCGCCGGCCGCTGCTGCCGCCGCCAGCTTCTGGAGACCGGCGACGGCAGCAGCCAGGCGTTCTGCGGTGACGGCCTGGGTAGTAAAGGGGGCGGCCGGTTGCTGGCAGGCGCGCTCAGCCAGGGTGGCGGCCTGGCGGCCGCCGGCCAGGCTGGAGGCGGCGAAAAGGGCGCCGGAGAACGCGCCGGCCACGATGAGCCGGGGAAAGGATGCCCGCAGCCACTGGCCGGCCCATCGTTTACTGAAGACGCGGCTCCCTTGCGGGCGGTGGCCCCACAAGAAGCTGAGGGCGAAGAGGGCCACAAACACCCCCGCCACCACGGCTGCGGCAGTGTAGGTGCCGGCGCCCCCGAAATGGAGGAAGACGGCGGCCAGGCCAAGGCGGCTCAAGGCCATAGCCTCAGCCTCCAGACCTCCGGGCAAGACCGTAGCCGCCCGCCCCGCCGGCCAGCAGGCCGCCAGCGATGCCAACGGCCAGGGCCCAGATGGGCAACCCGCTGTCTCCGCCGGCCTCAGCTGCGGCCGGGCCGGCCGTAGCAGCCGGGGTGGCCGCAGCAGGTGTGGCGGCCGGCGCAACCGTAGCCAAAGGGGCGGCTGGCGATGCCCCGGAAGGCCCTGTCCCCACGTAGAAGTGGAACGCCCCTTGGGCTTCTTCGGCGTCTTCGTCCGAGAGGGTGTGCCAGATGACCGTGTAACGTCCCGGTGGCAGAGCGGGTGCCAGATCAGCGTAGATGTGCTTGCGGTCGTTGTCGTCCAGCTTGGCCCCCAGGTCCACCTGGTCGCCCACATCGTTGACCACAACGAGGCTGGGCAGGCCTCCGCTGCGGGTCATCTCCTGGCTGAAATAGACGTCGACTCGCGACGGCGGTTGCGCCAGCACGGCGCCGTCCGCTGGCTCGGAGCGTTCGTACTTGGCGTGGGCGCTGGCGCCGAGGACGGTGAGGAGGGCGGCGGCTGCCGCCAGAAGGATGGCGGCGGCCCATGCGGGCGCCCGGGGCAGGTGTGATCTTGCCGGGCGTGGGCCCTTGTGCTCTGGATAGTGACGCTTTCTCATGGTCAATGGCTCATCTCCTCGGAGTTCTCGGCCCCCAGAAAGTTGGCCGCGGCGCCGTCCAGCTCGTGCCAGGCCAGGTGGGCCACGGGCCCCGCCGTCTTGCTGGCGGCCAGATCGCCGGAGTCCAACGCTTTGGCGAACTCATCCAGCTTCATGGCGCAGTCATCCGCTGCCGCCTTCAGCTCCTCCGGCCAGTCCGTCGCCGTGACTATGAGGTGCATGCGGCTGACGGCGCCGTGCCAGGCGGGGTCGATGGCGCCGGCCGTATTCAGGCTTTCGGCTATCTCGTGCAGGCCTTCAGCCCGCAGGGCCGTGTAGGCCAGCAAGACCTGCTGGCGCATCATGGAGTCATGGATGTTCTTGACCGAGGTCTGAAGGTCAGTGAGCTGGGATGTCATCTGCTGGATCTGCTGATCGGTCTGTTTGCTGCTGCCGTCGTCGCCCCCGCAAGCGGCCGCCGCCACGAGGGCGATGGCGGCCAACGCGGCAACGACAGCCATAAGCTTCGTACGTTGCGACAAGTGTATCGCCTCCTATGTGCTAGGCGCCTGGGGATAGCGCGGAAGTCTAGCCCCCTGGCGCACGGATGGTGTCGTGGGCCGCTAGGAAGGTCGCGGAGGCTTTAGGAGGCGGGAAGACGGGGGGTCCAGGAGCGAGGTGTCGGAGGATATCGCGACCAGCTCTTCTTTAGGGGCTGCCGGCAGGACCGTGGGCTCTTGGCCAACCCACCAGGTGCCGGTGAAGTCGGTCTGGCCAGAGCATTTAGAGGGGCCCAGGTGGCAGTGAGCTGCGTGCTCGCTGGCGGTGGCTTCGTCCTTGATGTCGTGGGTGTGGCCAGCCAAGGGCCAGTGGCCGACGTAGGTCACGTTGGGCGCCACGACGCCCAGCAAGACGGCGAGAGCGCCGGCTTTGAGAAGGAGCCTGCGTGTTCTCTCCCTCATGTCGATCTACCGCTGGCCTTTATTATACCCGTTATCCCGGCGCGTGCTGGAGCCTGACCGGCGGGCCAGGTGGCGCTTAGGGCGTCGGGCCGCCCGCGGGCACCGCCTGCCTGGTGCGGGACTCCCACCACATGGCCCCAGCGCCCAGCAGGGCTATGAGCATGCCCAGCAGGCTGACGATGAGATAGGTGCGGATGGGGACGGCCATGATGTCCACCCCCAGGTCCAGGAGCCCTCTAGCGAAGGGATCGGCGTCCACGGCGGCGGTGCGTAACCCGAAGCGGATGGCCACGGCCCCCGCTAGGAGGGGCAGCCCCGCCGCGGTGAGTACGCCGCCCAGGGCCGCGAGGCGCGGCAGGGGAGCGAGGCTCACGGCCAGGGCCAGGGCCAGACCGAAGGCCATCAACCCCAGCAGGCCGGCGAGGCCCAAGAAGATGCGGTGGTTGCCATCGTTGATAAGGCCCAGGCCCGTCTTCAGGAGGCCGGCCGAAGAGATGCGCCGCACATCCTGTTTCGCTTCCTGGTCACCGTCATCCCAGACGGACCACCCGTCGCTATACAGGCGGCGGGCCGACTCGTCCAGGATGAGGCGCCGCAGCTCCGCGGGGTCGATGGTCCCCGCCTGCTCCCGCGGGATCTCCACCGGTATCGGATAGCCCGGCACCAGAACCTCGCTGGAGCCCTCTGCGCCGGCCGCCTGGCGAAGCTGATCCTGGACGCCCGGGAGGGCCGAGTCGATGCCGGTGGTTACAGCGGCGGCACGGCGCAGGACCCGGTGCGCAGGTCCCGGCGAGGTGATCTGGGCCGCAGCTAACGCCAGCAGGAAGGCGATGAGGACGATGGTGAGGATGAAGCCGATGGTCCACTGGGACGCCGTCCTGACCAGGGACCCGGGGCCGTTCACGGTAGTTGGACGACGACGGTGCCCGCCAGCATGTCGTGGAGGGCGCGGGCGCGCCGGTCGAAGAGGATGGGCAGCATGCCGATGCCCATGGGCAAGAAGCTAAGGGGCCAAACTAGCGTGCGGACGAGGGCCTGGGGAAAAGAGATGTGATAGCCTTCCGTATCCGTGACGGCGATGTGCACGGCCATCATGCCGAGGCTCTGGCCCCGGGCCCACCACATGGCGATGAAGTACCAGGGCGGCACCAGCAAGAAGCTGGCCACGATGAGGAAGGAGGCCCAGTAGACCTTGTCCGGGATGTTGGACTCGTTGCCCCAGTCGCTGCGCAACAGGAGCTGGAGCCCGGCGGCTGCGATAAACAGGAAGAGGATCGATGCCAAGACGATGGCGTCGAGGATGAAGGCCACGGCGCGGAGTTGGAAGCCTGCGTAGGGGAGTTCGCGCGCCGGGGGGCTGGCGGCCTGCCTCGTCTGTCCCGTGATGGCCATATCCGGCCTCGATTATAGCATGGGGCAGCGCGGCCGCCTTCGTCGCCGTCACACCGCAAAAGGGAGGTGCGCCCGGAGGACCTGCCAGACGGCGGCGGGTCGCCGCGCCAAGATGGGCAGCAGGGTGGTGACGGCCGGCGCAGACCTGGCCAGGCGGAGCAGCGCCCGGGACGGGTAATCGATGTCGCCATGGCGCGCGGCGAGGGCGACAAGGCTATCGTGGCGCAAGACGCGGACTACTCTGTTTATCCCCTGGTCGCCCAAAGCCAAACCGGCGTTGCGCAGGCGGCGGCTGCGGGCCAGCTCGCGGCCGATCTCCGCCTTCCATCGCCGTTCGTAAGAGGAGAGGCGGCGGGCGCTCAGGTCATTGGCGCGGAAGGCCTCCAGCGCTGCCTCGGCGGCGTGGCGGGCGGCCACCAGCCCCGTGTAGATCCCGCCGCCCGAGAGGGGCTTCACCTGGCCGGCGGCATCCCCCACTAGGAGGGCGTTATCGGCGTAAGACCGGGGCGCGAAGCTGAGAGGGATGGTGCCGCCGTACATACGTTTGGGCTCCAACGCGGCGAAGAGCTGGGGGAAGGCCGCTGCCATTCGGCGGTAGCAGACGATGGGTTTGGCGCCGTTAGTAGACCCTATGCCGGCGCGCACCGTCCCATCTCCCACCGGTATGATCCAGCCGAACCACCCGGGCGCCACATCGTTGCTCACGAAGACGTGAACGAAGTCCTGCCGCGGGGTCCTCAGCCGCCCCTCGATGCCCAGGCAATAGGCCTTCTCTCGCGGCCCTGGCAGCCCCAGACAGCGGGCCACCCGGGAGTGGGCGCCGTCAGCCCCCACGATGAGGCGAGCCGTGAGGTGGCGAATCCGGCCGTCTGTGTGCACGGTGAGGAGCACGCCGCCGTCCTGGCGCGCGACGCCGGTGACCCGGCCGCGCAGGAGCTCGGCGCCGGCGGCTTGGGCCTGCTGGCAAAGGGTTTGATCCCAGCGGACCCGGTCGATGGCCACGGCCCGTACCTGGCCGCCGCCCAGCTCGGCTAGGGTCCCGTCCGGGGCGTGCAGGAAGGCGCCGCTGATGCGGTGGATGGCCGCCTCGGGGCCGATCCCTGCCTCTTCTAGGGTGCGAGGGCTGATGAGGCCCGAACAGTGAGAGGGGATCCCCGGCTGCCGGTGTTCCTCCAGTAAAGCCACCCTCAGGCCAGCCTGCGCCAGGTCCCGGGCGGTACGGGAGCCAGCGGGGCCAGCGCCGGCGACAGCGACATCGAAGTCGAATCGCATTACACAGCCGATTCTAGCGCGGCGGCGGCTCTGGCGCTTAGGCTTCGTCTCCGCGGACGGCCCGCAGGTCAGCGGCCGCGGTCCGGGCCAGGGCCGAGGCGTCGTCGCACATCTCGACCATGAGGAACCCCTGCTCGATGCGCTTTCGGGCGGTGGCGGGGTTGCCGGCATGGGCGCCCGGGACGACGCGGAGGCGGCGGCAGGCGTCCAGCACGGCGGCGATGGCTTCCACAAAGGCCGGATCGTCGTGGTCGGATCCCGGCGGCAGCCCCAGGGAGACGCTGAGGTCAGCGGGGCCGACGTAGGCCGCATCCACCCCCGGGACGCCGAGGATCCCCTCCAGGTCCTGCAAGGCCTCCTTCGTCTCGATCATCACGATGCAGGCCACCTCCTGATCGGCGCGGGCGAAGTAGTCTCGCCCGGCGTAGTAAACGGCCCGGACGGGTCCGTAGGAGCGCATGCCCCTGGGAGCGTAGCGGCAGGCGGCGACGGCGGCCTGGGCCTCGGCGCGGGAGTTCACCATGGGCACTATGACGCCCATAGCGCCTGCGTCCAGCACCTTCATGATGATCCCCGGTTCGTTCCACGGCACGCGGACGACGGGCGTGGCCGAGGTGGTAGATATGGCCTGGAGGAGGTGGACCGCTTCGGAGTAGCCGATGACCCCATGCTGCATGTCCACGCAGATCCAGTCGAAGCCGGCGTGGGCGAAGATCTCGGCGGAGAAGGAGGAGGGTATGGTCAGCCAACCCCCCAAGGCGGGGCGCCCTTGCTGCCATAGGCGCTTCATGCGGTTCTCGCGCACGACTCCCCCGGTTCACTAGCCCTCGGCTAGCCGCTATTATAACTTCAGCCGCGGACGGCAGGCGGAAGGAGGCGCGAGCTATGGCCACCTACCTGGAGCTGAACAAGGGGCTTACGGACGATGAGAGGGCGCTTAAGGAGAACGTCCACCGGTTCGCCGAGGAGGTTTTGCGACCTGCCAGCATCGAGCTGGACCGGATGCCAGACCCGGAGCAGGTGATCGCCAAGGGGAGCGTTCTGTGGGATGTTTTCCGTCAGGCCTACCAGTTGGGATACCACACCCGGGCGCTGCCTGAGTCCCTCGGCGGTGCCCGCCTCTCGCCCTTAGCCCAGCATATCTTTACCGAGGAGATGGCCTGGGGCTGCGCCGGCCTCGCCGTCAGCCTGGGCGTCACCTCCTTCCCCTTCGGATTCGCGGCCATGAGCGGCAACCCCGATATCATGGAGCGGGTGGTGAAGCCCTTCGTGCAGGACCGGGAGGGGAAGTACATCGGCTGTTGGGCCATCACGGAGCCGATGCACGGGTCCGATACCCTCCTCATCGGCACGGAGCAGACGCGGCTGCCGGAGGTGGCGCACCAGGTGCAGGCCCGGCTGGACGGCGACGAGTGGGTCATCAACGGTCAGAAGTCGGCCTGGGTCTCCAACGGTACGATTGCCACCCACGCCCTCACCTTTCTGGGCATCGATAGCTCCAAGGGGCAGGAAGGGGGCGGCGTGGCCCTCATCCCGCTGGACCTGCCCGGAGTGAGCAGGGGTAAGCCCCTGAACAAGATGGGCCAGCGTCCGCTGAACCAGGGCGAGATCTTCTTCGATGACGTGCGCATCCCCCGCGCCTACATGTTGGTGGAACCGGCGGGCTACCCTTACGTCATCAATTCGGTGCTGGCGGGGGCCAACGCCTTCATGGGCGCGGCCTTCACCGGAGTGGGCCGTGCCGCCTTCGAGGAGGGGCTGAAATACGCCCGCCACCGGGTGCAGGGAGGCAAGAAGATCTGCGAACACCAGGCGGTGCAACTGAAGCTCATGGACATGTTCATCAAGGTGGAGGCGTCCCGCGGCCTTTCCCGCGCGGCGATGGCCTATAACTCCACCACCAGCCCGCCGCGGGTCCAGTACTCGGTGGCGGCCAAGGTGTTCTGTACCCAGGCTGCCTTCGAGGTGGCCAGCGATGCCCTCCAGCTCCACGGCGGCATCGGCCTGGCCAAAGAGATGCTCATCGAGAAGCTCTTCCGCGACGCCCGTGCTGCCCTCATCGAGGACGGCACCAACGAGGTACTGTCCCTGGCAGCGGCCCGCAAGGTGATCGACGAGTACTAGCGATACGATGGCGAAGCGCAGGGGGCCGGCCTGTGGCCGGCCCCCGCGTGCTGGGAGGGACAGACGTTGCGCTCGCCTAGAAGCCGATGTTGGCTGGTGCCGGGCGATCGCTGCCGCCGGTTTGGACCCGGGGCCTGCACGGGTGGCGGCTGGGATCGGGGTGGAAATTGATAACCTGGTCCACGTGCTTCTCGAAGGCCTGGTAGATCTTATCCGCCCGCTCCTGGCTGAGCTTGCCTTCGCTCACCTTGGCGTCGAGGTCGCTCTTGACCTGCTCCAGCAGGGCCGCCTTGAAATCATCGGCGCTCATGCCCTGGGCTTCGGCTATCTCCGCAAGGCTCTGGCCCGAGCGCAGGGCTTCGACTACGGCGCTCTTCTCCATGTCCAGCACCTCGGCCGCCGCGTTGACGGTGAAGCGGGCGGCTAGGCAGGCCCGCGTTGGGCGCTGGTTTGCGTCGCGCAGCGACAAGCTAACGCCAGGGTCCCCCTGCCCGGCGCCCGCGGCAGATGCTGCCATGACGGAGATGCCTAGGGCGGCTAGGGCGGCCACTGCGAAAAGTAGTTTTCTCACGATCTTCTCCCTTCAAGTTCTGAACCACCGGCTTTGGCGGCGCTAGGCCGGGCCGAAATCGACGGTGACGCCATCAGGGCTCCAGGGCCCGCTGAAGTCGCCGATGCGGTATGTGCCGTGCCCCTTGAGGAAGGCGCTGCCCCGGCCGGCTGCGCGGAATGCTATGTGGACGCCTTCCATGCGCACGTTCATGTCCCGGCCCGCGGCGTGGATCGTGCCCTTCCAGCCGGTGAAGAGGACGCTGCCATCGGGCAGTTCGACCTTCTGACCATCGCCCTGGGCGTCGATCCTCTCTGCCCCGCTGATGTGGACGGTGCCTCCCCCGTAGCTGCGGATGTCCACCCTCCCATCGCCCTTGACCTCGGCCACGCCGGAGCCGCGGGCGTAGAGCACGCCTCGGCCGGACACCGTGTCGCTGGCGGCGCTGGCGCTGCCCGAGAGGATGAAGACGCCCACGACGGCTGCGGCCACGATAGCCAGCGTGAGGGCTGCGAATAGCTTCTGCATGTCGAACCTCCTTTGAACTGAACTTATTCGCAGCCTCAGGCTAAGACGCCGGGATTAAGCCCCCATGAAGGAGAGATTAGAACCCCTTAACCCGGCGCCCGACGGTCTAGTCTGGGTGGGAGAGGATGGCCCGGCGCAGGAGGAAGAGGGCGGTGGTGACGGCCCGCCGCTTTGTGGCCGCGCGCCCCTGGTAGAAGGTGTAGCTGGCGGCGTCGGAGGCCAGGCCGGGGCCCCCGGAAACGGCGATGTGCATGGTGCCGGGGGGCTTGCCCTCAAGCTCGTCGGGCCCAGCCACACCCGTGATGCCGATGCCGTAGCTAGCGTCGAGGCTGACGCGGGCGGCGCGCGCCATATCCGCTGCTACCTCGGCGCTTACCACGCCGTGGCGTTCGATGAGGTCAGCGCTGACGCCCAAAGCCATCTTCATGCGCGCGGTGTAGGCTACGTAGCCCCCTTTGAAGTAGAGGGAGCTGCCCGGTACGTCGGTAATGGTGGAGGCCAAAAGGCCGCCGGTGCAGGATTCCATGGTGGCCAGGGTGGCCGCCCGTTCCCGCAGCATCCGCCCGATGACCCCCTCCAAGGTTTCGCCGTCCGCGCCCCAGACCAGCGTGCCCAGGGTGCGCCGCAACTCTGCCTCCACCGGCGCGATGAGGTCGCGGGCCTCCTCCTCGCCGCGGGCCTTGGCCGCCAGCCGCAGGTAGACGCCGTCGGGCTTGGCGTAGACGCCGATGGTGGGGTTGGTGGACCCGAGGAACGGGGCCACCATCTCGTCGATGTGGCTCTCGCCAGCGCCGATGGTCTTGAGAACGCGGGTTATGAGCACGCCTTCACCGGCCGCCAACTGCCGGAGCCGGGGCTCCACCTCGGCCTCCCACATGCGCTGCATCTCGCTGGGCGGCCCCGGCATGGCGACGATGATCTTCTCCCCCCTTTCGACCCACCAGCCGGGCGCGGTGCCGCGGGGATTGGGGATAAAACGGGCCGATGGGATCAGCATCGCCTGTTTGATGTTGCGTTCCGGGAAGGCGACTCCACGAGCGGCGAAGAAGGCCCGGAGGTTGCTTTCGGCCTGCGGGTCGACGTACATCTCCTCCCCCACCACTCGGGCGATGGCCTCACGCGTGACGTCGTCCTCGGTGGGGCCCAGGCCGCCCGTCGTGATAACGGCGTCAGAGCGCTCCAGGGCCCGCGAGATCGTCTCGGCCAGCCGGTCCAGGTTGTCGCCCACCTGGCACATGAAGTATAGATCGATGCCGATGGCGGGCAGCCGGGAGGCGATGTACTGGGCGTTGGTGTCCAAGATCTCGCCCAGGAGGATCTCGGTGCCCACGGAGATGATCTCGGCCTTCATGGCACAAGGGTGGCGGACGGATCCCTGGGGGTCAAGGGGGCGGCGGCGTCCGGGGCGTGGCGGCTGCCGGAGCGCCACCCCTTTCGTGCCTGGCCCACACACCCCGCTCATGCTGAGGTTCTCGAAGCATGAGCCATTGGGCTCCGCTCGCCTTTCGAGTGCCTCAGGGCGAGCGGGAAGGCATGTCATCCCCGCTCGTGCCTAGGGTTCTCCAGGCGGGCCGCCCCCGCTTCCGCTCATGCTCAGGCCCTCGAAGCATGCGCCGATGGTGCTCAGGGCGTCCCGGCGGCGAGATCAGGGCGAGCGGGAGGGCGTCGGCCTGTGGTAGATTGCTCAGCGACAACAATGTGTTGTAAAGGAGGCCTGCAATGGGGAAGCTGGACGGCAAAGCCGCCATAGTGACGGGAGCAGGCTCCGGCATAGGCCGGGCGTCGGCCCTCCTCTTTGCGCAAGAGGGCGCCAGCGTCGTCGTGGCGGACCTGAACGAGGACGCGGCCCGCGAGACGGCGAAGCAGATCGAGCAGGCTGGCGGCAAGGCGGTGGCCCTGCGGGTCGACGTGTCACAGCCGGCGGAGGTGGAGGCGATGGTGCGGACGGCGGTGGAGTCCTTCGGGCGGCTGGACGTTCTGTTCAACAACGCTGGCATCGACGGGCAGCCGGGGCTCGTGGCCGACAGTAGCATCGAGAATTGGCACCGCGTCATCGCCGTCAACCTCACGGGGGTCTACCTGGGGATGAAGTACGGCATCGCGGCCATGCTCAAGACAGGCGGCGGTTCGGTGATCAGCACCTCGTCCATCGCCGGACTCGTAGGCTTTCCGGCCATGGCCGCCTATTGTGCCAGTAAGGGGGGTGTGATACAGCTCACGAAGACGGTGGCGCTGGAATACGCCCGCCAGGGGGTGCGAGTCAACGCCATCTGTCCGGGTGTCATCGCCACCCCCATGGTGGAGCATGTGATGAAATCGTCGCCGGGGATGGTGGAGGCGGTGACGGCGCAGACGCCCCTGGGACGGATGGGAAAGCCAGAGGAGGTGGCGAGGCTGGCTCTCTACCTGGCGTGTGACGATTCTGCCTTCTGCACGGGAGCCGTCTTCGTTATCGATGGCGGCTGGGTAGCCCAGTAGCGCGGCTCAGGTTGGCCCTTCGGCAGCTTTAGGCTGCGCGGAAGGACGCAGGTATCTCCGCTCATGCCTAGGGTTCTCCAGGCGGGCCGCCCACACACCCCGCTCATGCTGAGGTTCTCGAAGCATGAGCCGCACACTCCGCTCGCCCTTCGAGTGCCTCAGGACGAGCGGGAAGGGCTGTTGCGCCCACACACCCCGCTCATGCTGAGGCCCTCGAAGCATGAGCCGCACACTCCGCTGACCCTGAGGTGTTTCGAATGGTGCGCGGGTAGGGGTTAGCGCTGGTCGGCGGTCTCCGAAAGGTGGTCCGGCACGAAGAGGCCGTTGCGCTGGTGGAAGCCATCGTCGTGGTCGTGCCCTACGATCTCGGCGGTCTCCAGCAGCACCTTGACGACGTTGGGGTCCCATTGGTGGCCAGCGCCGTCCCGGAGGATCTCGATGGCCTCGGCACGTTCCATCGCCTGGCGGTAAGGACGGTCCGTGGTCATGGCGTCGAAGGCGTCGATGACGGCCACGATGCGGGCCCCCAGGGGGATCTGTTCTCCCTTCAGCCCGTCCGGATACCCCTTGCCGTCCCAGCGCTCGTGATGGTGGTAGACGATGGGATAGGCGTTCATCAGGAAGCCGACTCGCTTGCAGATCTGGCCGCCCGAGTAGCAATGCTGCTTGACGATGGCGTACTCCTCGGGCGTCAGCTTCCCCGGCTTCTTGAGGACAGAGTCCGGCACCACGATCTTCCCCATGTCGTGCAGCGCGGCGCCCAGGCGGACGGCCTCTAGCTCTCGCGGCGGCAGGGCCAGCCGTTTGGCGATGATGGCGGCGTGCTCGGCCAGGCGCCGGCAGTGGCCCCCCGTGTAGGGATCCCGGCTCTCGATGGCCTCCGTCAGGGCCAGGGCCGTCTCGAAGGCGAAGCGGGCCAGCGACTCCCTTTGCCGCACGTTGCGGATGGCCATCTCGGTCTGGCGGGCCAGGCGCTCCAGGCGGGTGATCTCCTCGGGAGTGAAGTCTCGCTCTTCCGGGTAGCAGATGACGAGGGCGCCAAACAGGTCTTCGTCCAGCTCCACGGGCGCTGCCGCAGCGCTGACGATGCCGGTGAGCCCGGCGAAGTCTCGCAGCCTGTCGTAGCGGGGGTCCTGGAAGACGTTGCGGGAGACGGCGACGCGGCGGTGCAGCATGGCCCAGCCTTCGACACCCTCGCCGTAGGGCGCGCCGGCGGGGAAGAGGCGGTTGAAGACCTCCTCGGCGAAGCCGACGGGCAAAAAGGGCCGCTGGGCGGTACCGCCCATAGGCACCGTGATCATGCAGGTCTTGGCGCCGCAGGCCTCAGCGATGCGCCTCGTGATCTCGTTCACCACCGAGGGCTCGTCTCCGCCCGAGAGGATGGTGGTGTGGATGTGAGAAAGGGTCTCCAGCTCTTGCTCACGGCGGTCGTGACGGGCGCGGACGTCCAGAAGGTGGCGCTCCGTGGCCTCGAGCTGCGCCCGCTGCTCCTGAATGCTGGCCCACTGGTTGAGGCTGACGGCGAGGAAGAGGTATACCGCCGGCCAGCCCAGCCAGAGCACCGGCTTCACCGATTCGTCCAGCCTGGCGCCTAAGAGCTCCATCGCCGGGCTGGAGGCCAGCGAGGCGATGGCGGCTACGCCCAAGGCCGGCCCCAGGCCGTGGCGGTAGGCCACGAGGATTATGGGCACGAAGAACAGTGTCGAGAAGACGCTGGGCACGGCGCCATCGATGGCCACCAGGGTGGCGATCCCCAGGGTCGCTGCGAAGGCGAGGAGCATCTCGATGGCGCGCCTGGGGTGCGGTGTGCTGTTTCTCACGGGCGGGTCTATCTCTCCCTCTATAGCGGCTGTCTCGTTGGTCGCACTAGCTGAGACGGGCTCGTAGATAGGGCTGTTACCGGGCGGAAAGTGACCGAACGGTGAAAAGTTTAGAATTGGTTTAGAGAAGGCGGGCCATAGCTCCCCCTGTGGTAACGGAGCAAGGAGCGGCAAAGGACGGAAAACCGGTGGAAGCAGCGAGGGAACGCGGCGAGGGGCAGTCCTATCGGGCGATGGTGCTGGCGGCGCCGGGTCAGCCGCTGAGGGAAGAGGCGCGGCCGCTGCCGGAAGCCTTGGCTCCGGGGCAACTGTTACTGAAAGTTAACGCTTGCGGGGTGTGCCGCACTGACCTGCACGTGGCGGACGGAGAGCTGGCGCACCCGCGGCTTCCGTTGGTGCCGGGCCACGAGATCGCGGGCACGGTGGTGGCCGTGGGGCCCAGCGTCCAGCGCTTTACGGTGGGCCAGCGGGCCGGGGTGCCGTGGCTGGCCTGGACCTGCGGCGAGTGCGGGTACTGCCGATCGGGGAGGGAGAACCTCTGCGCCAACGCTCTCTTCACGGGCTATACGGTGGACGGGGGCTACGCCGAGTATGCGGTGGCCGACGAAGGGTATTGTTTTCCCCTTCCCGATGGTTACAGCGCGGCCGAGGCGGCGCCGCTCTTGTGCGCTGGGCTGATAGGCTACCGGGCGCTGGCGCGGACTGGGGAGGCGGAGAGGCTGGGGATATACGGGTTCGGCGCCGCCGCCCACATCGTTGCCCAGGTGGCCCGCTGGCAGCGGCGGCAGGTCTTCGCCTTCACCCGGCCTGGGGACAGCGCTGCGCAGGCCTTTGCCCGGAGCCTCGGCGCCATCTGGGCGGGCGACTCCACGATGCTGCCGCCCGAGGAGCTGGACGCCGCCATCATCTTCGCGCCCGTGGGCAGCCTGGTGCCCGCCGCCTTGCGCGCCGTCGCCCGCGGCGGCACGGCCGTCTGCGCCGGCATCCACATGAGCGATATCCCCTCGTTTCCGTACGAGCTCCTGTGGGGCGAGCGCACCTTATGCTCCGTCGCCAACCTGACGCGTCGCGACGGCGAGGAGTTCTTGGCGCTGGCGCCCCAGGTGCCCGTGCGGACCGAGGTCCAGACGTTCCCGCTGTCCCAGGCCAACGAGGCGCTGGCCAGCCTGCGGGAGGGTCGCCTCAAGGGGGCCGCCGTGCTGGTGCCGTAGCCCCGGCTGCCCTCAGTCTGGCATCGAGTAACCGCCGTTGACGCTGAGCACCTGGCCGGTGATCCACTCGGCCCGCTGGGAGGCGAGGAAGGCGACGGCATCGGCGATATCGCTTGGCCTGCCCAGGCGGTTCAGCCCCTTGGCCAAGGGATAGGCCCGCATGATCTGCTCCCCCTGCTCCCGCAGCCAGGCGGCCGTGGCCTCCGTCTCGGTCGTGGCGGGGGATACGCAGTTGACGTTTACGCAGAAGCGGCCAACCTCTTTGGCCAGGGCCTTGGAGAAGCCGATGACTCCCGCCTTGGCCATAGAATAGGCCACGAGGCGCGGCTCTCCGACGCGGCCCGCGTCGGAGATGATGTTCACGATGCGCCCCCAGCGCCGTCGGCACATCCCCTCGATCACGGCTCGCGAGCAGTTCAGGACCCCGTAGGTGATGAGGCCCATGGTGCGGTCCCATTCGGCCCGGCCCGTGGCGCTGAAGAAGCCGCTGGCTCCGGAGGGTACGGCGCCCTCGCCGCCGGCGGCCGGGATGCCGGCGTTGTTCACCAGTATGTCCACAGGGCCTAGCGCCTCCTCCACTCGCCGGATTGCGCTCTGCACGGCCTCCAGATCCGTCACGTCGAAGGCTACCCCCAAAGCGGTCCCTCCGCCGGCCGCGATCTCCTGGGCTACGGCCTCGGCCCGGTCTGGGAAGAGGTCGTTCACGGCCACCTTAGCGCCTTCCTCCGCCAGCGTGAGGCATATCTGCCGGCCGATGCCGCGGCCGGCGCCGGTGACGAGAGCCACCCGGCCCCTTATCCCTAGGTCCATGACGTATCCCTCCTCTGGGTCGGCGCCGCTGGGCCTGCCCGCCTCGGCCCGCTGACGGTGCCCCTCCGATATCCTATACTCGCAGCGTGGACAGTGCGAAGTTGGCCATCGACGGCGGCCCGAAGGTGCGGCAGAGGCCCTTCCCTCCCTGGCCCGTCCTCGGCGATGAGGATGCTGCGGCTGTCTCCGAAGTCCTGCGCTCTGGCCGGCTGACCCAGCTCACCGGGGATGCGGTGGCCGCCTTCGAGGCGGAGTTGGCCGCCTGGCACGGCGTCCGCCACTGCGTGGCCGTGAGCTCTGGCACCGCCGCCATACAAGCGGCGCTGGCGGCCCTGGACATCGGCCCGGGCGACGAGGTGATCGTGCCCGCCCACACCTTCATCGCCTCTGCCACCCCCGTGCTCCACCAGGGCGCGACGCCCGTTTTCGCTGACGTCGACCCGCGCACCTTCTGCCTGGCGCCAGAGGATGTCGAAAGGAAGATGACGCCGCGCACCAGGGCCGTTATCGCCGTTCACCTGAACGGCCACCCCGCGGAGATGGACTCGCTCCTCGCCCTGACGGAGGCCAGGGGCATCGCCCTGATCGAGGACGCGGCGCAGGCCCACGGAGCTCTGTACAAGGGCAGGAAGGCTGGGACCATGGGCCGGATGGGATGCTTCAGCTTTTGGGAGGACAAGATCCTCACGACAGGCGGCGAGGGCGGCTGTGTCATCACGGAAGACGACGCCCTGGCGGAGCGGCTGCGGCGCTTCCGCCACCACGGCGAGGCTCCAGCCCCCGGCGAGCGGGCCTACTACCATCTGGACCTGGGCTATAACTTCCGCATGACCTCCATGCAGGCCGCGACGGGGCTGGTGCAGCTCCGGCGTCTGGAGAAGTACCTGGAGGCCAGGCGCCGCAACGCAGATTACCTGGCGCGGGCGCTGGCTGGCATCGAAGCCGTGGAAGCGCCGTATTCGGCGCCCGGCGTCGTCCATAGCTACTACAAGTTCGTCTGCCGGCTCCGGCCCGAGGCCGGCCTCGATTTGGAGGACTTCGTACGGGCTGTCGCGGCGGAAGGCATTCCCATATCCCGGCGCTACCCAACGCCTCTGCCCCGGCAGCCGGTGTTCCGGGAGAGAGGCCTCGGCCGGGAGCCGTGTCCCGTGGCCGGCCGGCTCTCGGGCGAGCTCTTCACCCTCCTGGTGCACCCCACCGTCAGTGAGCCCGATCTGGACGACGTCGCCGAGGCGATCGGCAAGGTCGTCAGCGGGCGGGGCCGGCTGCCCCGACGGAGTCCCTAAGGGGATCGATCCCGGCATCGCCTGGGCCGTGGTTTGGCGGAGTCGCCGGCTGGGCCCGCGATCGCCGGCAGTCCGCCGGCTGCACGTTGACGATCCGCCATCCCTGGGCTCACCATCAGGCTATGGAGAGGCCACCATGAGCCGCGCCCTGCGTCTGCCCCGCCTGCGTCTGCCCTGGCGGCCTCGGCGCGGCGATCCCCCTGTCGAAGCCGTGACGCCGGGGTTGGGCGCCGCCCCCATCCCCCGGGAGACCTTCCGGGCCCTGCGGCACCGTAACTACCGCCTGTTCTTCGCGGGGCAAAGCATCTCCCTGAGCGGCACGTGGATGCAGACGGTGGCCCAGGCCTGGCTTGTGCTGCAGCTTACCGACTCTAAGGAGGCCCTGGGCACCGTGGTCATGCTCCAGTTCCTGCCCATCACCATCCTAGTCCTCTTTGGGGGCGTCATCGCTGACCGGGTGCCCAAGCGGGACTTCATAGTCCTGACCCAGTCGTTAGCCATGTTTCAGGCGGCGGCCCTTGCGTTCCTCGTTTGGACGGGCTGGGTGGAGCTCTGGCACGTGTACATCCTGGCCATGGTGCTGGGCCTGGCCAACGCTTTCGACCAGCCTACCCGCCAGGCGTTCATCGTGGAGATGGTGGGCAAGGAGGACCTGCTCAATGCCGTGGCCCTCAACTCGGGCTTGTTCAACGCTGCCAGGCTCATCGGGCCGGCCATCGGGGGCGCTGTGATCTCTGCGGCAGGGGTGAAGGCCGCGTTCACCATAAACGCCCTCAGCTTCATACCCGTGATCACGGGCCTCCTCATGATGGACAAATCGCAGCTAATGACGGCGAGGGACGGCACGGAGGCGCCACTGAACGCCCTGAAGGAGGTGAAGGAGGGGCTGGCCTACGCCCTTCGCACCCCTGCCGCCTTCTTGATCGTCATCATAGCCCTCTTCATCGGCATGTTCGGCTACAACTTCATAGTCGTTCTGCCCCTGGTAACCCGCTACGTGCTGGGCCGTGGCTCCACGGAGCTGGGGTTCCTGAACGCCGCCCTCGGGTTGGGCGCGCTGGTCTCCGCTCTGCTCCTGGCCGGGAGCCGGCGGGCGGCCCGGCCGGTGATGTTCACGGGGGGCGCCCTCTTCGCCGTGTTGCTGGCGGCGGTGGGCCTCAGCCGGTGGTTTCCGGTGACCCTCTTGGCGCTCCTTTTGCTGGGGCTGGTGAACACCGCCTTCTCTGCCACCGCCAATACCTCGCTCCAGCTCTCGACCCCAGACCACCTGCGCGGCCGGGTGATGGGCATCTGGATGCTGCTGTTCGCAGGCTCGACTCCCTTCGGCGGGTACCTTACGGGGGTGCTGGCCCAGCGATTGGGAGTGGCCACAGCGGTGGAGTTCAACGCGGCGATGTGCGGTCTGGGGGTGGCGCTGGCCTTGGCCTACTACCTGACCCACCGCGAGGCCGTGGAGCTGCCTGCCGCCCGCGGGCATGCGATATGATATGCGGGGTAACGGGGGGTGCTTCAGAGGGGGTATTTGGCGATGACCATTCGCGTCGGCATCATCGGTTCCAGGTTCGTGGCGGGGCTCCACGCCGAGGGGCTCCGTAGGGTTCGGGGCGCAGAGCTAACGGCGGCGGCCTCGCCCAATCCGGAGCATATATGGGAGTTTCGCCGCCGCTTCGACATCCCCCACGCCTTCAAAGACTACCGGGACATGCTGGAGAGCGGTCTCGTGGATGCGGTGACAGTGGCCTGTCCCAACGACCTGCACTGCGAGGTGACCCTGGCAGCGGCAGCAGCCGGCAAGCACGTCTTCGTGGACAAGCCGCTGGCCCTGAGCCTGGCCGAGTGTGACCGGATGATCGAGGCCTGCCGCCAGGCGGGGGTCATCCTCATGTACGGAGAGAACCTCTGCTTCGCGCCGAAGTATGCGCGGGCCAAGGCGCTGGCCGACGAGGGCGCCCTTGGGGAGGTCTACTACGTGCGGCAGCTGGAGGCCCATTATGGCCCCCACTCCGACTGGTTCTGGGACGTCAATCGTTCCGGCGGTGGCGTGCTCATGGACATGGGCTGCCATTCCATCGCCTTCTGCCGCTGGGTCTTCGGTAACGCGCCGGTGGAGAGCGTGTACGCCGAAGTAGGCAACTTCGTCCACAGGGAGAAGACCCGCGGCGATGACCACGCCGTCGTCACCATGCGCTTCGCTCCCACCGAGGCCCACCCGCGGGGCGGCATCGGCGTGGCCGAGAACTCGTGGGGGCGCACCGGCGGGCTGGACGACCGGGCCGAGGTCTACGGGACGCGGGGGCTAACGGTGGCCGATATCGCCCGGGGCAACGCCCTCAACACCTACAGCGCCCGGGGCTACAGCAAGGCCAGCGAGAAAGCGCCCACCACCCGCGGCTGGACGTGGACCGCCTTCGAGGAGGCCTGGAACTACGGTTTCCCCCAGGAGATGGCCCACTTCGTCGAGTGCATCGAGGCCGGTAAGCAACCGATGCTCACGGGCGAGGACGGCCGCGCGGTGCTGGAGATCATCTGCGCGGCCTATCAGTCAGCCCGCACAGGGCAGCGAGTAGCACTGCCGTTCGCCACCGGTGCGGCGCGGCCCATAGACCTCTGGCTGGGCGAATAGGAGGGCGCCCGCCGCCAGTCCAGCGGGTAGGCCCTCAGGCCTTGGCCAGCGCCCGCGTCATCTCGGCCTCGTCGAAGGCCCGCAGGGTCTCGCTGTGGACGTTCCCGGCCTCGGCGATGTTGAAGAGGCCGGCCAGCATCGATTCCTCATCGGGCGCCTCGACGATGGAGACGAGGTCGTATCGCCCCTGCGTCCAGTAGGTGCCGATGATCTTGAAGCCGCGGGCCTCGTTGGCCTTGCGCACCTCTTGGGCGCGTTTCACCGTGTCCTTGATGTGCTTGAGGCCTTCGTCGGTGAAGCGGTAGAGGACGATGTAGCGGGGCATAGCCAACCTCCTTGCTCTACGCTGCCGGCAGGGGCGACCCGTAACCCCATTGTAGACCTTACTCCAAGCTTTACAACCCCTCGGGCTGATATGATGGCGCCATGGGTGATGACTCGGCAGCATCGCTGCCCCTGACGCCGGCCACGGCGGCCGATATGCCCTTCATACGGGAGACGGTGGAGAGGCTGCGCCTGGACCCCGAAGACCTGCGGCCGGAACAGTTCGTGACCGTGCGCAGGGGCGGCCGCATCGTGGCCTTCGGCCGCATAAAGCCCTATAAGGCCACGTATGAGCTGGGGTGCCTGGCCGTGGCCGAGGATGAGCGCGGCCGTGGTCTGGGCGCCCGCATCGTCCGGGAGCTCATCGCTCGCTTCCCCCAGGACGAGGTCTACATCACCACCGACCTAGCGGGCTACTTCGAGGCGCTGGGGTTCCTGCGGACCGAAATCCTGCCGCCGGAGATCGAGGACAAGTTGCGCCGCGTCTGCGGCAGCCTGCGCACTGGCGTGGTGGGCATGGTATACGACCGGCGCATCGAGCGCCTGCCTTCGCTGGCCGACGTCTACCGTGCCAAGCACGTCATCGAAGGCCGGCTGCCCCGCACGCCGCTTTTGCGCAACGGCGCCATCTCGCGTCTCTTGGGGTGCGAAGTGTACCTGAAGCTGGAGAACCTGATGCCCATCGGCGCCTTCAAGGTGCGGGGCGGCGTCTATCTGGCGGCCTCCCTCACGGAAGAGGAGCGGGCCCGGGGGATCGTGGGGGCCTCTACGGGGAACCACGGCCAGTCCCTGGCCTTCGGGGCCAAGATGGCGGGCGCGCGCTGCGTCATCGTAATGCCGGAGGAGGCCAATCCCCTGAAGGTGGAGGCCATGCGCGCCCTCGGCGCCGAGGTGCAGTTCCACGGCGCCAACTTCGAAGAGGCACGGGCCTGGGCTGAGGCCCTCGCCCAGCGCGAAGGGCTCCGCTACGTTCATCACATCAACGCGCCGGAGCTCATCACCGGCGTGGCCACCCTGAGCCTGGAGATCGTGGAGGACCTGCCGGATGTGGACGTCATCGTCTCGCCGGTGGGCGGGGGCAGCGGCGCCGTGGGCCACTGCCTCGTGGCCAAGGCCCTCAGGCCGGCCGTGCAGGTCTTCGGCGTCCAGGCGGCGGGGGCCCCTGCCGTATATCGCTCCTTCAAGGAGAGAAAGCTACAGCGCGCGCCCATCGATACTCATGCCGAGGGCCTGGCCACGGGCTACGCCTACTACCTGCCGGTGAAGACCTTCATCGGAGGGCTGGAGGACATGCTTCTGGTCAGCGAGAGGGAGATGGAGGAGGCCGTGTCGATGCTCCTGACATCTGCCCATGTGGTCGCGGAGGACTCCGGAGCGGCCGCCCTGGCCGGGGTTGTGCAGATGAGGGACCGGCTGGCGGGCAAGCGGGTGGCGGTAGTGGTCAGCGGCGGGAACATGACTCTGGAGGGGCTGCGCCGCGTCTTGGGCGCATCCTAGGGGCGCCCCGCATCTCGACACACCGCTCCCGCTTGCCTATCATTCGTGGCGCTATGGCCTCGCTCCTGGCCGGCGCGGCCGCCGCCGACATCACGCCGCCCGTGGGCGTTCTGATGGATGGCTACGGCAACCGCACGACACCCTCGGAGGGCGTGCACGACCCTCTGGAGGCGCGGGTCGTTGTCCTGGACTACGGACCCAGCGGCCGCTGCGCCATAGTCTCCTGCGACCTCCTGGGGATGCACCCGGAGGTGACGGCGGAACTGCGCCGCCGGGCCTTCCAGGCCGCGGGCGTGCCGGCGGAAGGCCTGCTTCTCGCCGCCACGCACAACCATGCGGGCCCCTATGGCCTGCGGGGAGGGATGTTCTCGCGCCTGGACGAGGCGCTAGCCGGGCGCTTCGTGGACCAGGTGGCGGGGGCCATCGCCCGGGCCTGGGAGGGACGCAGGCCGGCCACCCTGAAGGCCGGCCGGACCATCCTGGACACCGTAAGCATGAACCGGCGCCATCCGGACTGGCCCATCGATCCCGTAATGCGGGTGCTGCTGGCCGATGCGGACGAAGGCCCCGTGGCGTCTGTGCTCAATTTCGCATGCCACGGCACCGTCTTGAGCGGGGCCAACCTCATGCTCTCGGGGGAGTTCCCAGGCGCCGCTGCCCGCCTCCTGCTGGAGCAGACCGGCGCCCCCTGCGTCTACCTCAACGGGGCCTGCGGGAACGTCAATCCCGTGTGGATCAGGCAGGACTTCGAGAGCGTGGCCCGAGTAGGCCAGATCATAGCCGGCCAGGCCCTGCGCGTAATGGGTGAGCTGCGCACCCTGGGCCCCGGCCAGCGGGCCCACAACATCCGCTGGAACGAGTTCCCGGAGAAGCCGGTCCCAGGCCGCCTCGTCACGCCCCAGTTCGGCGCTGCTTTGCGCGAGATCGCCCTGCCGCTACGCCCCTTCGCGCCCGATGAGGAGTACGCCGTCCGCCTCCAGGAGCTACGGGCCAGGGCCGGGGCGCTGCCTGAGGGGAGCGGCGAGCGGCGGGAGGTGATGGCCCAGCTTACCAGGACCGAGAGCGAGCGCTGGGCTGCGGCCTGGGCCCGGGTGCGCGGCGAGGCCCGCGTCCAGCGCACGGAGGTCCAGGCGCTAGTGCTAGGTGACGGCGTCGCCGTCCTAGGCTTGCCTGGCGAGTTCTTCGCCGAGACTGGGGAGGCCATCCGGCGGGCGTCCGGGCTGGACGAACTGCTCATCGCCTGCTACGCCAACGACTACGTGGGCTACGTCATCCCGCCAGACGCCTACGAGGAAGGCGGCTACGAGTCCGGGGTCACCTTCTGCTCGCCCGAGGCGGAGGCGATAGTGCGAGAGGCTGCGGCAAGCGTCTTGCAAGAGGCCGCCCGAGGCGCAGCGCAGCGGGGAGGGTAGAGGCATGTCTGCCGAGGACAAGAAGCGGGTGCTGGTCATCGTCGCCCACGCCGACGACATGGAGTTCATGGCGGGCGGCACGATAGCCAAGATGGCGGACCTGGGGTACGAGATCCGGGAGGTCATCGCCACCAACAACGAGCGCGGGACATTGGAGCCGGAGTGGAGCCCCCAGTTCACGGCCGAGGCCCGGCGGCAGGAGGCCCGGGAGGGGGCGCGCATCCTGGGCGTGAACCCAGACGTGGAGTTCCTCGGCTACGAAGACGGCCGCCTCTCCGAGACTCCTCTGAACGAGCTGAGGGAGCGCTGCATGCGCGCCATCCGCCGGCACAGGCCGGACGTCATCTTCACCTGGGATCCCCACGCGCCCTACGAGGACCATCAGGACCACCGGGCGGTGGCCTGGGCCGCGGCAGAGGCGGCAGCCTTCGCCCACTTCCCCCTCTATCACCCGGAACACCGCGATGAGGGGTTGGCGCCCCACTACGTCGGCGAGCGTTACTACTTCGCCAAGTCGCCCCGGGACGTGAACAAGGTGGTGGACATCAGCAGTTACATTGGCCGCAAGATCGACGCCCTCTGCGCCCACGTCTGCCAGATGGAGATGACGGTAATGGAGGCCCAGATCGCCTTGCGGGCCTCTGGCCTGGAGATCCCGGCGCTGCGGGACGCGAGCCCCAAGGACTTCAGGCCCATCATCGAGGCGCAGATCAGGGCCTGGGCCAGGGCGGTGGGCCAGCGGGCCGGCTTCGGCTACGGGGAAGAGTTCCGGCGCGAACGCTTCGGGGCCGCCGAGCGTTTGGCCAGGCAGACGGGGCAAGAACTGCCGGACGACGTCTAGATGTCCGGGCCGGGATTCTCGCCGCGGCCCCGCTCCGCGGTCCGCGGGGCGTAGAGGAGGGCCCGGCCCATGTTGACCGCCACGAAGGGCTCGTGCCAAGAGGCCGCGCCGTAGGAGGAGAAGATCTCTGCCTCAGTGACCGGCACGAACTGGTGCTTGCCCACCAAGGCCACACGCAGGGGGTCTGCCCCTGGGATCTCCCAGACCTTGCCCACGATCTTGAACCCGGGCAGCACTATTACGGAGGGCACCGGCACCTTCTTTACCGCCTCGAAACTGCTGCGCGGCGGCTCATCTCCGCCACGCTTGATGGCGAAGAGGATGGCCTCCGGCTGGAGCTGGACGACATCGAGGCGCGTCGCCGTGTCGCCGTCGCCGCCGGCTGCCAGGGGCTCGATGAGGGCGTCGAAGGCGATGGCAAAGGAGCGCTCCAGGGCGTTCATGAGGTCCACGAAGCGGCGGGGGAGGCCAGGAAGACGCAGCTCACCTGTCACCCGGTAGCGGCCCATGACGATCTCGGCTACCACGCGGGTGATGCTGGCCTCGGGCGCCGTCAGCGGCTGGGTCATTCGAGGGCGACTCCCGTGGCGCCCGATGGGGCCGCTGCCTCCGGCGGGGCAGCGGCCTCAGGCGAGATGAGGCCACGCCTCTCTGCTTCCAGAAAGGCCTGGACGACGCCGGGGTCGAACTGGCTGCCGGCGTTGCGCACCAGCTCCTCCACGGCCTCAGCATGGCTCATGGCGCGGCGGTAGGGGCGGTCCGAAGTCATGGCCTGATAGGCGTCGATAACGGCGAAGATGCGCGAACCCAGCGGTATCTCCTCGCCGCAAAGGCCCCTCGGGTAGCCGCCTCCATCCCAGCGTTCGTGGTGCGCGTAGACGATCTCGGCGACGTCCCGCAGGAAGCCGATGCCGTGCAGCACCTGGAAGCCCAGCTTGGGGTGGCGTTTCATCGCCTCCCACTCGCTGGGGGTCAGGGGGCCCGCCTTGGAGAGAACGTTCTCCCCGATGCCCATCTTGCCGATATCGTGGAGGATGGCCGCCTGCTCGATGCGGCGGACGTCTTCCTTGCGCAGCCCCATCTGCCAGGCGACTACGGAGGCCAGGTGAGACATCCGCTGGGCCTGCCGGGCCGTTACGCTGTCCACGAGGCCCAGGGCGCCGCTCAGGGTGCCGATGATGGACTCGTAGCTGGCCCTCATCTCTTCCAGCTGACGGTGGAAGGACGCCTGTTGCCGGTAGAAGTTACGGATGAGGCGCCAGAGGGTGAACCAGAGGAGGAAGCAGACGATGACCAGAGTGAGGATGGGGCTGACGAAATAGGCCAGGGCCGCCAGCGCTCCGGCCGCGAGGGCGGCGGCCAGCCAGATGGCGGCGCTGACAAGCTTGGGGCGTCCCTTCGTGGGATGCTTAGGCTGCTTCATGAGCGGGGGCTCTCCTCCTGTTGTTGGGCGCAGCGGCCTGGGGTCGCGTTCCGTTGCCATCAGAACCCTGTTATGAAGTCGTCGGCGTCGGGCAGACGGCGGGTCTCGCGGCCTTCCTCGGCCTTGGCCATAACGGGGGGCAGGCGGCGCGAGACTTTGTTGGCGTACATATCGGCGTCTGCCCACTGGATCAGCTCCTCCACGGACTCGCCTCCCCAGGGGAAGCCGGAGACGCCGATGGAGACGCTGGCCATGACGCGGGTGGCGCCTTCTTCGTACATGGGGGTCCTCTCCAGGTAGTCCATGAGGCGTTGGGCCAGGGTGAAGGCGCCCCGCTTGTCCGTGCCCGGCATGACGATGCCGAACTCGTCGCCCCCCAGCCGGGCCGCGACGTCGGTGGCCCTGGTGAGGGTGGCGATGGCCCGGCCCAGGCCGGCGATGACGGCATCGCCCACCCGGTGACCGTACTCGTCGTTGATGTTCTTGAGCTTGTCCATGTCCATCATGATCAGGGCCAACGGCTCCTTGCTGCTCTGGCAGCGCTCGATCTCTGCCGCCAGCACCTGGTAGAAATAGCGCCGGTTGCGCAGCCCTGTTAGTTCATCCCGTGAGGCCGTCTCCTCCAGCTCAGCCAAGCGCCTCCGTATCTGATCCTGGTACCGCTCCAGGAGCGACTTTTGCATGCGGCGGGTGACGGCTGTCGTACCGAAGGCATACAGCAGGGGCACTCCGCCGAGCATGGCCAGCGTCAGGTACTGCCAGGCGTGGTCCGCGCTCATCACCAGGAGACCCAGGGCGGCCAGGGTGGTGATTGTGACGGCCCCGCCGCCAGCCTTGACCACGCGGCCAACGGCGCGCTCTTCCCGTTCGATCTCCTCCTCTATAGTTTCTCGCCCGTGGGGCCCCGGAGCTCGCATGCTTCCACCTGTCTATCTGTAGCGTCTCTCCGGCTGCAGCTCCGAAGGGCCAGCGTCCCGGTATGCGTTTAGCTTCAATCCGCCTTCGGCGGCCCGGCGGCCTTGCCCCGTTTAGCGCCGGGGTTTAGGCCCGTGGCTTTGCGCCCCGCCCTTTCGGAACGGTTTGCCCTTGTCGAAGCTCGAAGCCGGACTGACTTCAGAGTGCAGTCCTGAATGGTAAGACGCCCACAGGCCTCAGCGGTTACAGCGGAAGAGGCAGAGCCTCTCAGCGGGCCGAGAAAACGAGCTGCCCCATCACCCAGGTCATCACTGGCGTCAGGTGCGCGTCCAGGGCCACCAGGTCGGCGTCGTAGCCGGGGGCGATGCGGCCCTTGCGCCGGTCCAGGCCTAGGGCGGCGGCCGGCGTGGATGCGGCCATACGAACGGCCTCCGAAAGGCTGGCGCAGCCCCACTGCACGACGTTGCGCACAAGGGCGTCCATGGTGGAAGCGCCGCCGGCCAGGGTGCCGTCCGGAAGCTCCACGCGGCGGCCCCGGAGCTGGGCCACTTCCATCCCGATGCGCAGGGCTCCGGCTGCCAGGCCCGCTGGGGCGACGCCGTCGGTGACCAGGGCGATGCGTTCAGGGCCGAAGGCGCGCGCCAGGAGGCCCACCACCGAGGGGTGCAGATGCTCGCCGTCAGCGATGACCTCCAGGATGACCCCCGGCGAGTCCAGCGCGGCCGCTACCGGCCCGGGCTCGCGGTGGTGGAAAGGGCGCATGGCGTTGAAGGCGTGGGTGACCTGGGAGGCCCCGGCATCGTACGCCCTACGGGCGGTCTCGTAATCTGCGTCCGTGTGGCCAACGGACACACGTACGCCGCGGGCCACGGCCGCCCGGATGAGGGCATCGGCGCCCGCCAGCTCGGGGGCTACCGTCATCACCAGCAGGCGGCCCTGGGCGGCCTGGGCTATGCCATCGAAGGCGCGCTGGTCCGGGGGCAGCGGCCACGATGGGGGCAGGGCCCCCCGGCGCGCGGAGTTGACAAAGGGGCCCTCCAGGTTGATGCCCAGCAGGCTAGCGCCCGGCGGGTTTCCTGCGGCCTTCACGGCGGCCCGGATGAAACGCAGGCCCTCTTCCAGTGTGGAAGCGCAGATGGTGGCCAGGAACGAGGTGGCGCCGGTGGCCGGAACCCAGGCGCTGTAGCCCTGCGCCTCGCTTGGATCGGGGGTCATGAGGGAGAAGCCGCCGCCGCCGTGCACATGCAGGTCGACGAACCCGGGCGCCAGGGTCAGCCCTCCGAGATCGAGGGTCTGCGCGCCGTCCGGGGGCGCCAGGTCGGCGCCTACGCCCGCTATCTTCTGGCCCTCTATGAGGACGGAGCCCGAAGGTATCTCCTCATCCGGGGTAACGATGTGGGCGTTGCGCAGCAGCGTGCTCATGGTCTGTTGGCATCATACACCCGCTGCCCTGGCTCGGCCCTTGTAACTCTTAACCGGTTGTTAACGTCTTGCCCTTGGGGGCACGTATGTCTAGGAAGATCCTCGCGCCATTGGATGGCACCCCGGCTGCCGAGGCAGGGCTCGCCTGGGCCAAGCATCTCGCGGCCCGCTGCGGCGCGTCCCTTCACCTCTTGACGGTGCTGGAGGGGGGCCGCCCGGATGGCTCTGGCCCGGCCCAGCGTTATCTCAAACGCCACCAGACAAACATCGAGTCGGAGGGGCTCAAGGTGAGTGTCGAGGTGGCCTCTGGGGTCGCGGCAGAGGTGATCGTGGCCACGGCTGCTGGGGCGGAGCTGACGGTGATGACCTACGGGACCAGCCGCTGGCTGTTCGGCCAGGCTCTGGACATGGTCCTTCGCCACGCGCCCCGGCCCGTCGTGGTGGTGAGAGGGGCCGCAAGCGGCAGCCGGCCGTGGCGGGAGGTAAGCAAGATTCTCGTACCCCTGGATGCGACTCCGGAATCCCGTCACGCGCTCCCGGCGGCCCTGGAGCTGGCGGGTGCGGTGGGTGGCTCGGTTGTGTTGTGCCACGTCGTGAGGCCCATCGGCATCTATAGCGACCCGAGGGAGGCGCCGCCGGGCGTGGCCCGGGCGCTGGATGGTTGCCTGGAGGAGGCGCGGGCGTTCCTGGCACGGGCGGCCCTCGAGGCGCAGGGAGCCGGTGTAAAGGCGGAGACCATGGTGACCACCGGGGAGCCCTTCGAGGGGATCGTGCGGCTGGCGGACGGTTGTGGCGCGGGTCTCATCGCCATGGCCACCCGGGGCAACGGCAGCCTGAGCCGGGTGCTGGGCAGCGTGGCCTATCCCGTCGCCCAGCATGGGCGCGTGCCCTGCCTCCTGGTGCGGCGCCTGTCCGCCGTCTAGCCGCCGGCCTGCCTACCGGCTGCCCGTGGGCCTGTGCTACACTGGCGCCACGAATCGTTCCCTCGCGGTGCGCAAGGAGGCTGACCCTTGGAGCGCATTGTGCGCATGGAAGGCCACATCAGGCCTGAGGACGTGCGGCGCAGCCCATTCCTCTACTTGCCCTTCCCCGTTCCTGAGCGGACGCGTCGGCTCCACGTCTCCTACTCCTACTCCGATCCGGTGAGGGCGCCCTTCGGCCTAGGGCCGGGGAACACCGTAGACATCGGCCTCTTCGACTCCCGCGGCCACGGGTTTCTGGACGCTCCCGGCTTCAGGGGTTGGAGCGGGTCTTCCAAACCGGAGTTCTTCATCGCGCCGCATGAGGCCACCCCAGGGTACATCCGTGGCCCCCTCTTCCCGGGCCAGTGGCACGTGATGCTGGGGGTGGATCGCATCGAACCAGAGGGGGCGCGTTACGAGGTGACGGTGCGCCTGGAGGTGGCGGAAGGCCCCGATGCCAACGCCCCGGGTACGCGGACCGCTGGGAGCCGGCCGGCGCGGAAGGCGGACGGCCGCAGCCGCTGGGTGAAGGGAGACCTCCACTCCCACACGGTGCACTCCGACGGCGAGAACACGGTTGAAGAGCTGGCCCGCGCCGCCATGGCGTTGGGCCTGGACTTCTTGGCTATCACGGATCATAACACCGTCACGCACCACGAGGAGGTGGAGGCGCTATCCGGCCTGCCCATCGTCCTCATCCCGGGAGAAGAGGTCACAACGTACTTCGGGCACGCCAACGTCTGGGGGCTGCGGGAGTGGGTGGAGTTCCGCTGCGCCGATGATGACGCCATGCGGGCGGTGCGGGAATACGTGCTGCGCAAGAGCGGCCTCATCTCTGTGAACCACCCCAAGAGCGTGGGCCCGCCTTGGTTCTTCCGGGGTTGGGATGGGTATCCGTGCATGGAGGTCTGGCAGGCCCCCTGGCGCTTCTACAACTGGGAGTCGCTGGAACGCTGGGACGCCCTGTTGCGGCGCGGACAGCGGGTCGTGGCGGTCGGAGGGTCGGACACCCATTCGGTGCCGCCGGCGCGGCCGCGGCACCCTCACGGGCTCGGCAACCCCACCACCTGGGTCTGGGCCGAGGGCGGCCCCAGCGAGGCGTCCATCCTGGATGGCATACGGCGCGGCCATGTGTTCATCAGCGATGCCCCGGACGGGGCGGTGCTGGCGCTGGAGGCGGACGCGGACGGTGACGGCCGCTTCGAGAAGATGATGGGCGATACCGTGGCGGTGCCCGAAGGAAGGCGCGTCCAGTTCCGTGTCCACGTCCGGGGCGGGCAGGACCGGCGCCTCTGGCTCCTCTGTGACGGGCACCCCCTGGACATCATCCCCCTTGACCGGGACGACATCGTGTTCAGCTTCTCTCTGGACCCCGAGGGCCATCGCTACGTTCGGGCGGAGCTGCGGGGGTACCGGGGCAACGCCGTCCGCGGCGAGGTGGTCTGGGCCATGACGAACCCCATCTGGCTTCAGCCGGCGCGGCCATGAGCGGACCGCAGAGGTCCCAGGCGGCCGAGGCCGGCGTGCGCCGCGTTCTGGTGGTCGTCTCCCACACCCACTGGGACCGGGAGTGGTACCAGCCCTTCGAGGAGTTTCGGGTGCGGCTCGTGCGCATGATGGACGCGCTCTTGGACCTGTTCGCCCGCGACCCTGAGTTCCGCTACTTCGTACTGGACGGGCAGACCGTCCCCCTGGACGATTACCTGGAGGTGCGGCCCGACCGCCGGCCGGAGATCGAACGCCTGGTGCGGGAGGGACGCCTGCTCATCGGGCCCAACTACGTCCTGCCCGACGAGTTCCTCATCGGCGGCGAGGCCCACATCCGCAACCTGATGACCGGCATCCGCTCGGCCCGGGAGTACGGCGGGGCCATGATGGTGGGGTACGCTCCGGACGCCTTCGGGCACATCGCCCACCTGCCGGCCATCTTGCGAGGCTTCGGCATAGACACCGCCCTTATCTGGCGGGGGGTTGGACCGGAGGCCACCACCTCGGAGTTCCGCTGGGCCGCCCCGGATGGCTCGGAGGTTCTCGTGCTGCACTTCCCCTTCGGATACGGCATGCTGCCCGTAATGCCTGAAGAGCCGGAGCAGCTTCGGGCAGCCCTGAACAACGTCCGGCGCCTGTTGGAGCCTCTGGCCACCACCCGCTACGTCCTGGTGCCCAACGGCACGGACCACCTGCCGGCCCACACGGGGCTCTCCCGCGTCATCCGGGCGGCGAACGCGATGCTAGAGGACGCCGAGATGATCCATGGCAACTATCCCCAACTGGCAGCCGCCATCCGGCGAGAGCTGGGGGAGGATATCAACCGCCTGCCGCGCCTGGCCGGAGAGTTTCGCAACAGCAAGCGGTCCAACATCTTGCCTGGGGTGCTCTCCACCCGCATGTGGTTGAAACAGAGGTACCAGGAATGCGAAGACCTGCTGGCCCGCTACGCCGAACCGGCGGCGGCCTGGCGAGCCTTGATCGAGCGGCGCCTAGGCGCCGATCCGGCGGCGGAGAAGGAGAGGCTGCGATCTGACGCGGGACTCCTGCGCCAGGCCTGGCGGATGCTCCTCCAGAACGGCCCCCACGACTCGGTGACTGGCTGCTCAGTAGACGCTGTGTACGACGACGTGCGCCTGCGTTTCCAGCGCTGCCAGCAGGCCGCCGAGGCGGTGCTGAACGAGGCCCTCCACCGCATCGCCGAACTGGCGTCGCCGCCGGGCGAGGGCTGCGTAGTGGTCTTCAACCCGGAGCCGGGCCCCCGTTGCGACTTTTGTACGGTGCGCCTGCCGGTGGATCAAGGCCGGCTGCCCGCCCGCCTGGTAGACCCGGGCGGCCGCGCCCTGCCCCTTCAGATCGTCAGGCGCAACATCCATTCGCCTTTGGACCCCCGCGAGCGCGTTATGGCCGGTTTCGTAGCCTCTGACCTGCCCGGCCTGGGGTACCGGGCGTATCGCGTGGAGTACGGCGAAGCGGGAGCGGCCGCCCAGGGGGCAGCGCCGCGCCCCCAGACGGCCGGACCGCCGGAGATAGAGAACGAATACTTCCGGGTGACCGCCGATCCGTCCACGGGCGCGGTTACGGTGGAGGACAAGGCCTCCGGGTTGACCTACGGGGGCCTGAACCGGTTTGTCGACGGCGGCGACCGCGGCGATGAGTACACCTACTCTCGGCCCCGGCGCGACGAGATCATCGGCCGGCCGGCCCAGCCCGCCTCCATTCGCGTGCTGGAGAATGGCCCCGCCCGCTGGACGCTGGAGGTGCGCCAGACCTACGCTCTGCCCGCCCGCCTAACCCCGGACCGGCACGGCCGCTCTCCCCAGCGGGTGGGCTGCGAGATCACCAGTCGCATCAGCCTCTATCCCGGCGTGCCCCGAGTGGAGATCGAGACCGAGGTGGATAACCAGGCGGAAGACCACCGCCTGCGGGTCCACTTTCCCACTGGCATCGCCTGCGACCGCTCGTGGGCCGAGCAGCACTTCGGCGTCGTACAGCGGCCCCTCGCGGTGCCGGAGCCCGATTGGTCTTGGCTGGAAGCCCCAGTCGGCTTTCACCCCCAAAAGGCCTTCGTCGACATCAGCGATGGCGAGCGCGGCTTCATGCTGGCGAACCGCGGCCTGCCCGAATACGAGGCGATGGCGGAAGATGACGGCGGCGTCACCATCGCCTTGACCCTTCTCCGCTGCGTCGGCTGGCTTTCCCGTGGCGACCTGGACGAGCGCAAGGGTCACGCCGGCCCGGCGCCCATGACCCCCGGCGCCCAGATGAAGGGGCGCTGGCGCTTCCACTACTGCATCATCCCGCACCAGGGCGGCTGGGAGCAGGCCTACGCCGAGGCCCACCGCTTTCTCCGGCCGCTACGAGCCGTGCGCACCACCAGGGGCGCCGGGCGGCTGCCACTAGAAGACACTCTGATGGAACTAGGGCCGGCCGGCGTCGTACCCTCGGCCCTGAAGTTGTCGGAGGATGCGGAGGGGGTGGTGCTGCGGGTCTACAACATCCTGGACCGCCCGGTGCAGGCGAGCATACGTTTCCCGCTGGCGGCGGGGGAGCCACAGCGGGTGAACCTGAACGAGGAGGATCCGTCGCCGCTAAGGGCGGCAGGCGGCGAGGTATCCCTCCCGCTGCGGAGCAACGAGATAGCGACGCTGCGCTGGCCACTCGGCGGGGGCGTTTGGCAGAGCTCGCCGTAGAGTGAAGGAGGCTCGCAATGTACGTACATGTTATCGTCACCGTCGTTCTCCTGCTGGCGGCGGCCTTGGCATTCCCGGGACCACAGCCTGCCGCTGGCGCTGGCTTTACCGTCAACTCCACGGCCGATGCCATCGATGCCAATCCTGGCGATGGCGTCTGCGCCAGCGCCGGCGGCCAGTGCACCCTGCGCGCCGCCATCATGGAGGCCAACGCGCTCCCGGGCGCCGATGACATCACCCTGCCAGCCGGCACCTACACCCTCACCATACCGGGCGCCGATGAATACTTCGACGCGACCGGCGACCTCAACATCGGGGAGGACCTGACCATTACCGGCGCTGGCCCCGGCGCCACCATCATCGATGCCGCCGGCATCGACCGCGTCCTCACGGCGGATGGTGTAGTCGTCATCCAGGGTGTAACGATCGCCAACGGCGCTACCACGGGACTGGGCGGCGGCATCTACAACAATGGGACGCTCACCCTTGAGGACATCTCCGTCATAGGCAACGTAGCCAACGCCGGCGGCGGCATCTACAACTTTGGAACGTTGCACCTGCGGCGCGCCGTCGTAGCCAGTAACCAGACGGTGGACAACCCGTCTGGCACCAACCCAGAGGGCGGCGGCATCCGCTCGAACTACGGGGATGTCACGATAGAAGAGAGCACCATCAGCGGCAACAAGGTCACGTCAGAGAGCGGCGGATCGCGCAGCGGCGGTGGCATCTCCGTGACGGGCAACGCCCTCTCGATTACCAACAGCACCATCAGCGGCAATACCGCCCGCTTGGGCGCAGGCCTTGATAACGTAAACGGCGACGTCACCCTAACTAACGTGACCATCGTTGGCAATAGCGCCGAACGCGGCGGCGGAATCTTGAACTTCGTGTGTGATACGTGCAGCGCCAGTCTCAACGTTGTGAACATTATCATCGCCGACAACTCCCCTGAAGACTGTGATGGCACGCCAGCCGTCTCCCTGGGGCACAACCTGGACAGCGATGGCTCCTGTCAACTATCCGGCCCGGGCGATATCGCTAACGCCGGGAACGTTCTGGGCCCCCTTGCCGACAACGGAGGCCCAACGCCGACCCATGCCCTCCTGCCGGGCAGCCCGGCCCTCGACAGCGGCGACGACGCGCAATGTCCCGCCGTAGACCAGCGGGGCCTGCCCCGGCCCCGGGACGGCGATGGCGATGGCACGCCCCGGTGCGATATCGGGGCCTTCGAGGCGCAGTCTTTCGTGCCGCCGCCCCAAGGCCTGCAAGGCGACGTCAACTGCGACAAAGCCGTTGATGCGGTGGACGCCCTGTTCGTCCTGCGGCACGTGGCAGGCCTGCCCTTCACCGTGCCCTCTTGCCCCGATCCGGGCGACGTTCGCCCCGGCTTAGGCTTCGCCTACGGGGACGTCAATTGTGATGGCGCCGTGGATGCCGTGGACGCCCTGCGCATCCTGCGCTACGCGGCCGGCCTCTCCAATCCGGTCGTCCCTTCCTGCCCGGGGATCGGGTCGACGCTGTAGCCGCGCGCAGGAGGGATATCGGACGGGCGATTCCGGAATAATGCGCAACTTGCGCCGAACCCTTCGGGTGCTATACTTGTGCAGGTGACAAATTTCACATACATTTCCGTCACGCCCCGGAGGCCTGATGGTGCCTGCCGGGGCCGCTAGGAGGACTGTGCTATGCCCCACATCATCTGCCTGGCCAAGCAGGTACCAGACCCTGAGACGCCGGCCTCCCAGTTCAAGGTCGACGAGGCAGCCAAGAAGGTCCTGCCGGTGCCAGGCATCCAGCCGGTGCCCAGCCAGTTCGACGTCATCGGCGTCGAGGCTGCGCTGCGCATAAAGGACAAAGTCCCAGACACCACTATCACTGTCGTCAGCATGGGCCCCGACTCCTCCCGGGACACCATCAAGCACTGCCTAGCCATGGGCGCCGACGAGGGAGTCCACGTCAACGACCCTGCCCTGGCCGAGGCCGACCACTGGGCCACGGCCGAGGTGCTGGCGGCGGCCATCCGCAAGCTGGCGCCCTTCGACCTGGTGATCGCCGGCCGTCAGGCGGTGGACTGGGACATGGGCGTCGTGGGCTCCACCATCGCTGAGATCCTCGGCATCCCGGTGCTGACCATCGCCAAGGATGTGCGCTACGAGGGTGGCAAGGTGGTGGTCGAGAGGGTGCTCTCCGACGGTTCGGAGACCGTGGAGGCTCCCACCCCGGCGGTGGTGACCGTGAGCAACGAGCTCGGCGAACCTCGCTACCCGCAGTTGCGCCAGATCATGATGGCCGCCAAGAAAGAGGTCAAGACCTGGGGCCTGGGCGACCTGGGCATCGCTGCGCCGGCCAACCGCGTCAAGCTGGAAGCCCTCTTCATTCCGGAAACCAAGGTGGAGACCGAGTGGATCGATGGCGATACGCCTGAAGAGAAGGCGCACAAGCTAGCGCTGCGCCTGCGGGAGGCGAAGCTGATCTAGGCCGGGCCTCTCCCGTTCGCAGAACGGGTACGCCGGACATAGAGCCGAGAGAATTATAGAAGGCAAGGGAGTAGACGACATGGCTAACGGAGTGCTGGTCTTCGCAGAGGTTACGGAAGACAAGAAGTTGAGCCCCGTCACGGCGGAGCTCATCGCCGCGGGCCTGAGCTTGGGCGGACCCGTGACCTGCGCCCTCCTGGGCTCGGGCATCGAGGCGCTGGCGCAGGGGTGCGTGGCAGCCGGCGCCAACAAGGTTATCGTCGTGGACGACCCGGTCCTGGCCGAATACCAGGGCGACGCCTTTGCGCCGGTCGCCGAGCGCATAGCGAGGGAGTTCGGCGCGGACGTAGTCCTCTTGGGGCAGACCATGATGGGGCGCGACTTGGCGCCGCGTTTGGCGCAGCGGTTGGGCACGGCGGTAGCGATGGACTGCGTGGCGGTCAGCATCGATGGGGGGAAGCTCTTGGCCGAGCGCCCCTGCTACGGCGGAAACGCCCGGGCCCGCTACACCATCAACGGCAGGCCCCAGATGGCGACGCTGCGGGCCAAGACTGTGGAGCCACTGGAGCCCGATCCCTCCCGTAGCGGGGAGATCGTGAAGCAGGCGGCGGGCATCGATGCCGGCGCCGTGCGCACCAGGATCATCGAGCGCAAGAAGGAGAAGGCGGAGGGCGTGCGCCTGGAGGACGCCAAGGTCGTGGTGGGTGGTGGCCGGGGCATCGGCGGGCCAGAAGGGTTCAAGAACCTGGAGGAGCTGGCCGGGATCCTGGGCGGCGCCGTCGGCGCCAGCCGCGCCGTCTGCGATATGGGCTGGTACCCCGTGCCGGCGCAGATCGGGCTCACCGGCAAGGTGATCACGCCTGACCTGTACATAGCGGTGGGCATCTCCGGCGCCAGCCAGCACATGGCCGGCGTCTCCTCCGTCAAGAACATCGCCGCCATCAACAAGGACCCGGACGCCCCCATCTTCAAGGCTTCCCGCTTCGCTGTTGTGGGCGACTGGAAGGAGATTATCCCACCCTTCACGGAGAAGGTGCGGGAGTTGAAGGCCGGCTAGTCTTGCCCTCCCTCGCGGGGTCTCGGCGGTGGCCATAGACCAGGTAACGCTGCGCCGCCGCGGCACCGGGCTCATTGGCTGGGAGCGGGGCGCCGCCTTCGATGGCTATACCCTCTTCGCGCCCATGATGGGCGACGGCACGGTGCTCTTCATCGACATGGAGGGCAACGTCGCCCACCAGTGGCGCATGCCCTATCCTCCCGGCGATTACGGCCGCCTCTTGCCGGATGGCCACCTCTTTTACTGCGGCAAGACACCGGATGCCAGCCCCAGGTTCCCCACTTGGCCGCTCTTCAAGGGCGGCATCGTCATGGAAGTGGACTGGGAAGGAAACGTCCTGTGGGAGCTGGAGCACCCGGACCATCATCACGACGCCCGGCTCACCGGTCGTGGCACAGTCCTGCTCTTGACCATCGAGCGGGTGCCAGAAGAGATCGCTCAGCGTGTGCAAGGCGGCCTGCCCGGCACCGAGCACAGCGGGATGTGGGCCGACCGCATCTTGGAGGTCACCAAGGGCGGCGAGGTGCTTTGGGAGTGGCACGCCTACGAGCACCTCGACCCGGTGAATGACCGGCTGGGGCCCCACGAATGGCGAGAGGAATGGACCCACGGCAATACCGTATTGGAGACCCCGGAGGGCGGCGTGATGGTCAGCTTCCGCAACATCAGCACGGTCGCCATCATCGACCGCGCGAGTGGCGATTTCGTCTGGAAGCTGGGCCCGCCGGCCCTGGCCCAGCAGCACGACCCTCAGGTGCTGGACAACGGCAACGTCCTCGTCTTCGACAACGGCGTGCACCGGGAGAACTCCCCCCTCGCTTACTCGCGGGTGGCGGAGATCGACCGCGGCACGAAGCGCACGGTCTGGGAGTACAGGGATCTGCCCTTGCAGAGCTTCTTCAGCCCATACATCTCGGGGGCCCAGCGGCTGCCGAACGGTAACACCCTCATCTGTGAGGGATGCGCTGGCAGGATCTTCGAGGTGACGCCGGACCGGCGGGTCGTCTGGGAGTACATCAGCCCGTACTTCGCCGAAACGCCGCTTTTGGGTCCCAACAACTGGGTGTTCCGGGCCTTCCGCTACTCTCGCGGCGATGTGCGCCGCTGGTCCGGCGGCGCCCTGGGCTAGAGGGCGCCCGCGGAGCCATCGGGTTCGGCGGTTTGACCCCCCGCCCGGGCTGTCGCTAGAATGGGGGCGCGGCGCCCCGGGCAATCCCTCACGTTTGCCGCGGCGCTGGCGGTGGCGCAGGTTACGGCAGGAATCCTCTCTTGTACGTTATCGGTCTCACGGGCGGCATCGGCAGCGGCAAGTCCACGGTTGCCAAGGTGTTAGAGGAGCTGGGGGCGACCGTTCTCAATGCTGACCTGGTGGGGCATGAGGTGTATCAGCCTGGGCGCCCCGCCTGGCAGGAGATAGTCGATTCCTTCGGCCGCAGCGTCCTCGCCGAGGACGGGACCATCGACCGCAAGAAGCTGGGCGCCGCCGTCTTCGCCGACTCCCGCAAGTTGAGGCGCTTGAACAGGATCGTCCATCCCCGCATGAAGGGGATGATGCGGGAGAAGCTGGCGGAGCTGGCCCGGGCCGGCGTAGAAGTGGCCGTCCTGGAGGCCGCGCTCCTCTTCGATGCTGGATGGGATGACCTGGCCGATGAGGTCTGGGTCACCGTGGCCCCGCCCGAGGTCGCCGCGCGCAGGGCGGCTGAGCGCAGCGGCCTGCCGCTGGAGCACGTCCTGGAGCGCGTCAGGGCCCAGATGAGCGATGAGGAGCGCATCCGGCGGTCGCGGGTCGTCATCGACACGAGCGGCCAGCTGGAGGACACCAGGCGGCGGACTGTCGAGGAGTGGCGGAAGCTCCAAGAGCGGCTGGGACAGACGTCCTGAGCTTCGTCCTGACCGTAGCCTAGCTGCAGTTCAGGTATCCGGCCTTTGATGTTATGCTAGAAATGTGACCATTTTCGGGGTGTCAGCGGGCTGTATGCCACCGCCCTGCTGCGCCCGTCTAAAGGAAGCGTGAGCGGATGACCACCGAACCGACATACCGGGAGTACGCCATCGAGGAGTACGTCGTAACCTCGGAGCCCTTCTACATCCCCGTTAGGGACGAAGTGGAGCTCTTCGAGGCAGCCTACGCCCAAAAGATCCCCGTTCTCTTTAAGGGCCCCACGGGCTGCGGCAAGACGCGCTTCATCGAATACATGGCGTACAAGCTGGGGCGCCCCGTCAGCGTTATCCGGGATGTCACGGGCTCTGGCGCCGTGGAGCACGGCAGGCCCCTGGTCACCGTGGCCTGTCACGAAGACCTGACGGCCTCGGACCTGGTGGGCCGGTACCTCCTAGAGGGAGACAGCACCCGCTGGGTCGACGGTCCCCTCACCCGGGCGGTGAAGGCCGGGGCCATCTGCTATCTCGATGAGGTGGTAGAGGCCCGCAAGGACACCACCGTCCTGATCCACCCGCTCACGGACCACCGCAGGATCCTGCCCATCGAGAAACTAGGGCAGATTGTGGAGGCCAGGGACGGCTTCCTGCTGGTCATCTCCTACAACCCGGGCTACCAGAGCGCGCTGAAGGACCTCAAGCACAGCACGCGGCAGCGTTTCATGGCCCTGGAGTTCGGTTACCCGCCGCGGGATCTGGAGGCCAAGATCATAGCCCACGAGAGCCAGGTATCGGAGAACGTGGCCATGGACTTGGCCAAGCTGGGCGAGAAGGTGCGCCACCTGAAGGAGCACGGCCTAGCGGAGGGCGTCAGCACGCGCCTGCTGATCTATGCCGGCAAGCTGATCCACGAGGGCATCCCGCCTCGCCGGGCCTGCCAGGTGGCGGTGGTCTGGGCCCTGACGGACGACCACGATGTACAGCGCAGCATCGAGGAGGTCGTGTCCTCCATCTTTGAGTAGCCAACGTGTCGTGAAATCGCTGGCCACGGCCCGGCCGTGGCTGCCCGCTCGCCCGGAGGTTGTGGTTGTCGAAGGGCTGGGGCTCTTTTTTGCTCGCCCTGAGGTTCTCGAAGGGCGGGCATCGCGTCCCGCACATGTTTCGGCAGGCTCAGCACGAGCGGGAGGGGCGTGGCTGGCCCTCCGCAACGGCCTTGGGACCCAGGACCAGGCATGACTGCCTCCGAACGCCGCAAGATCTACGCTCACTACGAGAAGGCGTTGTCCTCCTTCTCCACCAGCCTCGCCGGCGAATTCCGCCGGACGGCTGAGGTAATCGCTGACCAGGTGACGGATGGCGAGCTGGCGGCCTGGGCCGAAGACGGCCTAGAACTGGCCCGCCAATCGTGGCGCTCATGGGAGGCCGCCACGGAGTATTTCCGTGTGACTCCCCAGATTCTGCCGATGTTGGGGACGGCCGCCTTTCGCCGCTGGTCCCAGCTTGGCCGGGAGTTGGCGGAGCTTTCTTCCGCGCTGGCCACCTCCTACTTCCGGGCGTCGGCGGAGACGGTGCCAACCCTGGGCGCGGCACGGATAGCGGACTGGGTGGCCCTGGGCCGTTCCCTTTACAAGGGGACGTGGCGCTCCGCCTCCCTAGCGGTGCAATTCTTCGACACTAGCCCTGCCCTCTTCTCGGCCCTCACAGTGGAGGAGGTACGGGTGCTGGTGCGTTTCGTGGACGCCCTCTGCGACCGTTCTTACGACCTGGCGTCCCATTGCCTGGGGATCGCGCCCCATACCCTGCGGCCCCTGGAAGGGCCCGACCGGGGGGAGTTCCTGCGTTTTGCCGAGGCCTTGGCCACGACGGGTTGGGCTGATGCGCGGTCCTATTTGGAGAAGGGTCCCTCGCTCCTGTCCAACCTGCATCCCCTGGAGCGGGGGCGTTTCCTTGCCCTGGCGGGGGAACTGGCGCGGACCGAGGGCCGCCAGGCCTTCGCCTTCTTCGCCGAGGCGGCCCGAGCCCTCGCCCAGGTCGACCCAGATTCCCACGGCCTCCTCCTCTCCCTGGCCGAGGACCTGGCGCCTCGCTCCTCCCTGGCCGCCATGGAGTTTCTGAAGACGGCGGCCAAGGTGTTGGACCGGATACCGCTGGAGGCGATCACCGATTGGCACCGGGAGGGCAGCGCCCTCTTGGACAGCAGCCCGGAGGGCGGCGAGGCCTACTTCCGCCTGGAGTCGGCCCGCGGCGAGGAGGTGCTGGACTCCCTCTCATCACGCGTGGAGCTGAGCCGGGTAGCCGATATCTTGCGCATGTACTGCAAGGCCCTCACCGGCTTCGAGATGGCGGTGCACTCCTCGGAGGCGCTGGCGGAGAAGGGCATCGGCTGGGTGGAGACGGAGGCGCCCTCCACGGAGGGCACGGCCGTCTTCCTGCCGCCATACGTAGAGGAAGCCCCGGATAAGGAAGCTAACTTCATGGTGTACAAGGTCTACTGCACGCACCAGACGGGGCATCTGGAGTTTGGCACCTTCCAGTTCTCCTTCGAGCGGGAGGGCAACATCTTCCCCAACGGCAGGGCCAGCCTGGAGGCGGAGCGCCAGGCGGCGCCGCCGCTGGCCAGCGACTCCGATGGTGCAGCCGATGCGCCGCCCCAGGGCCAAGATCCCGGTGCGGGGCCCCTGACCGACATGGAGCGCTTCTTCGACCTGTTTCCAGATCGCCGCCTGGCGGCCGACATCTTCGCCGTGTGCGAGGATGCCCGGGTGGACGTCCTCGTCGAGAGGGAATACGCGGGGATCCGGAGGGCCTACGGCGCCCGCAAGGAGCTGGAGCTGGGGCGCCGGCCCGACGTAGAGCAGATGCCCTTGCGCCAGGCCTTCGTCGAGAACCTGGTGCGCGCCAGCCTCGACGGCCTGGACCGAATCGTGTGGCCCCTCGCCTTGATGCCGGCCATGGAGCAGGCCATCGGCATCCTGGCTACCTTGCGCCAGCCGCAGGCCTTGGTGGAGGACTCGGCTGAGGCCACCATCCGCCTCTACCGGCTGGCAGAGCAGATCAAGAACATGGCGCCGGACCTTATGGAGGACTGGTCAGAGCTCGACGAGGGGGCCCTCCAGACCATGCCGATGAGCGCCGACGCCTTTGGCAAGGACATGGACCTCCAGTTTCCCGAGGGCGAGGAGGTGCCTTACGAGAGCCCGCCGCCGGTGGACTTCCGGGGCGACTTCAAGCCAGAGACGGTGCAGCTCCTAATGAAGTTGCGCAAGGAGAGCGGACAGAAGGGGCCCGTCTCGCCGCTGTCCCCCGAGCAGCTGAAGCAGTTGCTGGAGAAGAGCGTCGAGATCACCATCTCGGACATGGCGGAGGCGGACCTCACCCAGTCCTCGGAGCTGTTTCTGACCAATCTGATCAAGGAGCTGAACGCCCAGCAGGACAAGCCCAAAAAACAGCCGGTGCCGGTTAAGGACGGCCAGCCGGTAACGGGCATGAGCACGGCCGACGACGAGCACGAGCTGCCGGTGGAGCCGAAGTACTACTACTACGACGAGTGGGACTTCCGGGCCGGCGACTACCGCCCGCGCTGGTGCCGCATCGTGGAGTACCCTGTGGGCGAGGGCAACGCCCAGTACTTCGACGACACCCTCTCCCGCTACGCCTCGTTGGTGGGCCAGACACGCCGCCAGTTCGAGCTGCTGCGGCCAGAGATGTTCCGCAAGATCAAACGCCTCCTGGACGGCGAGGAGATAGACTTCGACGCCCTCATGGACTACGCCGTCGACCGCCGCGCTGGGCACACCCCCACCGATAAGATCTACTGGCGCCGCAACAAGATCGAACGGGACGTCGCCGTCGCCTTCCTTTTGGACATGAGCGCCTCCACTGATGAGGAGATCGCCAAGCACGAGCGGCGCTACGCCCAGGACGACTTCGATGACGACCCGCGGCGCTACTTCTCCTGGTGGATGGCGCGCCGGGCCCAGGAGCTGCTGACGCCCCCCAAACGGATCATCGATGTGGAGAAGGAGAGCATCGTCCTTCTCATCAAGGCCCTCGAGACCATCGGCGACGCCTACGGCATCTACGGCTTCTCCGGCTACGGCCGGGACAACGTGGAGTTCTACGTGGTCAAGGACCTGCACGAGGCCTTCTCCGAGCGGGTCAAGAAGCGCATCGATAAGATCGCTCCCGTGCGCTCCACCCGCATGGGGCCGGCTATCCGCCACGCCACCCACAAGCTGGAGGAGCAAGACGCCAAGGTGCGCATACTCTTCCTCGTCTCGGACGGGCGGCCGCAGGACCACGGCTACGGCCGGGACCGCACGGAGAAGGACTACGCCATCCACGACACCCACATGGCCCTTCAGGAGGCCAAGCGGAAGGGAATGACCCCCTTCTGCCTGACGGTGGACCGCTACGGCCACGACTATCTGAAGCAGATGTGCCAAGACGTGGGGTACGCCGTGGTGCCAGATATCGAATCGCTGCCCAGCCGAATCACCGCCCTCTATCGCCAGTTGACGGCGTAGGCGGGGCGCCAGGGCTGGCCGCTTCTTTAACGTGGCCTTAATCTTTGGCGTCTATCATGCTGGAGGAAGGGCAGCGTGTACATCCTGCTGGTGGAAGACGAGCGCCGCTTGGCCCAGGCAGTGAGGCGAGTCCTGGAAGAGGAAGGCCACACTGTGGACGTGGCCTACGATGGCGAGGAGGGGCTCGCCATGGCCACGGAGACAGACCACGATGTCATCGTGCTGGACATAATGTTGCCGGTGGTGGACGGCATCGAAGTCTGCCGCAGGTTGCGGCGGAACAAGATCGACACCCCTGTGCTGCTGCTCACGGCGCTGGACGGGGTGGACGACAAGGTGCGGGGCCTGGACTCCGGCGCTGATGACTACCTGCCAAAGCCCTTCGCCTTCCAGGAGCTGCTGGCGCGGCTGCGGGCCCTCAGCCGCCGCCGCGTACAGGCCAGAGAGCCCATGGAGCTGGCGGTGGGCGACCTGAAGCTGGACCTGCGAAGGCGCCGGGCTGAACGGGCCGGCCGGGTCATCGAGCTGAGCCCCAAGGAGTTCAACCTCCTGGAGTTTCTCATGCGCAACCAGGGGCGGGTCCTGACCCGGACGCAGATCCTGGACCACCTTTGGGGTTACGATTACACTCCGGACTCCAACCTGGTGGACGTCTATGTCGCATACCTCCGCCGCAAGGTAGACAAGGCGGGGGAACGCCCCCTTATCCGCACCGTTCGGGGCGTCGGTTACGCCCTGGGTGATTGACCTTGTTTAACCGCGCTCGCTGGCGCCTGACCCTCTGGTTTGCCGGGGTCGTGGCGCTGATCCTGGTGGCGGTGGGGACCGCGGTTCTGGTTAGCGCACGGGCGGCCCTCTTCCGGGGCGTCAACAGCGACTTGCACGATCGCGCCGCGCCCTTCTTCCAGCCCATCCCCGGGGGCCGCCAACTGCGGGAGATCCGCTTGGGCCCAGCCTTCACGGCCGGCGGCTATTTTTACGCCTTGGCGCGGGACACGGGCGCGGTGGTCCGCAGTTCGGACAACGCTGATTTGGCGGGTCTGGCCAGCGCCGAGGAGATCGCCAAGGCCCTGGAGAACGGCCCTATGTTCGTGGATACCAAGAGCTCTGAGGGCGATGACCTCCGCATCTACGTCATCCCAGTGCACGTGCCCGGCGAGCGCCCAATGGCCCTGGAGGTGGGCCGCAGCACGGAGCCGGAGCGGCAGGCGCTGCGCCGCCTCCTCTTCATCCTGCTGGGAGGCGGCGCTGCCGGGCTGGTCCTTTCCCTGGCAGGGGGATACGTCCTGGCTGGCCGGGCGCTGCGTCCCATCCAGGCCGCCATGGACCAGCAACGCACCTTCGTCGCCGACGCCTCCCACGAGCTCCGCACGCCTCTCTCCCTCATCCGCGCCAACGCGGAGATCCTGCGGCGCAACCCCGGGCAGACCGTCGAGTCCAACATGGCGTCTGTGGACGACATCATCCATGAGGCCGACCGTTTGAACAGCCTGGTGGGCCAGATGCTTACGCTGGCGCGCTCCGATACCGGCAAGGACGTGCTGGAGATGGAGCCCGTGGATGTGGCCGCGCTGGCCAAGGACACCGCCCGGGAGATGGCCCTGCTAGCCGGGCCCAGGGGCATCAGCATCGAGACGGAGGCGATGGGCCCGGTGATCGTGGAGGGCGATGAGATGCGGCTGCGGGAGTTGCTGACGATACTTCTGGACAACGCCATCAAGTACAGCGGGGATGGCGCCTCCGTCCGCCTTCAGGTCGCCCCGCGCGATGGGAAGGTGGTGGCCACGGTGGCCGATACCGGCGTGGGGATACCGCCCGAGGCTCTCCCCCACATCTTCGACCGCTTCTACCGTGTGGACAAGGCGCGCTCCCGGGAGATGGGCGGGGCTGGGTTGGGCCTGGCCATCGCCAAGTGGATAGCGGAGGCCCACAAGGGCAGCATCCGCGTCGACAGCGCGCCGGGCCGGGGCACCACCGTGACGGTCGAGCTGCCAGTTCTCCGGGCGTAACGGCTTGCGATGCCCTGACCGGCGGCCCCAATGGCCCCACCCTGACGGGCAGATGACGGCGATGGGCCTGCCTGGCCGAAGGGCCCTAGGACTGCTTCTCCGCCAGCTCCGGGCGGCCGGACCAGAGCCACGCCCTGTTGGTCAGGCTGATGCCCATGAACATGCCGTGCAGGGCCGATGGATGGATGAAGACGCCTTGGCCATCCGCTCCCTGGTTGGCGTAGCGGGCGCCCCGCGCCTCCAGCCGCCTGCGGATGGGGTCGGCATCCGGCGCCTCGGCGAAGCACATGTAGATGGACGGCCCGCGCTTGGCGAAGAAGCGGCCCATGGCGGAGGAAGGATTCGTGATCTGGGTGAGCTCGATGCGGTCCAAACGCGCCGGCGGGTTGAAGAGGGTGAGGGTTCCCGTATATCCGAACTCCTCGCTGTGGATGGGCGCAAACCGCGCCGGGTCGAGACCGAAGATGCTGGCGTAGAAGCGGGCCGCTTCCCGATGGTCCTCGACGATATGGGTGATCTCGTAGAGCCAGGAGATAAGGCCGATGGGCGATCTACGCGCCGTGGGGGAGATTACAACCCGCATGCCGCGGGTCTCTTCCGGGGGAATGTGCAGTTGGCCGCCCTCCTCCTGGAAGCGGACTCCGCGCTCCCGGAGCCGCCGCGCCAGGGCGGCCACGTCGGCCGTGGAGAAGCCGGCGGCGAAGATGCCTTCTCCCCAGCGCTGAAGGTGCCCGGCGACGGGGCCATCGCCAGTGGGCTCTAGCAGCTCGAACTCGCTCTCTCCGGCCTGGAGGGTGGTGCGCCTAGCGGCCAGGGCACGCACCTCGTCCTTCCCGACGGTCTGCGCGTCGAGAATGGCGGCGAACGTAACAGCAGCCTCCGTGCGGTTGCGCACGGCGAGCTGCACCCGGTCTACCCGCTCTAGCATACCCTTTCCCTCCCCGCTGCGGGCGCCGGAGGAGCCTGGGAAGGCCGGGGCCTAGCCCTTACCGATGCGGGTGAGCTTGGTCCCGCATACCGGGCAGGAGCCCTGGGTCGCCGGCCGGCCGTTCTTGAGGGTTACCTGCTGCGGGTTCCGCATCTCCCGCTTAGTCCGGCACTTCATGCAGTAGGCTTCCATCACTGCTCCTTTCCTCTACCCAGTGGCGAGCGGTTCTTTCCCGCATAGCATATCGCGGCGCGCCCTTAAGTCAACCGGGTGGCGGCGCATATATGTGAATAACGTGCCAAGGTTTTCCCTCGCCGCCCCTGTTCAAGGCTTTTCAGCCGGTGGTCACTCCCCCTATGATGGCTCAAGGCAGGAGATAGCGAGAGGAGGCGCCATGACCAGCCCAGAGACCGTCTTGACCGAGGTAAGAGACCGCATAGCCACCGTCACTCTGAACCGGCCAGAGAAGCTGAACGCCATGAACCCTGAGCTGTTGGATACTATCGCCGATGTCCTGGCCCGGCTGGCGGAGGACGCTGACGTGCGCTGTGTGGTGATCACCGGCGCTGGCCGCGGCTTCTGCGCCGGCGGGGACGTATCGGCCATGGTGGACCGTGTGCCCCCTGCCGACCCGGTCGGCAGGCTGCGCCGGCAGGAAGAAGCCTCCCGGCTCCTGCATGAGATGCCCAAGCCCACCATCGCCATGATCAACGGGCCAGCCGCGGGCGCCGGGCTGAGCCTGGCCCTGGCCTGCGATATCCGCATTGCGGCGGAGAGCGCCCGGTTCACTACTGCCTTCGCCCGCGTCGGCTTCTCCGGCGACTTCGGCGGCACCTGGATGTTGCAACGTCTAGTCGGCCCTGCCAAGGCGCGGGAGCTCTACTTTACGGCTGACATCATCGACGCCCGCGAGGCCGAACGCATCGGCCTCGTCAATCGCACCGTTCCCGACGATCGGCTGCGTGAGGAGACCTACGCTCTAGCCGCCAAGCTGGCCAACGGCCCGCCCATCGCCCTGGCCCGGATGAAGCAGAACCTGAACCTGGCCCTCGTCTGCGATTTCCCCACCCTCCTTCAGGCGGAGGCCGAGGGGATGATCATGACCGGCCTCACCGAGGACCACCGCGAGGCCGCCCGAGCCTTCCTGGAGAAGCGCCAGCCCGTCTTCCGCGGCCGTTGATCCCGGCCGCCGCGCCCCTCGTTGACGGCCCGCCGTCCGCTGCCGGCCTGGCCTGACGTATCGCAGCGGCGACGCGGCGCGTCTGTACTAGCGAGAGGCGCTACATGGCCGCGATCCGAAGGAGTTATCTACTTCCGGTCATTCTTGCCGCCTGCGCCGCAGCGGTGCTGGCAGCGCTATACCTGAACCCCAGCCCTCCTGCGGGCGCTACTTTCCCCGGCGCCAACGGCAAGATCGCCTTCGAGCGGGACCTGAGCGGCCAGCGCGACATCTTCGTCATCAACGAGGACGGCGGCGGCGAGACTAACCTCACCGATAACCCGGCCAACGACTTCGATCCCGCCTGGTCCCCCGACGGCAGCAAGATCGCCTTCGTCAGTGAGAGGGACGGCAACCGCGAGATCTACCTCATGGACGCCGATGGCGCCAACGTCACCCGCCTCACCGACGACCCGGCGCCCGACTTGCGACCCGCCTGGTCCCCCGACGGCCAGACCATCGCCTTCCGCCGCGGCGACGAGATCTGGATCATGGACTCGGACGGCAGCAACCAGGTAAACCTAAGCCAAGGCCACGCTGTGGACACCTCCCCTGACTTCTCGCCAGACGGGAGCAAGATCGCCTTCGCCAGCAACGAGGATGGCGACTTCGAAATCATGGTCATGGACGCTGACGGCAGCAACCGCGTCGCCCTGACCGACAACCCAGGGTACGATGGCGATCCCTCATGGTCTCCCGACGGCACCCGCATCGTGTTCGCCCGTAGCGGAGCGAGCGGCACGGACATCTGGGTGATGAACGCCGACGGCACGGGGCAAGAGGACCTCACCAACAGCGTCTTGGACCCTGACGCCACACCAGACTGGTCGCCCGATGGCACGAAGATCGCCTTCGCCGTGGACCTGCTCCTCGGCTCCAGCGACGTCTTCGTTATGGACGCCGATGGCTCCGGCGCTCACGCCCTGACCGCCGACCACGCCAGCTTCAACCCGGATTGGCAGGTTGGCCCGCCATCGGTTTCGGACGTCAACTGTGATGGGTCTGTGGACGCCGTCGACGCCCTGGCGGTCCTCCGGCACACTGCCGGCCTGGCTGTGGCGCAGCCGCCGGAGTGCGCGGCGCTGGACACCGGCAACCCGCTGTTCGGCGATGTGAATTGCAGCGGGATCGTGGACGCCGTGGACGCGCTGGCCATCCTCCGCTTTGCCGCTGGGCTGCCGGTGGACCAGCCGCCGGACTGCCCGCCCATCGGCCCGGCCGGGAGCCCGGGCCCCAGCCCGGCGCCGTCCTCTTCGGGCACCCCGGCGCCGAGCCCCACGCCCGAGCCCGCCCATCTCACCCTGCGCAACACCGGCTGGCACGTGGATTCCGGCGGCGTCCTGGTGGCGGCCGGGGAGATCGTCAACGAAAGTGACCGTCCCGTTGGCCTGGTGCGGGTAGAAGCCAGCATATACGGCCCTGGCGGTGAGCTCCTCAAGACGGGCGCCGGCTACTCTTGCCTGATGACCCTACCCGCGGGAGGCCAATCACCATTCGAGGTACAGGTCCTCTCGCCTGCGGGAAGCGTGGATCGCGTAGAGTTGGAGGTCGCCCAGTTCTTTGACCCGCCGTTCGTCCCTGCTCCGGAGGGCCTACAGGCCCAGGTGTCCAACACCTACACCGACTTCGTCGGCTACTTCCACGCCGCAGGAACCATAACCAACGCCTCCGGCGCCAACTACAAGCTGGTGAAGGCCTGCCTCGCCTTCTACGACGCCAATGGGGCCGTCTTCCGCAGCAAGTTCGCCTACGCCAGCCCGAATGTGCTGGGGCCCGGCCAGAGCGCATCGTTCGACGCCTCCCTTAAGCCGGAGGGCGCCACCCTGGGCACCGTCGGCGTCTGGCCCGACGCCATGGCCCAGTAGGGAGGCGGCCCTCTTAGGGGGTTGCGCGAAAGCGGTAGCCTACGTTGCGCACCGTCTCGATGAACGTGTTGTGACGGTCCTCGATCTTGGAGCGCAGGCGGCGGATGTGGACGTCCACAGTGCGGGCGCCCCCGTAGAAGTCGTACCCCCAGACCTTGCTGAGGAGCGTCTCCCGGGTGATGACCCGCCCGCGGTTAGTGGCGAGAAAGCGCAACAGTTCGTACTCCTTGTAGGTCAGCTCGACGGGGCGGCCGGCCACGTGCACGGTGTAGTTGGCCAGGTCCATCACCAGGTCGCCGCATTTCAGAACGTTCCTCGCGTCCACCCGATGGCGCTTCCAGATGACCTGGCGCACGCGGGCGCAGATCTCTTCTGGGGCGCAGCCGGCGACGCAGAAGTCGTCCACTCCGGTGGCGGGGTCGAACCCGGCGGCGTCCTCTGGCCGGATGATGGCGATGATGGCCGGCGCGTCGCCCCGCTGAGCAGCCTCGAGCAGCCTCTTGGCAGCGCTGTCCTCGGCGGCTGCCGCCAGTTCGATGATGACGGCGGCGTAGCGTCCGCCCGCCGGCGCCTCCAGGCGCCCCGGGGGGCATGCCTCTACGCGATAACCGTCCTGCCTCAGGGCATGGACGTAGGGCGCCAGGGTGTCGCTGCCTATGACCAGGAGATCGCGCATGGTGAGCCTGTCCTATCCTATGGTCATCTCAGCGCCAGGTACAAGGATAGACGCCTCGAAGTGCGCTCCGGTTGCCAGGCGGGTGCTAGAATGGGGGCGTGGCCGAGATGACCGGCGGCTCGAGTCCGCAGCGGAAGCCCCCGTGGCTTACCGTTCGCTTCCCCGGGGGCCCGAACTACCTGCGGGTACAGGCGCTGGTGCGCTGGGCCGGCCTGCACACGGTGTGCCAGGAGGCGCGCTGCCCCAACATCGGGGAGTGCTGGGAGGCAGGCACCGCCACCTTTCTCGTCCTGGGCGACACCTGCACCCGGGCCTGCGGCTTCTGCGCCGTGAAGTCCGGCCGTCCTGCCGGCCTCGATGCCCTCGAGCCTCGGCGGGTGGCCCGCGCCGTCCGCGCCATGGGCGTGGCCCACGCTGTCATCACCTCCGTCAACCGGGATGACCTGCCCGATGGCGGCGCCGGCATCTTCGCAGAGAGCGTGCGCCGTATCCGTAACCTCTCGCCCGGGACGACGGTGGAGCTCTTGGTGCCGGATTTCATGGGGGACTGGGAGGCGCTGGCGGCAGTGATGGCGGCTGGCCCAGATGTGCTGGCCCACAACATGGAGACGGTGCCGCGGTTGTACCCCAGAGTCCGCCCTAAGGCGCGCTACGAGCGCTCGCTGGAGCTGCTGCGCCGGGCCAAGGAGATGGCCCCGGCCGCAATCACTAAGAGCGGGCTGATGGTGGGCCTAGGGGAGACGAAGCACGAGCTGCTGCGGGTGTTCGCGGATCTGGTCGACGCTGGGGTGGACGTGCTAACCGTCGGCCAATATCTGCGGCCGGGCCCCCGGTATCTGCCGGTGCAGCGGTTCTATCACCCCGAAGAGTTCGAATCCTTACGCCAGGACGCCCTGGCGCTGGGGTTCCGCCACGTGGAGGCGGGGCCCTTGGTGCGATCCTCCTACCACGCGGAGCGCGCCGTGGGGCGGGCCCTCGCCAGGGTACAGCGGGCCTAAGCGCGCTCCGCCGGCGCTACTGCTCGCTGATCTCAATGGCGATGATGGCGTCCCCCCGCTGGATGCAGTCCACGACATCCATGCCCGAAGAGACGGTGCCGAAGATCGTGTATTGGCCGTCCAGGTGGTGCGCGTCACCCAGGGTCACGAAAAACTGGCTGCCGGCGCTGTTGGGGTCGGCAGTGCGGGCCATGCCGACGACGCCCCGGACGAAGGTCTCCTTCTGGGTGAATTCGGCCGGCAATTTGTAGCCGGGGCCGCCTGTGCCCGTGCCGGTGGGGTCGCCGCCCTGGATGACGAAGCCAGGCTCCACCCGGTGGAAGGTCACCCCGTCGAAGAAGCCGTCGCGGGCGAGAAAGACGAAGCTGTTGACGTGCTGCGGCGCCAGGTCTGGCCGCAGGACGATGGTGAAGTCGCCGCGAACGGTCTTGACGGTAGCCGTGTACTTCTTCTGGGGGTCGATGGTCATGGGCGGGGCTTGGTCGTAACGCTTCATCTTTACCTCCGGAACGGCGCCCGAAGCCTCGGGGCAGCTGGGCTTGGCGGGGGTGTAGGTTTGGGCGGCCGCGGGCGCTGCCGTCTGGGCGGCCGGCGTCACCGTCCCGCGGCCCGCAGTCGTCGGGGGCGCCTCTTCTCCGCCGCCCCCGCAGGCGGCGGAGAGAGCGGCAAGCGCCGCTAGAAGCGGGAAGGCGATCAGAAGATGGAGGTGGCGCATCGCCTCGTATTATCGGCGGGCGGGCGCCTTGTGTCACGCCGCCGGCGGTTCGTCAGTAGCGCAGGATGGCCGCGAGGCCGCCGTGGCCCATAAGTTTATCCCGGGCCGGGCCCAAGACGGCCTCGATGTGGGCGCCAGCTAGGAAGGCCCGCTCCACCGCCCGCTCGACCACGTCCGGCGCGGGTTCGACGCTGGAGCCGCAGGCGGGGCACCTCTCCGCAGGTCCCGCCGCCAGATAGCCACAGGCGGGGCAGAAGGCCCCTTCGGCGGCGAAGCCGTCGGCGACGAGGAGGGTGTGGACGCGACCCTCGGCCACGGCCTGGAGGGTCTCTTGCAGGCCGGCGACGCCCCGGCCGCCGCTGGCGGCGGCGTTCACGGCCCGCTCCACCAGTTCGCTCTCCGCTTTTCGTTCCGCCTCGGCGCCCGCCTGGCGGGCCCGCTCCAGGATCGCCTCTTCGGGATCGTGTTTCAGGTCCACGGGCACCGTGCCGACGACGCGCCGGGCGACGGGGCCGGGCAGGAGTCCGAGCAGCTCGTCCACGGCTTCGGGGGAGCCGCCCAGGACCAGGCCGGCGAAGGGCCGGGCGTAGAACAGCTTCTCCAGCTCGTCCGCCGCCTCCTTGAGGTGGCGCTGGACGTGGACCTCGATGTGGCGTTGAAAGCGGGCCTGAGCCCAGCCACCCTGATCGTGCCGGCCGGGCACCTCGCTCTCTATCGCGGCCTCCTCCTCGGCCCGCCGCTGCTCCGAGAGGTAGATGCGGGCGGCGTCCCGCTGGACGATGGCGATGGCCAGCCGCGGGTATTCGTCCAGGATGCGGGCCAAGACCTCAATGCTGGGCGTAGTGCCCACGTCGACGAAGCTCGGCACGGGCACCTCCAGGGAGATGACCTCCCACAGGCCGGCTGGCTCGCTGGCGAAGACGGCGAGACCCCGTCCCGCTGGTAGCTGGTCTTCTAGGTACTTGAGTATCCGTCCGCTCTCGCGCTCCAGGACGGCCTGCCGCCAGCCGTTCTTGTTGGACCGCAGGAAGGCGCGGACGGCGCCCTTGAACTGGGCTGCGTGGGCCTGGCGATCGTAAACCAACTTGGGGTCGATGCGGACGTAGGCGCTGACCACACCGTCATCGCTTTTGAAGGCAGCCAGGCGTTCCAGGTCTTGGCGTGAGATCATGACGGTCCTCCGATGAGAGATGGCCGGTCCTTGCGGGAAGCACCGGGGCTGGCTCCTCCTGCCACACATAAAGGATAACAGGGGGGGTCAAGGGGGCGGGTAGGGCCGGGCGGCCCGGCCGGATGGCCCCCAGGGGAAACGCGGCGGCCCGCGGCTGCGTTGTATTATCAGGCAAGGAGGCGCGCCTGAGCGCCTTGGCCCGGCGGCCATCGCCGTGTAGCAGTTGTTCGAGGGAGGGATGTTAGATGGACAACCGGCCTATCGGCCTCTTCGACTCCGGGGTGGGCGGCCTTTCCATATGGCGCGCCATCCGCAGGCTTCTCCCCCAGGAGAGCATGCTCTTCTTGGCGGACAGCGGCCACGTCCCTTACGGCGAGAAGACGACGCCCGAGATCCGGGACCTGGCGACGCGGATCACCCGGTTTCTCTTGGCGCGGGAGGCCAAGATGGTGGTGGTGGCCTGCAATACGGCCACGGTGCACGCCATCGGCCACCTGCGGGAGGCGTTCCCCGGCGTGCCCTTCGTGGGTGTAGTGCCGGTGGTGAAGACGCTGGCGCGGCGGACCAGGAGCGGCACCATCGCTGTCCTCTCGACGCCGGCCACGTCCAGCAGCCCCTACCTGGCGGGCCTGATCGAGGAGTTTGCCGCCGATAAGCGGGTCATCAACGTTGGCTGCGATGGGCTGGAGGATATGGTGGAGAGGGGCGCCCTGCGCGGCCGGGCGACGCTGGCCCTGCTGGAGCGGCACCTGGCGCCGGTGGTCAGGAGCGGGGCCGATGTCGTGGGCCTAGGTTGCACCCATTATCCCTTCCTGCGGGGCCGCATCAAGAGCATGTTGGGCCCCAAGGTGCGGGTGTTCGATCCCTCCCGGCCGGTGGCGCGGCGGGTGCGCCAGCTCCTGCGGGAGGCCGATGCCCTGGCCTCTGGCAGCTCGCCGCGGTACCAGTGGTTCACGACTGGTGACCCACAGGTGTTCGCCCGTGTGGCCAGCAAGCTGCTGCGTTTTCCGGTACGGGAAGTGGAGCTGGTGGCGATATAGGCCGGGGGCCGCGGGCTGTTCACGGCCTGGCGGGGTTTGTGTAATATATCTGCGGGAGCCAACGTAGCTCAGCGGTAGAGCAGCGGTTTCGTAAACCGCGGGTCGGGAGTTCGAATCTCCCCGTTGGCTCCAGTTCTTTTGTTTCCCCTTGGTGCCAAGACCATCCGGGCGAAATGCGGCCGCTGGGCCTAGAATACAGCGAAGGACGTTGGCGCGAGGGGGAAAGCCTTTTTGGGGGAGAGCGTAGAAGTGCCGGACAGGTGGGACAGGTCAGGCAGAAAACTGATGCCGCCGCACGGGGGGTATCGTAAGCTGCGAAGTTTCCAGGCGGCACAGACTATCTATGATGGCACGGTGGTATTTTGTGAGCGTTTCGTACCGAGAGGTTCCCGCACGCGTGATCAGATGGTGCAGGCGGCACGCAGCGGAGTCCAAAACATCGCCGAGGGCAGCATGGCTTCGGCTACATCTAAGAAGACGGAACTCAAGCTGACTGGCGTAGCCCGAGCCAGTCTCGAGGAACTGCTCTTGGACTATGAAGATTTCCTGCGCCAACGGAGCTTGCGCCAATGGGACAAGAACTCGCCCGAGGCACTGGCGGTGAGGGCGAAGTACAAATCCGGCGGGTCGGGCCGGTCGGACCTGTCGGACCGGTCGGACAGGTCGGACGTGTCGGACCGGGCGGACGTGTCGGACCGGTCGGGCAGGTCAGGCGGGTCAGACCCGTATAATTTCAAGACCGCCAGCGCCGAGGTGGCGGCCAACACCATGATCTGCCTCATTAACCAGGCGACTTACCTTTTGGGCAGACAGATGGAAAGACTCGAACAGAATTTCCTGGAACAAGGCGGCTTTACGGAGAGGCTTTACCGCGAGAGAAAGAAAATGCGGTCAGACCTGTCTGACGTTTCCGACAGGTGGGACCGGTCGGACCGGTCGGACCTGTCGGACCGGTCGGAGGGGAAGTGAACAAGTAACGCCACGCCACGCCGCAATCCTTGAACGGCACCGTCAAGCCGATCTGCGAAAATCATGCGCCGCTGTAAATGGGCCGCCGCGCGCCTCCCGGGCGAGCTGCGCACCATTCTGGCCGAGGCCGGCACCGGCCGGGCCCGGCCGTGCTTCTCGGCTCCGGAGGGCTAGGGCGTCACCACTGCCCGGGAGATGGAGGTGCGTTTTCCCTCCCACTCGGCCTGTTGAAACGCCTCGTCGATCTTCTCTAGCGGGTACTTGTGGGAGACCACCTGGGCCAAAGGAAAGCGGTCCTTGTTCCGCATCAGGAAGTCCAGCGCCACCGGCAGGATGGCCGGGTTGTACATGTTCACCGCTATCACGCTGCGGTTGAACCAGTTGAGCTGCGACGGGTCTATGGTGGTGGTCTGGAAGAAGCTGATGCAGCCGATCTCCAGGTAGACGCCGCCGGCCCGCACCATGGGGATTCCCTCCGGGATGACGGCCGGGATGCCCACCAGCTCTGCCACGATGTCGGCGCCGCGGCCGCCCGTCAGGGACATGACCCGTGCCGTGCGGTCCTGCGGCGTGGCCACCTCGTTGATGTCGATGACGGCGTCGGCCCCGCACTCCTTGGCCAGGGCCAAACGCTCCGGGACCCCATCGATGACGATGATGGTGCCGGCGCCCATGGCCCGCGCCACGGCCGTCGCGTTGATCCCCAGCCCGCCGGCCCCCTGCACCACCAGCGAATCGCCCATCTTCAGCCCCGCCTTCTGGAGGCCGTAGATCACCTCAGAGAGGGCGCAGTTCACCGGCGTGACCATCTCGTCGGACAGCTCGTCAGGGACTTTGAAGACGAAGGCGGCATCCTTCATGTAGTAGTACTCGGCGTAGGCCCCGAAGAAGTGGGGAGGGTTGTCGCTGACCGGTATCGGGGGGTACTTGGTGGGACAAGCGGCGAACTCGCCCCGGATGCACTGGTAGCAGCGGCGGCAGGGGGTGAAGTACGGGTAGACGATGCGGTCCCCCTCCTTGAGCGGCTGGCCCAGAGTGTCGGTGCGCACGTTGGCGCCCAGCTTGGCGACGCGGCCCGTCATCTCGTGGCCCAGGATGCGCGGGCCAGGGCCCATCATGGCGATGCGGATATCGCCCCGCCAGACGTGCAGGTCAGACCCGCATATGCCGGCCGAGGTGACCCTCACGATCATGCCGTCGGGCGGCGGGTCCGGTACAGGGTACTCCCGTATCTCGAACGGCTTGCCGGTGTCGATGAAGACCGCTGCTCGGCCTGTCTCGGGCATGGTCGGGGCCTCCTTCCCTGGGGTGCCAATAAGGTAACAGGGGGCGCCGGCTGCCGCAACCGTGCCTCCTGGCCTGGGGTAGCGCCATTTCCCCCTTGCGGGTACATGCGCGGTACGGGAACATATGTGCTGACCAACGCGCGGGTAGCCGAAAGGGAGGACGGAGGTGGTGGCGATGGGGCCCCTGGCCGGCAAGTGGGTATGGGTCTGGAACTGGCGCCGTTGCGACGGCGGCGATCCGGACATGGTCGCCCGGCGGCTCAGGGACGCTGGCTGCGCCGGCGCCATCGTCAAGGCCTGGGACGGCGGCCACTGGTTCGATCAGGGCCTGCCCTGGCGTGAGATCGCCCGCGCCCTCAAAGCGCGGGGTCTCGCCGCCGGCGGCTGGGGTTACTGCTACGGGCGCAGCCCCCGGGCCGAGGCCCAGCGGGCCCTCGAGACGGCGCAATACGGGGAGGCCGGCTTCTTGGTACTGGACGTGGAGAGCGAGTTCGAGGGGCATCCGGAGGCAGCGGAGGAGCTGTGCCGGCGGCTGCGAGAGGGCCTGGGGCCGGAGTACCCCTTGTACTTCAGCAGCTTTGCCATCGCCCGCTATCATCGCT
>DAOUBD010000027.1:0-20908 GCA_034432935.1 Dehalococcoidia bacterium | reverse complement strand
CCCGGCGGCAAGACGCCCAGCTCCCGTCGCAGGATCCCGGAGGACCCGCCGTCATCCGCTACCGTCACGATGGCGGTCAGGTTGGTGGTGTATTCCTTGAGGCCCCGGAGCAGAGTGGACAGGCCCGTGCCCCCGCCGATGGCCACGATCTTGGGCCCGCGCCGCAGAAAACGCTGGGTGTAGATAGTGTTCACCAGGCTTTCTGTCGTGTCTCGGTGAGGAACCAATACCGACAGGAGGGACTGGTTCAGCTTCCAGATGGAGAACAGTATGAGGCCGGTGGCGCCCACCATGAACACAGTGCCCCGGACGTAACGGTTGATGAATTGGAAGGTGACATAGTACATGAAGTTGGGCAGCTCAAAGCCGCTCAGGTAGGCCTCCCGCACGATGTAGCTCAGGCCGAAGGTCATCATCGCCACGCCGATGGCGATGAGCCCCAGCCAGCGCTTGATGTGCATGCCTGGGTAGAACCACTTGAGGAAGTCGAAGGCGAGGAGGCGCTTCATCGTCCAAACATACAAACGCACAAGGCGGGCGTTTGACTACGGGCCGGCACGCAATTTCTCCTCGAGGGTCTGGAGCACCACATCGGGCCGGGCGCGGCCCCTGGTCTCCCGCATGACCTGGCCCACCAGGAATTTGATGGCCTCCTCCTTGCCTCGGCGGTAGTCTTCCACCGGCTTCGGATTGTCACGGATCACCTTCTCCACCGCGGCAGCGATCTCGTCCCCCGAGGTGATCTGCACGAGGCCCGCCTCCCGCACTATGTCCCCCGGTGCGCGGCCGCTCCGGAACATCTCCTCGAAGACCGCCTTTGCCGTCTTGCCGGAGATGGTACCGTTGGCCTGAAGCTCCAGCAGCTCGGCGAGCCCCTGCGGCGTTACCTTGCACTCCTGGATCTCCATCCCTGAGGCGTTGAGGAGGCGTGCCATATCCCCCGTCACCCAGTTGGCCACCGCCTTGGCTCGCTGCCTCGGCTCCCCCTTCGCCAGGGCCACGGCAGCCTCGAAGAAATCGGCGCGGGCCCGCACCTCCGTCAGGACGCGGGCGTCGTAGTCCGATAGGCCATACTCCTCCCGGAAGCGGGCCCGGCGCGCATCGGGCAGCTCCGGCATCCGGGCCCGCACCCGTTCGACCCATTCCCGGCTGACCACGAGGGTAGGCAGGTCCGGCTCCGGGAAGTAGCGGTAGTCGTCGGCATACTCCTTGGTGCGTTGCGACACGCTCTGGCCGATGTCCTCCCGCCAGCCGCGGGTCTCTTGGACCACCGCTCCTCCCGATTCCAGCACCTGCCGCTGGCGCTCCACCTCGAACTTGATGGCGTCATAGGCGTGGCGGAAGCTGTTGATGTTCTTCAGCTCCACCTTTTGGCCGAAAGCCGCCTGGCCCGCCGGCCGGATGCTGACGTTCGGCTCGCAGCGCATGTTGCCTTCCTCCATGTTGGCCCGGCTGGCGCCGATGTAGCGGAGGATTTGGCGCAGCTTGACGAGGTAAGCCCGGGCCTCCTCCGGGGAACGCATGTCTGGCTCCGACACTATCTCCATGAGGGGCAAACCAGCCCGGTTCACGTCCACCAGGCTGTAGGTCTCGCCCGCGGGGCTGGTGACGTGCTGGAGCCGCGCCGTGTCCTCCTCGAGATGCACCCGCGTGATGCCGATGCGCTTGGTGGCGCCGTCTACCTCGATCTCCAGCCAGCCGTTCTTGCAAAGAGGAAGGTCATACTGGGAGATCTGGTAGCCCTTCATGAGGTCTGGGTAGTGGTAGTTCTTGCGGTCGAACTTGGCCTCGGAGGGGATCTCGCAGTTGAGGGCCAAGCCCGTCATGATGGTCAACTCCACGGCCTCCCTGTTGATGACAGGCAGGACGCCGGGCATGCCCAGGCAGACCGGACAGACGTGGGTGTTGGGGGGAGAGTCCAGCGAAGGTGCGGGGCAGGAGCAGAACATCTTGCTCCGCGTTAGTAGCTGGGCATGGACCTCAATCCCGATGACGGTCTCATACCGCACGGCTGTTGTCGTCATGGAGTCACCGGTAAGTATAGCAGGCGGGGCGCCTGCCGTCATATGCTTAGGGACAGCAAGCCGCGCAAGAGGAACCTCCGCTGACGAGATTCCATTGGCGCTCTTGAACGTTTTTAGTAACAAAGGGGGCTTGTCCCGGCGGGATCCTGCCGGCGGTGAGGCCCACATGGGGTTTGCCAGGTAAAGGAGGAGCAGCCCGCTTGGCTCTGACCATCAGCCCCCGGGGGCTCGGCGTCGCGGTTGGCCTGTTGCTGATGGCGGCCGGGGTCGCCGTGCTGGCCGGCTCTTGGGGGCATGGGAACCCTGGGCCGCCGAAGGTCTTCATCTCCCACCCGGAGGGCCCCACGGTGCCGGGCCAGCTCATCGTCCGCTTTCGTGATGACGCCTCGCCCCGCGAGAGGGAGGCCGCCCTCGAGGCCGCGGGCGCGACCGTCGTCAGGCAGCACCTGGCGCCGGGATATGTCTCCGTGGCGGTGCCGCCAGGGCGTGAGGAGGAGGCTGGCCGGCTCCTGGCCCAGCAGCCCGCCGTGCAGAGCGCCGAAGAGGACGTCATCTGGACCCCTTATTTCATCCCCAACGATGAGTACTTTCAGCAGGCCCAATGGAACCTCCAGCTCGTCCAAGCTCCCGAGGCCTGGGACGTCAACCGCGGCGCCGGGGTGATCGTGGCCGTAGTCGATACCGGCATCGCCTACGAGGACTGCTCTGCCGAAGTGTGCGGCGCGGAGTACCGTCGGGCCCCCGACCTGGCGGGCACCACCTTCCTCGCCCCGTACGACTTCTACGCTAACGACCCCCACGCCAACGATGACAGCGGCCACGGCACCCACGTGGCCGGGACCATCGCTGAGACCACCAACAACTTCATCGGAGTCGCGGGCTTGGCCTTCGAGGCCAAGATCATGCCGCTAAAGGTCTGCGGCCCGCTCGAGAGTCAAGGCTACGGCTGCCCTTCTTCAAACATAGCGGACGCGGTTGTGTACGCTGTAAACGTGGGCGCCCGCGTCATCAACCTGAGCCTGGGGGGCCCCGGACAGGTGACCGACCTCCAGCGCCAGGCCTTCAAGTACGCCAAGGACGCCAACGTGGTGGTGGTGGCAGCGGCCGGCAACGGCGGCTCCGATGGCGTAGGCGACCCCTTCCTGGACTACCCGGCCGCTATCGCCAGCGTCATCGCCGTGGGGGCCACCAAGACCACGGGGGAGCGCTCCCGGTACTCCAATTACGGCCTAGGCGAGGAGGGGGAGCTCCTCGACCTGGTGGCGCCCGGGGGCGACTACGCGGAGGCCAGCGGCATCCTCCAGAACACCTACCGGTTCGCTTGCCCTGCTGGGGGGGCAACGGACTTCACCCAGTTCGATTACTGTTATCAGATAGGCACCTCCATGGCGGCCGCCCATGTTTCAGCCGCCGCTGCCATGATCCGCTCGGTCTTTCCAAAAGCCTCCGCCGTGGACGTTCGGATCATCCTGAAGTGCAGCGCCAGGGACGTCGGCGCCCCCGGCTTCGATTACGAGACGGGGGCCGGGCTGCTCCAGGTGTTCGAGGCGCTGCGGGACGATGATCAGGACGGGACCCAGAACTGTGTCGATCCTGTCTTCAACACCCCGATGCCAACGCCGTCGCCTACGCCTACACCGACGCCCACGCCGACGCCGTCGCCGCCGCCCAACGAGTGCCTCGCGCCATCACCTACCCCGTCGCCCTCGCCGGCGCCAACCCCCACCCCGACGGAGACCCCGCCGGCGGAGCCGACCCTGGAGCCGACGGCCACACCTCTGGAGACGCCTGGCCCTTCGGGGACGCCGCCCCCCACTGACGCGCCGGCGCCCACGGATACCCCATCGCCTGGCGCAACGGAGACGTCGGCTCCCCTGGCCTCGGTGGAGACGTTGGCGGCGCAGTCCGCCGCCAGCCTGGTGGCCTGCGGGGACGTTGATTGCGATGGCGATGTGGACGCCGTGGACGCGCTGCACATCCTGCGTTGGGTGGCGGGCTTGCCGGTGAGCGCAGGGTGCATGGGGAAGGGCTATGTAGACTGCGATGGCGATCTGGATGCTGTGGACGCGCTGATGGTGCTGCGCTACATAGCCGGCCTGCCGGTGCCCCTACCCACCGGCTGCCCAGGCCTGGGGTATCCATAGCTTGTGGCCTGGCCAGCCCTGCCTTGCCCTGGCGCGCGAGAGGTTCGCCCCGGGCTCATAATGGCACGGCACTGGTGCCGGGGGTGGGGGTCGAACCCACACGCCGCCGATGCGGCAGCGGATTTTAAGTCCGCCGTGTCTACCAATTCCACCACCCCGGCGTTCGCGACCGCTTAGATTTTAACAGCAAGCAGCTCACCCCGGCCGATGGGCACCACAACCGCCGAAACGCGAGGGTCTGCCATGACCCGCTCTCGGAAGGGCGCTAGCTCCTGCTCATGGGACGCGAGGTTATCGGCGATCAAAACGCCGCCGGCTGGCAACAGGGGCGCCACCAGCTCGTAGAAGGCCAGGTAGTCTTCTTTCTCGGCGTCCAGAAATACGAAATCGAAGGGCTCCGGGCGATTGCGCAGGTAGGCGAAGGCGTCGCCGGGGACGACGGTGACAACGCCTTCCAGCCCTGCCTGCCGGACGTTTTCCCGGGCGAGGGTTACCTTCGCCGGGTTTATCTCCAGCGTCTTGACAGACGCGCCAACGGCCCGGGCGGCGGCCCCCATCCAGATGGCGGAGTACCCGCCGGAGGCGCCGATCTCGACGATGCGGCGGGGCCGGCAGGCCAGCACTAGGACGTACAAGAAGCGCCCGACCTCCGGCGCAACCTGGCGTAGCCGGATGGAACGCGGGGCGCCCGCCTGGCGTTCAAAGGAGTCCTGCGCCTCCAGCCGCTGGAGGACGGCGCGCACGGCAGCGTCCATCACCCGCCAATGCTAGCGCAGGGAGCGGGCTGCGTCACCCGGGATGCCCAGGCGCCGGCAAGGGCAGGGAGCCTGTATAATTGTGATGGGGTGGAAAAGATCCGCGTAATTATCGCCGATGATCACGCAGTCGTGCGTGAAGGCACGCGCCACATCCTCGAGCAAGAGGACGATATCCAGGTAGTGGGCGAGGCGCGCGACGGGGTGGAGGCCGTGGCCCTAGCCCAGGCCTCGAAGCCCGACGTGGCCATTATCGACATCTCCATGCCCAGGATGAGCGGCATCGAGGCCACGGAGCGGATCAAGGCCGTCCATCCAAGTACCGCGGTGCTCATCCTCTCCTCCTATGACGATGATCGTTACGTGTTTGCGCTTCTTGCGGCCGGGGCCGCCGGCTACATCCTCAAGGATGTCTCTTCGCAGGAGGTCGTCAGGGCGGTCCGCTCGGTGTACGCGGGCGAGCCTGTCCTGCACCCTGCCATCGCCAGGAAGGTGATGGCCCGGTTCGCTTCCGAGGCGCCCAGGGAGCGCCAGGCGGCGGACGGCGACCGGGGCCTTACGGACCGCGAACGGGACGTCTTGCGGCTGGCGGCCTGCGGGCTCAGCAACGCCGCCATCGGTGACCGCCTTTCCGTGAGCCTGCGCACGGTACAGGCGCACCTGACCCAGATCTTCAACAAGCTGGGCGTGGGTTCACGCACAGAGGCGGTCATCGCCGGCCTAAGGCGCGGACTGCTGACCCTGGAGGACCTGGATGAAGAGTGAGACGGCCGTGGGGCGGACGCCTCTAGCGCCGGCTGGCCAGGGCGGGCTATCGGGTTATCTGGCGGACTCCTTCCGCCGTATCCCCCAGAGGGTGAGGGAGCGCCGCTTCTGGGAGATCCAGGCCCTAGTGCTCGTCAGTACCGGTCCCCACTACGTCATCGAGATCCTCGGCTTCACGAACCCCTTCGAGACCCTTCACGGACTGACCATCACCCTGTACATCATGCCCCTGCTCTACGCCTCGCTGAACTATGGCCGGGAAGGCGCAGTGATGACCGGCCTGTGGGCGGCTTTTCTCACCTCCCCGAGCCTCTGGATCTGGCATCGTTCTGAGTTTCTCTGGTTTACGGAGCTCGGCCAGCTCGCCATTACTCTCCCGGTCGGGCTTCTGGTTGCCTGGCGGGTGGACCGCGAGACCAAAGAGAGGATAAGGGCGGAGCGTACCAGCGCCAGCCTGAGGCTACTGAACGAGGTGGGCCAGCTCCTGAGCCACACGCTGGAGGTGGAGCAGCAGATTCCGCAGGTGCTGCGCAAGCTCATCTCTGGGCTGGAGCTGGAGTCGGCATGGGTCTGCCTCGAAGGGCCCCCTGGCTCGGCCGGCCTGGCCATCACGGTGGAGGGCGCCGGCCCCGGGAGCGATAGGGCATCCAGCGTGGCGGAGATGCTGCATCGCTGGCTCGCCTCGGGCCGGGAGGCGGCGGCAACCGATGGGCGGGCTGTGGCCGTGCTGATGATGGGGGACACCGGTGTCCTTGGCTCCATGGGCGGCCTAGTCCGGGAAGGTGAGCAGGTGAGCGAGTCGCGAACGGAACTGCTTGTCACGGTAGCCCAGCAGTTACGGGTGGCCCTGGAGAACGCCAGGCTTTACCGTCAGCGGCAGGAGAGCCTCCAGTCCTACGTCCGGCAGGTGACCCAGGCTCAAGAGGACGAGCGCCTCCGCATCGCCCGGGAGCTGCACGATGAGACCGCCCAGGAGCTGGTTCACTTGGCCCGGAAGCTAGAGCAGCTTCGCGCTCAGGCGGCCCCAGCCCTCGGGGGCGCCATCGATGAGCTGTTGACGATGACCAGGGCCACCATGCAGGCTGTGCGCCGCTACAGTCGCGACCTCCGGCCTTCCGTGTTGGACGACCTGGGGCTGGTGGCGGCCATCGAGATGGTGGTGGAGGAGACCAGCCAGCGCCTTGCCGGGGGCGCGCACCTGGAGGTGACGGGGACGCCGCGGCGTCTGGACGGCCCGGTAGAGCTGGCCCTTTTCAGGATCGCCCAAGAGGCCCTACGCAACATAGAGAAGCACGCTGGCGCCAGGTCGGCCAACGTCAAGTTGGAGTTCAGCGAGTCCGCGGTGAGGCTTTCGGTGATCGACGACGGGCGGGGTTTCACCATCGCCAAGGGGCCCGACCTGCTGCGCAGCGGCAAGCTCGGCCTGCTGGGGATGAGGGAGCGGGCCGAGCTGGTGGGCGCAGAGTTCGAGATCCAGTCCGAGCCGGGACAGGGCACCAGGGTCTCGGTGCTGGCGCCCGCCGGCGGCGCTAGGGCACCAGCCTAGGCGCCCAGCATTTCGTAGCCGCTGGGCGCTTCATTTCGTATCTAATAAGAACTGGCAGGGGCGGCAGGATTCGAACCCGCGACCTGCGGTTTTGGAGACCGCTGCTCTACCAGCTGAGCTACGCCCCTGCGTCAACTACAGTATAGCAAGACGGCTCCCACCGGGGGAGCGCCCAAGCCCTCACGAAGTTGCTGTCGCCAGGGCAATGGCCCTGTCCGGATGGTTTGTGCAGATGCCATCCGCCCCCAGGGCCAAGAGGCGCCGTATCTCCTCCTCAGGGTCGGCCGTCCAAGTGTACACTGACAGGCCGTGCCTGCGGGCATCCTGCACTATCTCCCTCGTCAGGCTGTAGCAGAACACGCTGACTCCTTGCAGCCCCATCCGGACCGCCAGCCGCCTCATCTCCGGCCACTGGGGAACCGTCTGGGGGCCTATCAGCAGCGCGGCCGGCAGCCCGGGTTCGGCGCTGCGCATCGACTCCAGCGCTTGGGGGAAGAAGGACCAGACCATCACGTCGTCCAAGGCGCCCGCCTCGCGCACCACCGCTGCCACGCGCTCCTCTATCCCCGGCTGTTTGATCTCGGCCACCAGCAGCGCCTTCCCCTTGGTCAGGGAGAGCGCCTCTCCTAGCGTGGGTGGTGGCTCGCCGCCGGCGTCCAGGGAGCGCATCTCCTCCAGTCGCAGGTGGGCGACGGTGCCCTTGCCGTTGGTCGTGCGGTCCACCGTCAGGTCGTGCATCAGCACCGGCACGCCGTCGGCTGTACACTGGACGTCCACCTCTATCCCGTCGGCCCCGAAGGCCAGGGCTGCCCGCACGCCGGCCAGGGTGTTCTCCGGGGCATGGCCGGCGCAGGCAGCGTGAGAGATTACGAGGGGTCGCACGGGGCAATTATACGCCAGGGGCGCGGAGGGCGAGAGAGAAGGGACGGGCCAGGGGCCCGTCCCTCAGGGCAAAAGGGGGGGCTGGTCCAGAGCCCGGTCAGGTGACCGGTTCGGGGCTGAAGGCGGCGATCATCGCCCGCCGGCGGTTGACGACCTCCGTGGCCATGTCCCGCGCCAAGAGCGCCAGCTCGAAGCGCCGCGGGGAGCGAGCGTAGCCCCTCTTCATGTCGATCTGGCTGGCGATCTGGTGCAAGCTTTGGGCCATGTAGCGAATGGACACCCGCCAGTCGATGGCGGGGTCAGACACAGGCGGGATAGACAGGTCGCGGCAGAAGAAGTTGCAGGCACGGTCGATCTCCGACTCCAGCTTCGAGGCCACGACCCGGTGCACCGCCCGCACCATGTCTTGACTGTCCTCGCTGTCGACGGCGAAGGGCAGCGACCGGGCGAGGCGGGCGCGCAGGCTGACGTCCGGGATCTGGGCGTCCAGCTCCAGGTTGATCCGCCGCTGCTGGGCCAGGAAGAGGCTCAGGATGTAGACCTCATCCTCCACTAGAGAGAGGCCGCGAGGTAGCACATCGATGACGGACTGGGCCCAGGACCGGACCTGGCGGTCGAGATCGCTGACCTTCTTCTGGACCCTTCGCAGGGTGCGCTCGTCGCGGGGGATGTACATACCCTCAAGCTGTCGCAGCAATGCCGTGGTCTCCTCTTCTCCTGAACAACTTGCCTTTGAACTCTCCATAAGATATGAGCCCAGGCCGAAAAAGCCCGTTACCGCCGGCAGGTAGAAGGAAGGTAAAGCTTCGGTGACAGCGCGAGCAGCGTTTCGCTGCCACACCCGTCATGCTGTTAGAATGGGGTGCGATGAAGGCGAGATAGATTGGGGGTTGTCATGCCCGTCGATAGCTTCAAGTATCTGCCAGGCTCCATCGCCAACTACTACCGGAACCTGCCTGTCCAGCGGCTGGAGCCTGTGCCCTTCACGCCCCTCGCCAAGCCTCTGGACCAGTGCCGCGTGGCCCTGGTCACCACGGCCGGCGTTTACAATCGCGAGACAGATCCGCCCTTCGATGTCGAGCGCGAAAAACGCGAGCCCCTCTGGGGTGACCCCACCTACCGGCGCATACCGCGGGACATCAAGCAGGAGCAGGTGGGTGTGGCGCACCTGCACATCAACCCGCGGGACATCCTCCTGGATGTCAACGTCACGCTGCCCATCCACCGTTTTCTGGACCTGGGGGCCGAGGGCGTCATCGGGTCTTTGGCGCCCACGAACTACTCTTTCATGGGCTACCAGACCAACAACGCGGAGTGGAGGGAGCGCTACGCGCCGGAGGTGGCCGGCCTTATGAAGGACGAGGCCGTAGACGCCGTGCTCCTGACCCCGGCCTGACCGGACTGCTGCCGCAACGTGCCCGTGCTGGCACACGTATTCGAAAAGGCGGGCCTCAGCACCGTCATCGTGACGGGCATGCCTTGGTGGTGCGAGAAGCTAGGGGCGCCCCGCACCCTCGGCGTCGAGTTCCCCTATGGCCACTACATAGGCCCGCCCAACGACCGCGACACCCAGATGGCGGTCATCAGGGCGGCGCTGGCGCTACTGGCCGAGGCCAAAGGCCCCGGCGAGTCAAGGGAGCTGGACGTCCCGTGGCCGCAACCCCTGGACGAGGCCAAGCGCGACTGGCAGCCGCTGGAGCCATCCCCCATCATCAAGCTGATGCTGGAGCAGCGGGCCAAGGCCGCCCAAGAGCGGCGCGGAGGGGAGTGACAGCGCCAGCAGCAGCCGCCATCCGCTTCCCGGAGGGCTTCCTCTGGGGTACGGCCACCTCTGCCTATCAGGTCGAAGGCGGCAACACGAACAACCAGTGGTGGGCGTGGGAACAGGAAGGCGGCCACATCCGCGACGGCTCCACCTGCGGCGCCGCCTGCGATCACTACCGCCGCTTCCAGGAGGACTTCGCCCTGATGCGATCCCTGGGCCACAACGCCCATCGCTTCTCCATCGAGTGGAGCCGCGTCGAGCCGGCCGAGGGCCGCTGGGACGAACGGGAGGTGGAGCACTACCGCAGGGTGGTGGAGTGCGTTCGGGAGCACGGGATGACGCCGCTGGTCACCCTCCACCACTTCACCGATCCCCTCTGGTTCGACGCCCAAGGCGGCTGGACCCGCGCCGACGCGCCGGACTACCTGGCCCGTTACGCCGCTCACATGGCGAAGGCCCTCGGAGACGCCGTGCCGGTCTGGCTGACCATCAACGAACCCTCTGTCGTGCCTATGGCCGGCTTCCTATTGGGAGAGTTCCCGCCCGAGAAGAGGGACCTGGCGCTGGCCATGGCGGTGGCCCGCAACTTTCTCGTGGCCATGGGGCGGATGCACCACGCCATCAAGGATGCTGCGCCCCACAACCCGCTGGTGGGCCCGGTGATCAACATGACGTATGTGCAGCCCGCCAGCGCCTCGGAGCCGGACCAGCGGGCAGCGCGGCTAGTAGACTCCTTCATCAACGCCGTCTGGTTGGATGCCTTCCGGGACGGCGTCATCGGCCCACCCATCGGCAGCGGCGAGACGCTGCCCGAGCTCGAGGGCGCCTGGGACTTCGTGGGAGTGAACTACTACTCGCGGACGGTGGTGCGCGCTGGCGGTCCTCCGGCCGGTGTGGAGGTTCTGCCGCCGGGGCCCGGCGCTGAGATCAGCACCATGGGTTGGGAGGTGTACCCGGAAGGCTTTTATCACTGCCTACTGCGGGCGGGGTCCTGCGGCGTGCCTGTGTACATAACCGAGAACGGCATCGGCACGGAAGACGACGGGCAGCGCTGCCGCTACATCGTGCGCCACCTGGCGCAAGCGCACCGGGCCCTGGAGGACGGCGTGGATATCCGCAGCTACCTGCACTGGACGTTCCAGGACAACTTCGAGTGGACGCTGGGTTACAGCCAGAAGTTTGGCCTCGTCGAGCGGCCGCTGCCGTCGCTGGACCGCATCCCCAAGCCCAGCGCTTACATGTTCCGGGATATCGCGCGGGCCAACGGGGTGCCGGCCGCCCTGGTGAGCCGCTACCTTAGCGCGTAGGCGCTACCGGGGCGCGGCCCGGCTGGGGCGCGGCTTGCGGGCCGCTGCGGGCTGGCCCTACTAGGCCAACGCCGTCTGGATGGCGGCGGCGAACTGGTCTACGGCCTTGCGCCGCGGGCCTTAGCCGCCCATGGGCTGGCGGACGCACACGATGGTGCAGTCGCGCCCGTGGATCGCCTCGGCCCTGGCGATGGCCTCTTCCACTGTCGCGGTGGGGATGAAGCCGAGGCGGCGGGGCACGGCGGGGTCCAGCGCCCCGGCCACGAAGACGCGCCCGGCGTGGCGCAGCCGCTTCAGGGGGTGCGTAGCCAGGATGGCGTGGACGGGATGAAAGGCCACCCCGAAGCGATATCGCTCGATGTACTCCGCCCGCGTCGCAAACTCCTCGCCGAACCGGGCGGTGATCTCGTACGGATCGAGGGTCTGAGGCAGGACCCGATCCCACACCTCCTTGTAGGCCGGGTGGTGCTCCATGTCCCACTCCTCCGGACAGGGGGTGGTGATGATGACGGAGCAGCCGGGCTTCCCTAGAGCCTCGATGTAACCCCCGAAGTAGCCCAGCGCTGAGGAGATGAGGGTGAGGATAGGGTTCATCCTGGCGAAGGTGGCGTAGGGGCTCCAGTTGATGACGCCGTAAACGACTACGTCCGCCGGCTGCGCCTGCGAGCGGCGCGGCGGGTGCATGGCGGCCAGCACCTCCAGGGCAGCGGCGCGGCACTCGTCGACGCCCCCGGCCCAAACGCGGCCGGCCTGGGCGGGGTTGGCCAGGACGGTCTCGATCTTGAACACTCGCTTGCCCAGCTTGGCCTCCAGGTAACGGCCCTGCTCCTCGAAGACGTGGTGCATCCGGTTGCCCCGCACCGACATGGACATGCCGTCGGGCGTGTGCGTGTGCCGGATGGAGCGCCAGTTGGATAGGCCCACGCAGACGGACTTCCAGCCGCCGTTGAAGCCCAAGTGGTTGGCGGCGTTGACGTACACCGTCAGGTCTGACTCCACCACCAGCCGGTGCACATCGACGTCGTACCCGTTCTCCGTTTCTCCCAGGTGAACCATGTTCTCGGGGTCTTCAGCGTCGTGGCACTGAAGCCGGTCGCCAAACCTGTCGACGAGACTCTGGCCGATGATGCGGGCCAGCTCCTCCCGTGTCCACTTGCGGTGCAGGGCGTTGGCGCAGACCAGCCGCACGTTCTCCTCGGGCACGCCGGCCGCGGCCAGCTCGGAAAGCACCGCCTCGATGGCCAGACGCCGGACGGGCCCGAAAGACGGCGCAGTGGGGTCGTCGAAGGCGATTAGGACGCGCGCCCCTGGCCTCACCAGATCCCGGATTCGGGGCATTCCCAGCGGCTGGGCCAGGGCCTCCCGGAGAGCGGCGGCCTCGTCGGCCAGCGGCGGCAGGCGCGGCCTATCGCCATCGCCTCCGCCTACGAAAACCGTGCGCTCGGGCATCTGCACCGGCACGATGGAGTCGCCGCTGGGCAACGTCACCTCGGGCATGGCGGGCCGATTATAGCACGGCGGAAGGCAGGGGGGCGCCGGCGGAGAGGCGGGAGTTACGCCGGGCGGGCGGCCGTGCTGCGGGCCCGTTCATGGGCCGCGTGTTCCTTCATGACGAGCCAGGCCATCGTCAGGGGAACCGCCAGGATGGCCAGCCCTGCGAACTCCCAGCGCTCGTAGGCTGCGGCTGCCATGAGGGCGATGAGGCCCAGGATGATGTAGTGGGGGAGCACCCAGAGGAACGCGGAACTCCACGTCTCCAGCCAAGGCCGGCGGCGTTCCAGGGCGATGGCCGTGGTGACCAGGCCTGAGTTCACCGCGAAGGCCGCGGCGCTGGCTGCGATGGCGGGTCCGATGAGGGCGCTCCAATCGGCTGGGTCTGGCGATGCATCGAAGGCATAGATGACGCCCAGGGCCGCCGCGCCGCTGAGGAGGAGCGCACCGGCGTTGAAGACCGCCTTCATAATGGGCTTCCGGTGCACGGCGAAGTCGGCTCCAGCACAGGCCAGGGCCACCGCTGCTGCCCCCGGCAGGCCGCTGTACACGCTTGCCGAGATGATCAGGCCCATGCCGGCTGAAACGCGGCTGCCGGGGAAAGCGGGGAAGTCGATGGCTTCTGCCGCTGCCACGGCGGCGCACATGACGGCCAGGTATCCCACGTCCTCTTGGTGCCAGGCGGCGGCGGCCCCTCCAACCACTCCGGCGCCGGCCAGGGCAACCGCGGCGACCCACGCCATCAGGGGACGGTTTTTCATCCCTCTACCTCCAGCCCAGCCGCCTCGGCGATGGCGCGCTTGAGGGACTCGCTCAGCCCGCCGGCGCCGATAGAGGCGGGCGCCACGGCCTTGGCGCTCCCGCCCTGGTGCCCAACGTAACGGCTCTGGTAGACGCGCAGGAAGGCGCGGACGCAGGCCGGATCGAACTGGCTGCCGCTGTTGCGCAGGATCTCGGCCAAGGCCTCCTCGGGCGGCATGGCTGCCCGGTAGGGCCGGTCCGAGGTCATGGCGTCGAAGGAGTCAGCGATGGAGAAGATGCGGGCGCCCAGGGGGATCTCTTCGCCCGCCAGGCCCCGCGGGTAACCAGCGCCATCGAAACGCTCGTGGTGGCTCAGGACGATCTCGCTGGCTGGCCTCAGGAAGTCCACCGAGGAGAGGATGTCGTGCCCAGCGGCAGGGTGCTGGCGCATCGCCTCCCACTCGCCCGGCGTCAAGGGACCCGGCTTGCACAGCACCTCGTCGCGGATAGCGATCTTGCCAACGTCGTGCAGAAGGGCGGCCCACGAGACGTGGCGCCATTCCTCGGTGCCAGGCTCCAAGCCCATCTCCGCGGCGATGGCCATGGTGAGCTCCGCCACCCTCTCCGAGTGGCCGGCCGTCTCCTTGTCCCGGGCATCCAGGGCGGCGACCAGGGAGCGGAGGGTGCCGTCGTAGGCCTGACCCAAACGCTCCATCGCCTCGGTCACCTGGGCGTGGGCCTCTTGCAGGCTTTGGTGAGCCTCCCGCAGCTCCATCACGCTCTTGGTGGTTTTGTCTACGTACTGCTTGAGGCTCAGGCGCATCATAGCGGGCGGCGCGAGGAAGACGGCGATGCCCCACAGCCCCATGGCCGCCTGGGCCGTGGCCATGGCCAGACCTAGTCCGCCCAGGACCAAGTAGTGTGGCCAGAGCCAGGTAAAGTGTTCAGCCCAGACTTGGCGGATGCCTTTGCCGGTAGAGGCGGCGATAGCCGCGGCCACCAGCAGGCTGTTGACGGCGAAGTTGAGGCCGGCGGCCACCAGCGCCGGGCCCAGCACCTCGGGCCAGCGGCCCGGGTCTGCGGCCCGGCCAAAGGCCCGGAAGGCGCCGTAGCTGGCGGCGCCCGCCAGCATGAGGGTGCCGCAGTTGTAGGCGGTCTTGTACAGCGGGCGTCCCGGCGCCGAGGCCAGCATGGCGGCTGGCACCACGATGGCTAGCCCCGTCATCCCCGCGATGAGGAAGGAGGAGAAGATGGGGACGAAGGCCAGAGAGACGCGGCTGTCGCCATAGAGGCTAAGGTCGAAGCGCTCGGCCAGGGCTGCCAGCGCAGCGAGGAGCAGCAACGCCTGCCACTCCGCCAAGTCCGGCCGGAGGAGCCCGTAGGCGATGAGGGCGGCGCCAGCCACCACCACGGGAGTGACCAGGCACCAGAGCTCCAGGCAGGGCGCCTGGCCGCCGCGCCGGCAGGCGGGCCGGAAAGCCCCCCGGAACCCTGCCACTGCGCCCTTCATCTCCCGCCTCTCAGTCCCCTGCGCCGCTGGACACCGCTACTCGGCCACCATGTCCCACTTGATGGCATCCCATTTGATGGCGTCCCATTTGATGGCGTCCCACTTGATCGAAGACCAGGTAATGGCCGACCAAGTGATGGCGTCCCACTTGATCGCCGACCAAGTGATGGCGCTGAAGTTGACGCCGTCGGGCGTGACCGCGTCCCACTTGATGGCATCCCATTTGATGGCATCCCACTTTATCGCGTCCCACTTGATGGCGTCCCATTTAATGGCGGACCAGGTGATGGCGTCCCACTTGATGGCCGACCAATCGAGGTCGTTCAGATCGGTGCCCGACCCGCCAATGGCATTCACGTCGAACCCGATGGCGGTGCCGGCGGCTGCTTGGTCGGCGCTGCCGGCTACGAAGGCTACCACGCCCGCCTTCAGCATGGGGGCCAAGGCTGTGCTGGGGGCGATGCCGATATCGGAGTTGCAGGCAGGGGCCGAAAGGTTGGATGCCGCGCCGGCCCGGGGCACCTTCCATGTCTGGTAGGGCTTGGCGAGGGCCCTTGACGTCGAGACGAGGCTGCACTTCAGCTCCCCAGGCTTCCAGTCAGGGTGGCGCTCCAGGACGAGAGCCGCCACGCCGGACATCACGCCCGCCGCCATCGAGGTTCCGCTGAGGCTGAAGTAATTGGTGTCGACGATCTTAGCGGGGTAGGCGGCATATAGGTAGCTGCCCGGGTCAATGGTAGAGACGATGGAGCGGCCTGGTGTCAGGAGCTCCGGTTTGGCGAAGCCGTCTTGAGTAGTGCCGTAGCTGGACCACGGAGTTGGCACGTCGTCCCCGTAGTTGGTAGTGGCTTTGTCATCGATGGCTCCCACCGTCATGACGAAGGGGTCGTTGGCCGGAGGGTAGAAGACAGCATCAGGCGCTCCACCCAGGTTACCGGCGGCCACCACCACGAAGACGCCTTTGAACCACAGGGCTTCTACGGCCGCGTCCAGCGGGCTGGAGCGATAGCTCTCCGGCACGGAGGAGTGGAGCGAGAGGTTGACGACGCGGATGTTGTACTGGGCCTGGTTCTCGTACACCCACTGGAGGCCAGCAATGGCGTCAGCGATGGTCGAGAGGCCGGTGTCGTCGGCGACCTTGACGTTGATGAAGCTGGCCTCTGGGGCGATGCCCACGTACTTGCCCTTCGGCTTGAAGCCGCCGACGATGCCAGCGACGTGGGTCCCGTGGCCGAAGCCGTCGCGGGTCCCGCTGGCGCTTGGGTTCACGGCCACCTCAGCCACGACGCGGGTGCTGCCGTCCGGGGCTATGAAGTCGGCCCGGTCCTTGGGAGAGACGCCGGTGTCCACGACGGCCACCGTGACGCCTGCGCCCGTGTAGCCCTTGGACCAGGGGTCGTTGGCGTTGACGGAGATGGGATAGGTGGTGGAGAGGGCCTTGGTGTCCACCTTGACGGTGTCCGTGGACTCCACAGGCGCATCGAGGCTGAGGAAGGCTACAGCCGGGCTAGCGGCGACGCTGGCGATCGATGCGGCGGGCAGCTCTGCCTCAACGGCCGAGACGATGCTGAACTGCCGCCCGGCGCGGCCGCCCGCGGATTCGATGACGTGAACGGCGGCGGCTGTGTCACCCTTGGCCCGAACCACCACCGGCACCGGATCCCCGGGGTGGCTGCGGGCCCAATCGTAGATGGCCGGGTGTACGTTGTCTGGGGTCGCCAGGGATGCGTGGCCGGAGGCTGCCACCAAGAGGAGGGCGATGGCTAGGACCGGAATAGCCCAACGGCGCCAGCGCCTGCCTGCTCTCGCGTCAGTCTCACCAGCCATGGCGTCGCCCCCTGACGGTGGCGTTCCCTGGCCCTCGCCGGGTGGCCGGCTGGTTGGACTGGCCGGTATTCTCTTCATCACTGCCAGCCTCCTTGCGACAGGCCCTTTCCGTTGGCCCTTCCCTCCCCATGGGCTGGCGGTGAACAAGGCTTTCAACCCCACCATAGGCACGAAGACAGGAGGCGTCAAGGCGGTTTGGGTGCCTTTCAGCCGCTTTTAACTGAGGGTTCACCTACCGCCTGTTCACTTTCACCTTCTAGAAACCTGGAAACCCAGCCCCCGGTCTTCAGCCAAGCGCTGGTCGACCGTGGGGTGTGGCTGCCGTATGCTGATGAGAGGCGATGTCGGAAGAGGGCGAGACCGGCGGCCCGGGCGAGGGTTGGCTTCCGGGAGACCTGGAGGCGCGGAGCCGGTGGCTCCAGGCTTTGGCCATCGCTGTGGCCGTCTTCGCCGTCTATCTCCTCACCACCTCCGGGTCCAACCCCTTCAACCAGTACGTCCTTCTTAGCGACGCCCTCCTGCATGGGCGTTTGGACATCCGCAACCCGCGGGACTACCTGGAGCTAGCCCGCTACAAGGACGGCGAAGCCTGTACTGGGCAGGAGCCCGGATGCAAGGGTTTCGTCATCGACCCGCCTGCCCCGGCAGTGCTCCTTATGCCCTTCGTGGTTGTCTGGGGCACAGGTCTGAACCAGACCTACGTGTCTATGCTGTTCGGGGCCCTGGCCATGGGCCTCTTCTGGGTGGCCGCCCGGCAGATGGGTTGGAGCCCCCGTTTCTCCGGAGCCATGGTGCTCCTGCTGGCGCTGGGGACCAACTTCTGGTGGGCGTCCACCGATGGCAGCCTGTGGACCTTCGCCCACGTCTCGGCGGTCTTCTTCCTCATGGGCGCGCTAGTGGAAGCGACTGGCCAGCGGCGGCCGTGGCTTGTGGGTCTTCTGGTAGGCGCTGCCGGGTTGGCTCGCCTGCCGGTCTTCCTCTCCTCGCCCTTCTTCGCCTACCTCATCGTCGAGAAGGACCAGCGCCCCTGGCGCGCGATGCTGGGCGACCGGCGCGTTCAGGCGCAGCTCGCCGCCTTCGCCGCGGCGGTGGCCATGATGGCGGGGGCGGATCTTCTGTACAACTTCGCCCGCTACGGCACGCCCCTGGATAAGGGCTACGACCACCCTCAGTATGCGGGTCAGCCATGGTTTGCCAAGGGGCGGTTCGACATAAGCTACGTCCCGCGCCACATCGAGGCCATCTTCTATAAGCAGCCCGAGCTTAACGAGGGCGAGTTCCCTTACTTCCGGCCCTCCAGCTACGGCATGGCCCTCTTCTTCACGACGCCGGCCTTCCTCTACGCGTTTAACGCGTTGTGGGACCGTCGCACCCTGGCAGCGGCGCTGGCGCTGGGCCTAACGGCGATCCCCCTGGTGCTCCACGGGACAACGGGGTGGGCCCAGTTCGGCTACCGCTTCAGCATGGACCTCTTCCCCATGCTCGCCGTGCTCACTGCCTCGGGGATGCGCCACGAACTGTCAGGGCTGAAGTGGGCGGTTATCGCCGCGAGCTGTTTCGTGTCCTTCTGGGGTGTCTTGTATGCGGGCGATACTCCCTTGGAGGAACTCTTAGGACATCAATGGACGGTGCCGGGCCTGTGAGGGCCGCTGGGCCGGGGTAGGACAGGCCGATGTGGGAGTTCGTCGGCCTGGTGTTCCTCGGCCTGTTGGTAGGGGCCTACGGGACCATCATCGGTGCGGGCGGCGGGTTCTTGCTGGTGCCCCTCCTGCTTCTCCTTTATCCCAGATACGGCCCGCAGCAGGTGACTGCCGTCTCCCTGGCCGTTGTCTGGGCCAACGCCACCTCGGGGTCCATCGCCTACGCCAGGCAGCGGAGGGTCGACTACCTGACGGGGGCGCTCTTCGCGGCGTCTTCGGCCCCGGGAGTCGTGGCTGGGGCCTTGGCTGTCCGGTTCGTCCCGGAGCGGGTCTTCAGCGCCCTTTTCGGGGCCCTGCTGCTCGGCCTGGCGGCGGCGACCGTATGGGGGCGTTGGCGTGCGGTGCGGCCTCCCCTGAGGGGGCGCGGCGTGCTGGTTCGCCGGCTGCAAGACCCCGAGGGCCGGATGTACGTCTACGCCTACCGTATCTGGCAGGGGGTGGCCCTGAGCATGGCCGTCGGCTTCGTCTCCAGCCTCTTCGGCATCGGCGGCGGGATCATGCATGTGCCGGCGATGATCATCCTCCTGCACGTGCCGGTGCAGTACGCCGTCGCCACCTCCCACTTCATCCTGGCGTTCATGGCAGGCGGCGGGTCTGTAGTTCATCTGCTGGACGGCAGCCTGGGCGGCGGCCAGGCCCTGCGGGCCGCGGCGCTGGGCGCCGGGGCCGTGCCCGGAGCCCAGTTAGGAGCCTGGGCATCCCACCGGATCCGAGGCCGCAACGTGCTCATGCTCCTGGCCCTGGCCATCGTGGCCCTGGGTGTGCGCCTCTTGCTTAGAGGCATCGCCGGGCTCTAGCCGCGGATGCTACAGGAAGGCGCCCATCTCCCGGGCGATGATGTACTTCTGGATCTCGCTGGTGCCTTCAGCGATGGTGGCCGCGCGGATGTCGCGGTAGTAGCGGGACACCGGCGTGTCGTCCATGAAGCCGAGGCCCCCGAAGACCTGTACCGCACTGTCGGCTGCCCTCTTGGCGGCCTCGGTGCAGAAGAGCTTGGCCATGGCCGCCTCCTTGGCGTAATGCTGGCCCGCGTCGTGCATGCGGGCCGCTTTGTCCCGCAGGAGGCGTCCCAGCTCGATCTCCAGCGCCATGTCCACGAGCATGCCCTGCACGTACTGGAACCGGATGATGGGGCGCTTGAAGGCCACACGGCTCTTGGCGTGGGCCAGCGCCAGGTCCAGGCACTCGCTGGCCAGCCCGATGGCGTTGGAGGCGAGGTACAGCCGGGTGATATAGAAGCCGCCGGCGACGATGGCCTGGCGCCCGCTGCCCGTGCCCCCCAAGAGGTTGAGGGCCGGCACCCGGCAGTTATCGAACGACAGCTCTCGCGTGTCCGATGACCGCAGCCCCATCTTGCGCAGGGGCGGGCCCATGGTGTAGCCGGGCGTGCCGGTGGGGACGATAATGATGCCGAAGCCTTCATCGGTGCGGCAGAGGACCATGGCGAAGGCGCAGTTCTCCAGGCCGGCGTTGCTGATGAAGATCTTGCTGCCGTTAACCACCCATTCGCCGTTCTCGAATACGGCCCTCGTCTTGATGGCAGCGGTGTCCGACCCGGCGTCTGGCTCCGTTATCGCCCCGGCCGCAACCATCTCGCCGCGGATGGTGGGCTCGATGTAGCGGCTGCGCCAGGCCTCGATCTGCTCCTCGCTGCCGCGGGTCATGGACAGGGCGCCCTGGATGCCCACCCACAGGGTGAGGGCCAGGGACATGTCGGCGCGGCTCAACTCCTCCAGCGCCAGACAGAAGGCGATGGTGCCGGCGTTGCTGCCCCCGAACTCCTCCGGGAAGGGCATGCCGGGGAGGCCCAGGCCGCCGAGCCGGCGGTATAGCTCGTAGTCGAAGCGCGACTCCCGGTCTCTCTCCCCGGCGCCGGGGGCCACCTCCTTGCGGGCGAACTCGCGGACGGTGCGGCGGATGGCCAGGTGGGCGTCCGTGTAGCCGTAGGGGTCGTACATGTGCCTGCTCCCAGGGGAGAATGGCACGGAACGAGGGCCAGCGCAAGAAGGGGGCGTTTGCGCCTTTACCCTCTGCGACTGGCCTCATAAGGCTCCGCCGGCTCGTTGACGAACGTTGCCTCATAATCCTGGCGGCTCAGGGCGGTGTCGTACAAGCCGACGTACTCTTCGTGGTGCTTGTTCACTCCGGTGTAAACCAGGCTCGAATCTTCGTAGCGCTTGAATTTATACACCGCATCGTTCATGAGGACGCTGTTGAACACATTGAGGCTAACCAGAAGCTCAAAATCTTCAACATTAAGGCCAGTTACGCGCTTGAAAAGCCCTGGCTCCAGTTTGGTGATGACATCGCGGAGGGTATGTTCGCGGTAATCGGTGAGATACATGAATATGGGAATGCGCGTGGCAAACTTGATGAGCTTTTCCTGGATCATCTTGCGTTTGCTCTTGTATTCTTTTTCGGCTTCGCTCAGTTCCTTCTTCTCTTCTCTGG
>DAOUBD010000026.1:0-1777 GCA_034432935.1 Dehalococcoidia bacterium | reverse complement strand
AGGCACAGTAGACATTCACTCTTTCCCGTCTGACTGGCCGCCATCATCACCACGCGTTCGTAAGGGCTGTTGGGAGTGAGCGCATCCAAGATGGCCCGCTGATACGGCGCCCGCTCGGTGCGCCAGGGGCCCGGCTCCGCCGAGGCCTCCGAGGACAACCAGCGGTTTTGGTCGGCCCACTCGGCGACCGTCTGCCGAGGGGGCGGCTCGAGGGCCGCCACGACCTGCTCAAGGCACTCCTCAAGCACGCCGGTAACGGATGTCATCCTGAAGGCCCTTCAAGATCGCTTCGATCTCGCCATCGAGCAGTTCCCGAACTTGCCGCACGTCTGTGAGCGCCGCTAGTTGCGGCGCCAGCTTCGCCGGCACCGCCAGCAGCTTGTCGCGGAGCTGCCGGGCCAGCCGGAACCACTGCGCCTTGACCTCATCGGTCGTCACCAGCTTGCCCGACTTGGTCTCAAACTCCAGCTTGCGCAGCCGCGCGCGGAACAGCATGTCGGCCAACCTCGCCTGAGCGTAGGTGGTGGTCTGTCCGCTGGCCTCTACTGGACCACTGGTGGCTGCCTCGGAAACTTTGTCGGGGCGGTCGTCGAGCACCGCGTCGGAGGCGACCAGATCCACCTTGCCGCCCCGCATTACCAACACGCCGGCCTTGGCCAGCCGGCTGATGTACTGGCGGCTCACCCGGCGATGCCGGGCGTAGTCGGCCTGGCTGACCAGCAGACGCGCTTCCCCCACCCCGAATCACCCGCCCAGCCCCTCCGCCGCGTATGCCACCGCCTCCTCCAGTAGCTTGCGGCTTCGTTCCGAGGGGTCCTCATCCTCCACCCAATCCGGCGCCACCTTGCTCAGGAGTTCTCGGGCGGCTTCGTCAAGACCTTGCAGGCCCTCGCCGTAGTCGAAATTCGTGGGCGCATCCACCCCAAAGAAAGCGATCGCCGCCACGTCGTAAGCCAGGGCCGCGTCTTCCGGGGTCCCAAATCCTCGCAGCACCTGGTGGATGCCCTCGTGCTTGATCCGCACGCCCCAAAAACTGCCGATTTGCCGGATGCCCCGGTACCGACGCCTGCCAAGTGTGCGGTTGCGCGCGTTTCCCGCCCAATTCGTCAGCCGCAGATTGGAGCGGCGGTTGTCCAGCCGATTCCGGTTGATGTGGTCCACCACTTGTCCTTGGACCGCCTCAGCCAGCAGCCGATGCAGGTACACGGTGTGCCCCCCTTCGTGCCGAGACGCGTATCCATTGGGGCTAAGGAACCAGCGACGTTCGGCCAGCCAAGCATCTTGCTCATCGATCAACGCGTAGGCTGCTATGCTGCCGTCGCGCTTGCGCAGCGGGATCAACGCGCAGCGGGGAGAGGTGTCACCCTCCGGCTCGCCGGCGGTTGACACCGCGTAAGCGCCGGGATCCGAACTTTCAACGTGAGGGACTTTGGTTGTCACCTGTCAACCTAGTTCGGGGACTGCGCCTGGCCGCAGCGTGCCATCCATCTCACCCGCGGCCCTGAGGCCTAGGAAGGAACCACAACTACCTGATAATGCGATAGTTATTATATTTTCTCGGGCGACTAGATATTAGGTCTGCTTATGCTATGATCCTCTGTCTTCACGTTTGCTTCTGATGACGCCTGCCCTCCAGCCGCCGCAGCCGGCAGCACAGCACAAGCCTTCAACTGCGCCGGCCCTCCGCCACGGCGAGGCTCTTCCGCAGACCCGATCCGGGCTTCGGCCACCGGAACGGCCACCCGCGCCAGCGCTTGAACAGGCCGCGCTCCATCGC
>DAOUBD010000025.1:0-2867 GCA_034432935.1 Dehalococcoidia bacterium | reverse complement strand
GGGGGGCTCCTAGAACCAGCGCCAGAGCCAGAGGCGCTCGAACCCGCCCTTGGCGAAGTGCCACATCAGGGACGGGGGCCGCATATGCACCTCGGGTTGCGGCTCGGCGTAGAAGTGGCCTGTGGCGTAAGCGCACTTGCGGCGGCTGACCTCCAGAAAGCAGGCGCCTTGGCCGCCGAAGGCCCAGATGGGGTCTGAGCCGGCGATCTCCGCGGCGATGTTGCGGGAGACCACCTCCGCCTGGCCGTGGGCGAAGACGCCGGCCTTCGGGAGCATCATGCCGTTGGCGAGGCGGATGCCTGTGACGTCGCCGATGGCGTAGACGTTCTCGAACTGGGTGGCCAGGGTCTGGCGGTCTACCTCTATCCAGCCGCCTTGGGAGGCCAGGCCGGCCTCCACGACTACGCGGGGGGTCCTGTGGATGGGAGTGGCAACCAACAGGTCGAAAGGGGCCTGGCTGCCGTCCTTGAAGTGCATGACCTTGGCCTGCTGGTCCACCCGCTCCAAGGTGAGCCCCGGATGGTAACCGATCCCCCTGGCTTGCATCATCTCTACAACCGCCTCGCCGACGGCCTTCCCGGCCACGGGCAGCGGCTGAGGCTCCGGCGTGTACACGTGGACTTCGGCCTCGATGCCCGCGCGGCGGAGGTGATCTTCCAGCAGGAAGGCGCCCTCGTAGGGTGCCGCCGGGCACTTGTAGGGCAGCGCGCTCACCGTGACGGCGACGCGTCCTCCGCGGAACCGGCGCAGCTCCTCGGCCAGACCCTCGGCGCCGTCGAGGTGATAGTAGGTCCAGGCCTTGTTCAGCCCCGGCACCTCCTCCGATGAGTACTCGGCCCCCAGGGAGATCACTAGATAATCGCCGCTGACCTCGCGGCGGGGCAGGCGGACCGTGCGTGTCGAGGGGTCGATGCCGATGACCTCAGCGGCGATGAACTCGATGCCCTTACGCTGGAGGGAGGTGAGGTCGCGGCAGATACGGCCGGGGTGGCGGAGCCCAAGCATCACGGCGGTATAGGCTGGGGGGAAGGAGTAGATGGGGCTGCGGTCGATGAGGACCACGCGGTGCTCCTTGGGGAGCATGCGGCGCAAGCGGTTGGCGGCGACGAGGCCTCCAGAACCTGCGCCGAGGACGATGACGGTCTTGCCGGCCATCCGTCGATCCCCTTTCTTTGGCTAGAAGGAGAGGACGCGATCCGAGGTTTCGATCCACTCCACGAGGTCTTGCATCCCAGCCACCTGCGCACCCGATATGATATCACCGTCGCCGATGCCGCAGCGCGTAAGGCAGGTCTGGCAGAGCCTGACTTCGGCGCCGCGGCCTATGGTATCGGCGAGCATCGTGCAGAGGTCGAATTCCGCCCAAGAGGGGCGAGAAGAGGGCCGGGCCAGGTCAACGCCATCGTTTATCAGGAAGAGGCGGACGTAGTGGCCGCGGTCCATGGCGGTGTTGGCGAGACGCAAAGCGTTCCAAGCGACATCTGTGCCGTCGTAGGGAGGGCGGTTGGTGACCAGCAATAGCCGGAGCGGTTGCCGCTTCATCGGAGGAGGATCTCCTGCTTTCGCGATATCTGTTCGGCCAGGACCTCGCGCATGAGCTCGCAGGTCTGGACGACCTTCGGGCTGGTTAGGCTGTACAGGACGTGGAGTCCTTGCCGCCGGGCTCGCACGATGCCCTTGCTGCGCATGACGCCCAAGTGTTGGGAGACGTTCGCCTTGTGGAGACCCAGGCGGCGGGCGATCTCTCCGGCGGCGAGTTCCCCATCCCGGAGCTCGGCGATGATGCGCAGGCGGGCCGGGTTAGCCAGCGTTTTGCAGATGTCGGCGTTGAGCTCGAAGATGGTTGAAGGGCGCTATGCCAGCCCGATGAGCTTATCGAGCCCTACAACCAGCTCCTGGCGCTGCATGACCTCGCGAATGGCCAGGAGGACGCCGGGCATGAACGATTCCCGGCTGATGGAGTCGTGCCGGATCGTCAGGGTCTCGCCGGGGCCGCCCAGGATCACCTCCTGGTGGGCCACCAGCCCCGGGAGCCGCACGCTATGGATGGTGATGCCCTCCAGTTCTCCGCCGCGGGTACCGGGGAGGGTTTGCTTCTCCGTAGGGGGCCGCAGGAAGGGCTTCTGGCGGGCCTCGGCCATGCCTCTGGCCGTGGCGAGGGCGGTGCCGGAAGGGGCGTCGGCCTTGGCCTCGTGGTGGAGCTCGATTATCTCGGCGTAGTCGAAGAAGCGGGCGGCCACGCGGGCCATGTGTTGCATGAGGACGGCGCCCAGGGCGAAGTTGGGGGCGACGACCGCGCCCAGGCGGCGCTTGCCGCACTCCTGCTCCAGGCTGGCCAGGAAGTCCTGCGGGAGGCCGGTGGTGCCGATTACCAGCCGGACGTTGGCCTGGAGGGCGTGTTGTGCCAGGCGAGGCGTCCATTCGGCGTTGGTGAAGTCCACCACCACATCGGGCCGGGTACGGGTGATGAGGGCGGCTGGATCGGGGCCGAAGGGCAGAAGTCCCGCGCCATCGGGCAAGGGCAGAAAGTCCTCCTTGGCGAAGAGGTCCACCACCCCCACGGGTTCCATGTCCGCCTCCCGGAAGGTGGCTGCCAGGACTTCGCGGCCCATCCGGCCGCTGCCGCTGACGAGGATGCGGATCGGCATGGCCTAAGGATAGCCGGTCGGCGCGGTTTCTACCAGCGCTTCATGGGGGCAGGCGGAGGAGGCGGTGGAGGGCTGCCGGGCTCCCTGCGGAAGCCGCCCGGGGCGCCGCCGCCGCGCTGCTGGGGCCTGCCGCCGCGCTGTTGCGGCCGGCCGCCGCCGAAGCCGCCGCCACCGCCGCCGCGACTGAATCCACCGCCGCCCGAGCGGGGTGCACGCTCC
>DAOUBD010000024.1:0-121692 GCA_034432935.1 Dehalococcoidia bacterium | reverse complement strand
ACGCTGATGCTGCGGGCCGGCGTCAATCCGAAAGTGGTGAGCGAGCGCCTCGGCCACGCCAAGGTGAGCATCACGCTGGACACCTACAGCCACGTCCTGCCGGACCTCCAGCGGGAGGCGGCGGCGGCGATGGACCGGCTGCTGGGCGGGGTGGGCTCCTGAAAATTTTGGTCGGGAAATGGTCGGGAAAAGCCGCCCGGAGGCGGCTTTTCAGATACGAAAATTGGTGGCGCATGCGGGATTCGAACCCGCGATCTCCGCCTTGAGAGGGCGGCGTCCTGGGCCGCTAGACGAATGCGCCACACTTTGGCTGCGGGACTAGGATTCGAACCTAGACTAACTGATCCAGAGTCAGCCGTGCTACCGTTACACCATCCCGCAGCAGCCGAGACGATTGTAGCAGAGGGGACTTCCCTCAGCAAACGCGGCAAACTTGCCGAAATATTTCTTGAATATCACTTGACACCTCCAGCAAGGGGCATATAATTTTACGTACAATAGCGAGCGCTCGCTATGATGCCTAAAGGGAGGGGCGAGGGTGCCGAAGCTTAAGCCCGAAGAGCTGGAAACCCGCCGGCGCGAGATCATTGAGGCTGCCCGCGCTTGCTTCCTGCGCCACGGCTTTCACCAGACAACCACCGACGAGATCTGCCGCGAGGCCAACATCACGCCAGGCGGGCTCTACCACTACTTTGGCAGCAAAGAAGAGATAATTAGCGCCGTCATCGAACAGTCAGCTCGCAATATCATCGACAAGCTGAGGCCGATGATAGAGGGCACCCAGAACATACAGTCCGCCTTCCGAGAGGTGCTGGCCTTCTACACCGACTTCCTTCAGGACCCCGATGTAGATAACATCACGCGCCTGGACATCGAGATATGGGCGGAGATGTTGAAGAACGAGAAGCTGGCCGCCATCAATCGGGCCAGCTGGGCGCTGAGAAGGCAGTGGCTTGAGACCCTGATCCGGCGCGGCATCGAAGAAGGGGTGTACACCTACCCAGATATCAATGTGCGCGGGTTCGCCAGCCTGATGCTGGCCATCCTGGTGGGTATCCGGCTGGGCAAGGTCCTCTGGAAAGAGGACTTCGATATCGACGGCGCCATGCAGGCGCTGTACCTCATGGGAACGGGCCGCCTCGCGGCGAAGCTGGACGCCGTCAGTGCCGGCGCCCAGTGAGGGAGCAATGATCACCCGGTTAGCATGACGGCCGCTGCCGAGGCAGCGGCCGTCGCGCCTGAGTAGGGCCGCCGCGGAGCCCATAACACGGCGGCCCTACGCGTCTATAGGGGTGGCGAGCCCCCCGGGGGTGCGGCGTTCCCCGTTGTAAAGACGCCTACGTTATGTGGGCCTCCCGGCCATCTGGCTGGTTCCCCTCCCGCAGCCATCGCCTTTGGCTTTTGGTTGATCTGCCGCCACATCGCATGCACCTCGGTTACTAGCATTAGAACTCCGCTATATTGATTCGTCAATGGTTTTCCGAGGTAGAATGAGAATTATCAAGAGAGCGCTCGATTTACAGAGAAAGCGCTCGGTGATTAGAGAAAGCGCTCGGTGTTTAGAGCAAGCGCTCGGTATCCAGACCCAACCTCAGCCGCGCCATAGCCGCCTGACGGCGTCCTTGAGGCGTTCAAGGGTGCGTTCGCGGCCCAGGGCCTCCATGGTTTCGAAGAGGGGAGGGCTGGCCGTCCTTCCCGTCACGGCCACGCGGATGGCGCCGAAAAGGTCGCCCGTCTTCAAACCCAGCTCAGCGGCCAGCGGGCGGATGGCGGCCTCCAGCGCCTCGTGGGTCCAGGCAGGGATGCCCTCGATGCGCGAGGCCACGGCCTCCAGGGCCCTGGCGCATGCCGCTGGGTCGCCAGCGAAGGCCTTGCCCAACAAGGTGGCTGTGTCGTACTCCAGCTGACCGGCCTGGAAGAAGAAGCCGGCCATGTCCACGATCTCGCTGAGGAGCTTGATGCGCTCCTGCACCAGGGGCACTATCCGTAACAGTATCGCGGGGTCGACTTCGTGGCCGATGGCCCGTTCCAGGAAGGGGCGCACGCGCTCCGCCAGCTCGGCGGGGGGCAGCGCCCGGATGTAGACGCCGTTCATCCAGAGCAGCTTCTCGGCGTTGAAGACGGCCGGGTTGGGCAGCACGCGGCTGAGGTCGAAATGCTCGATGAGGGTCTGCCGGTCGATGATCTCGGTCCGGTCGTCCAGGGACCAGCCCAAGAGGGCCAGGAAGTTGACCACGGCCTCTGGGAGGTAGCCCTGTTCGCGGTATTCCAGCGCCGAGTGGGCGCCGTGGCGTTTGGACAGCTTGGCGCGGTCTGGGCCCAGGATGCGCGAAAGGTGGGCGAACAAGGGGGGCTCCCACCCGAAGGCCTGGTAGAGCAAGAAGTGGCGGGGGGCGCTGGGAAGCCACTCTTCGCCCCGCAGGACGTGGGTTATCTCCATTAAGTGGTCGTCGACGACACTGGCCAGATGGTATGTCGGGAAGCCGTCCGACTTCAGCAGGACGAAGTCGTCCAGCGTGTTGTTCTGGAAGGTGACGCTGCCCCTCAGGACGTCGTGGCATTCCACCTCGCCTGTGACGGGCGTCTTGAAGCGGATCACGGGCGGAATGCCCTGGGCCTCAGCGGCTCGACGGGCCGCTTCCGTAAGATCGCGGCAGCGGCGGTCATACTTCGGCGGCAGCTTCTGCGCCTGTTGGCTCAGCCGCACCTCCTCCAATCGTTCCGGGGAGCAATAGCAGCGATAGGCCTTGCCCTCCCGTACCAGGCGTTCCGCGTGCTCGCGGTAAAGCGCCAGGCGTTCCGACTGCACGTAGGGGCCGAAGGGTCCGCCGGTGTCTGGCCCTTCGTCCCAGTCGAGGCCCAACCAGCGTAGGGCTTCCATCTGGGCCTGGACCGCCGTCTCGACGTACCGTGTCCGGTCTGTGTCTTCGATGCGCAGGATGAACTGGCCCCCGTAGTGCCGCGCCAGGAGCCAATCGAAGAGGGCGGTGCGGATATTGCCCAAGTGGGGGTCGCCAGTAGGGGAGGGGGCGTAGCGAGTACGTACTTTCATTGCGGTGCCCATTCTAGCAAACGCGCCGTCAGACTCGGCGCCTGGGGTTGATCCAAGGCTGGCCGCCCCCGTATCGTGAGGGAGGAATGCAAGGCGTAATTGAAGTCGATCCTGAGCTGATCGAGACACTACGGGCCGATGGGCTCGAGCTGCCCTACGTCGAATACGGGCAGCACGAACCAGGCATCAAGCTTCTGTACGCCGGCGAGGAGTATTGGTTCTACCGGACGTTGCCCCTCAAGGGCTACGGGGCGGTCATGGCCCGTGTCATCCGGGAGCTTCAGGAGCAAGGGCATAAGCCCCTCTTGGCCCGCTTTTACAACCGGATTTACGTCTTCGCCACGGGGATTACGCCTATCGGCGCCGGCAAAGCGCCCGGGGGTTAGGTACCGCTCCCAAAGGCGTCAGCCGCCCCGGAGCTTGGCCAGGGCCAAGCGCAGGTCGACGGGCAGGGGCGACTCGAACTCCACCAGGCGGCCGCTGAGGGGCATAGCGAAGGCGAGGCGCCAGGCGTGAAGGGCCTGCCTGGTCACTAACTTCGATCGCCTTCCGTAAGTGGAGTCGCCGGCCACCGGGTGTCCGATGGCGGCCATGTGCACGCGGATCTGGTGCGTGCGCCCGGTGACAGGCTCAGCCTCCACCAGGGCGTACTGGCCGCCGGCGAGGGGCTCTATGACCCTGTAGCGAGTGATGGCATCGCGCCCGCCGGGCACCACCGCCATCTTCTTCCGGTTCCTGGGGTGGCGGCCTATCGGCGCTTCGATGGTGCCCTGCTTAGGCTTCGGCACGCCGTGGACCAAGGCGAGGTAGGTCTTGTGGACGGTCCGTTCCTTGAGCTGCTGGGAGAGGGCGCGGTGGGCTCTATCGTTCTTGGCGATCACCATGAGGCCGGATGTGTCCTTATCTAGTCGGTGGACGATCCCGGGCCGCAGCGCGCCGCCGACGCCCCTCAAACCGGGGCAGGCCGCTAGGAGGGCGTTCACCAGCGTCCCCCGCGGATGCCCTGGGGCCGGGTGCACCGTGAGGCCCGCGGGTTTATCGATGACGATGATGTCGTTGTCCTGGTAGAGGATGGTGAGCGGGATGGCCTCGGGCTCAAGCTCACCCGGCTCCTCCGGCGGCGGCACGGCAACCTTGACATGGGTGCCTCTAGCCACCTGGTAGGCGGGCCTCACAACCCGGCCGTCCACAAGTACGAGCCCGGAGTCGATCAGGCGGCGGGCCTGGCTCCGGGAGATCTCCGGGCAGCGGCGGGCGACAAAGGAGTCCAGCCGTTCGCCCGATCGGTCGGCTATGAGTTCAAGGGTCCTCACGGCCCGGACGTTGCGCCTTCGGTGCCAGGAAGATGTAGCCCAGGAGGATGACGGTTATTCCCACTGTGATGGAGGAATCGGCCACGTTGAAGGCCGGCCAGGGAGGGAGGTCGATGAAGTCCGTCACCCGGCCCAGGCGAACGCGGTCAATGAGGTTTCCCGCTGCACCGCCCAACATCATCCCGATGGCGACCGGGGCGATAAGGTGGTCGAAGGGTGGATTGCGATAGTAAATGTAAATGGCCGCGAGACCCACCACAGCCATGACCATAAGGAAAGCCGTCTGCTCCTGGAGGATGCCGAATGCGGCGCCGGTGTTCGTGACATAACGTATGCGGACGGGCCAGTCGTCGCCGGGCCAGGCATCCCCTGGCTGCAGCCAGGTTCTGACCAGCGCCTTGGTGATCTGGTCGAGTAGGACGGTCGCGGCGGCCGCTCCCCAGAACAGGAGGCGGCGTGTGCCGTCGTGGGTGCGCTGACGGGCCTCGTCTGCCACCTGTGAGCCCTGCATCGGTTCGATGATAGCACGCGAGGCCGGAGCCCTTCCTTTGACTAGCCCGGCCAGGGGTTGCTATGCTCGTAGTGTGGTGACGGCCTGGCGGGCCGCCGTGGTGTTTAGATGGCCTTCGACATTCTTTCACGCCGCGATCAAGACCTTGAGCGATGGGGCGATCGCTTGCCCCGTGGGCAGAGGGTGGTCCAGAACTGGCCGGTCCTGACGTACGCCGGCACACCCCGCGTGGAACGTAAGGACTGGCGGCTGCATATCTTTGGCGCTGTCGAGGAGGAGGTCAATTTCACCTGGGAGGAGTTCCTTGCGCTGCCCATGACCAAGGTCCGGTGCGATATTCACTGCGTGACCTCCTGGAGCCGCATGGACAATGAGTTCGAGGGGGTGGCCTTCAAAGACCTCATGAAGCACGTGCGGCCTCTCCCAGAGGCCAAGGCTGTGATGGCCCATTGCTACGGCGGCTACACCACCAATATCCTCCTGGAAGACCTGCTGCGGGATGGCGTCCTCCTGGCCTACAAGCACGATGGGCAAGACCTGCCTCCCGCCCACGGGGGCCCCTGCCGTCTGGTCGTGCCCCACCTCTACTTCTGGAAGAGCGCCAAATGGATCCGCGGCCTGGAGTTCATGACCGCGAACCGCCCGGGCTTCTGGGAACAATACGGGTACCACATGCGTGGCGACCCCTGGAAAGAAGAGCGCTACTCTTGACCCAAGCGGCATCCCTGGATGCCATCGATAAGCGGCTTCTGAACCTGCTTCAAAGCGACTTCCCGCTGGTAGCGCGACCGTACGCCGCTATAGCCGGAGACCTGGGGATCCCAGAAGCCGAGGTGTTAGAACGGGTGCGCGCCCTGCGCCAGGCCGGCATCCTGCGCAGCCTCAGCGCCATCTTCGATGTCTACCGAGTGGGCTACCGCAGCACCCTCGTCGCCTTCTCCGTGCCCAGCGGGCGGCTGACAGAGGCTGCGAGGACGGTCAGCGCCCATCCGGGCGTCAGCCATAACTACGGCCGCGAGCACGAATACAACCTGTGGTTCGTCTTGGCCGTCCCGAGGTCAGTGGATCTGGAGGCCGAGGTGGCTGACCTCGCTGCCCGCGCTGGCGCCATCAAGTACCACATCCTCCCTAATCTCAAGCTGTACAAGATCGGGGTCGAGTACGACGTGGTGGAAGGCGAGGGTAACGCCCGGGCGGGAGCCAAGCCGCACAGGCCGCGGCGTGACCTAACCCAAGAGGAGATCGCTTTGGTCCGGGTCCTCCAGGAGGAGCTGCCGGCCCTCGAGCGCCCATTCCTCGACAGCGCAACGCGCCTGGGCATGAGCGAGGAGGAGCTGCTGGCTAAGGCCAAGGCCCTTCAGGAGGAGGGCATTATGCGGCGCTTCGCCGCAGTCATTCGCCACCGGGCGGCCGGGTTCACGGCCAACGGAATGGCCTGTTGGGTTGTGCCGGAGGAGCTGGTGGATGAGGTGGGCCAGAGGTTCGCTTCCTACCCCCAGGTGAGCCATTGCTACCGGCGGCCCACCTTTGATGACTGGCCCTACAACATCTTCACCATGATCCATGCCATGACGCGCGAGCGCTGTGAGGCCACCGTTCGCAAGATGGCTGCCGAAACAGGCATCGATTCTTACGCGATCTTGTACAGCCACACGGAGTACAAGAAAGAGCGCGTCAAGTACTACGCCGAGCAGGGATGAACCAGGCTAGTTCGCAAGCACCCCCTGAGGCTCCTGCCTTCGAACGCATGCGCGCCTATCTTCGGGCCATCGGCCAAGGCCCGAAGCACTGCCGCGACCTCTCTTACGAGGAGGCGCGCGATGCCATGGCGCTGATCCTTTCGGGGGAGGCCACGCGAGCCCAGGCAGGAGCCTTCTTGCTCCTAGAGCGCTTCAAAGGAGAATCGCCGGAAGAGCTGGCGGGGTTCGCTGACGCTGTGCGGGCCTCCGCCCGGCTTATCCGGCCGAACGTTCAGGGTCTCCTGGACATCGGCAGCCCCTACGATGGCCGCACCCGGAGCATCGTGGTCAGCCCGGCGGCGGCCATCGTAACAGCGGCGGCTGGGGTGCCGGTGGTCATGCACGGTGAGAAGGGGCTGGGGCCGAAACACGGGGTGCCCATAGGTGATGTGCTGGAGGCGCTGGGGATGAGCGTCGATGATGAGCCCCAAGTGGTCTGTGAACGGATTGAGACGGATGGGCTGGGCTACCTCCGCTCCGCCCGCTTCGCGCCTTCCGTCTACGCCCTGAAGGATCTGCGGGAAGAGATCGCGCTGCGAACCTGTTTCGCTACCATCGAGAAGATCTATAATCCAGCCCACGCTGACTACAGCATCATCGGCCTGGCGCACCTCCCCTACATGGAGAAGATGATGCTGGCGGCAACAAGCATGGGCTTCAAGCGCATCCTCATCGTGCAGGGGATCGAAGGCAACGAGGACGCGCCGACGTCGCGGCCCTGCCGTGCTCTCCTCTGGCAGGAGGGGCGCAGCGCCGAGGAGATCCAGATCGATGCCTCACAGTTCGGTCTGCGCGCCGCTTCCAGGGAGGAGATGGCCGGCGGGGACGCAGCCCACAACGCGGCTATCGCCGTCCGTATCCTGGAAGGCGGCAGCGGCCCGTATCGCGACCTGGTGCTGCTGAACGCCGGGCTTCGCATCTGGCTGGCCGAAAGGGCGGCGTCCATCGGTGAGGGCATCGAACGGGCCCGGGAGGCCATCGACTCGGGTGCTGCCCGCGCCAAGTTAGAGTCCTTGCAAGGCGGCCGGTCCGCGGCCCCGGCTTAACCTTGCGCCCCTCCTTCGCCGGCGCCAGAGGACGCCCTTTCGTTTGACCCGGGGATGGGCCGGTCGTAGAATCGGTGTGTCATGGATGACTACGGACTGGACCTGGATGAGGTAACGCGGGTCATCGATAGCGCAGAGGTTCTCGTCGTCCGTTTTGCCATCTTGGACAAGAGGCTCCTGGTGGATGCCCGCACCAGTGAGACAGAGGGGCCCCTCATCGCCGTGGTCCCCCGGGCTGGCTCCGTCGAGGAGCGGTTCAAGAGTCTGAAGAAGCTGCGCCCCCGCTTCCCTTTGCCGGACAAGATCCTCTCCTTCATGTGGCCCCGGCACGTGGACACCTTCCGCCAGTCCGGGCTCTGGGACAGGATCGAGTCCCGCATGGTCAGCCTGGGTGGCGACCAGATGGCGGCCCGCTGCGCGGAGGTCTTTCAGGAGCTCTCTCAGGCCGAGCGGCTGGAGGTGCTGTCGGCCATCCGCGGCGGCGAGGGTTACCAATCCCTCTGGGAACGGACCAACTGACGGGCGCCCCCCGGCCATCGCTGCCTTTCTCCAGTAGGGGCCTCTAGATCTTATGGCGGTCATCGATCTGCGCAGCGACACCGTCACCCTTCCCTCGCCGGAGATGAGGGTCGCCATGGCCAACGCCGAGGTAGGGGACGACGTCTTCGGCGAGGACCCCACGGTTAACCGTTTACAAGAGATGGCCGCAGGGTTGTTGGGCAAGGAAGCGGCCCTTTTCACCAGCAGCGGCACCCAGAGCAACCTCATAGCCATGCTGACCCACTGCCGGCGGGGCGACGAAGTGATCGTGGGAGACCGGTCCCACACGCTGGAGTACGAGGTCGGGGGCGCTTGGGCCCTCGGCGGGCTGGGCCTGAGACCGGTGCCCAACGATGGGCAGGGGCGCTTGGACGAAGCGCGGCTCCGGGCCGCCATCAGGCAGGCGGATGATCACTCGCCGCGCACAGGGCTCATCTGTTTGGAGAACACCCACAACCTCTGCGGCGGCACCGTTCTCTCCGAAGAGGATATGGCGCCTGTGCGCAAGATCGCCAGCGAACATGGCCTGCCGGTGCATATGGACGGGGCGCGCCTGTTCAACGCGGCGGTAGCGCTGGGGGTGCCGGTGTCGAAGCTCGCGGCCTGGGCAGATTCCGTATGTTTCAGCCTCTCCAAGGGGCTGGGCTGCCCTGTAGGTTCCGTCCTCTGCGGGCCCCGGGACTTCATCGCCGAGGCCCGGCGCTACCGCAAGATGCTTGGGGGCGGCATGCGCCAGGCAGGTGTCATCGCCGCTGCCGGGGTTTACGCCCTAGAGAACATGGTCGCCAGGCTGGCAGAGGACCACGAGAACGCTAAGGCTGCCGCCGCCGCTCTGGCCGGGATCCCCGGCGTCATCCTCGATCCGCCGCCCCAGACCAATCTCATCTTCTTCCGGGTTCGCGGTTGGGAGCCCGGCGCCCTGGCGGGCCGGCTGGAGCAGGCGGGCGTCCGCTGTTTTGCGGAGGGCGGCCGCATCCGCTGGGTGACCCACTATGGCATCGAGCGGGCAGACGTTATGGAGGCGGTGGCCCGGTTGCAGTCCATCGTGGTGCCCGGCTGATGAACCGGGCCGCTATCTTTGGACTCGCCGGCCTGGCCTCAGGCCTGGTCCTGGGCGCGATGGCTTGTTCCGGCGGCGGGTCGTCCACCCTCTCGGGGAGCGACGTTCTGGGGCCGATACCCTGGGCCGTACCCGAAACCGCGACATACCGGCTGATGGACGGCAAGGACGAAATCGGCTCCGGCGTCCTGACGATCGGGCAACAGGGCCAGAACCTTCTTTTCTCCCAGAAGTTCGAGATCCCCAAGGAACGGATCACCGATGAGGTGGCGGTCGTGGCCGACGCTGGGACGCTGGCGCCGGCATCGGTGACCCGGCGCATCAGCGGGCCGGAGGGTGACCGCACCTGTCAGGCCACCTACCAAGGGCGGACGGTGACAGTGGAGCAGAAGTCGAAGGAGAGCCAGCGGACCGACAGGCTGGATGTGCCGGTGCGTTCCTACGATACCTGGACCGACCTCTTCTTATGGCGCACCCTGGCCTTCGAGGCCGGGTTCGAGGCGCGTTACTCCGATGTTCTGACCTGCAGCCTGGCCAAGCCGGACGTACTTTCGGTGGTCCTGAAGGTGAAGAAACGGGAGACCGTGGAGGTGCCGGCCGGGAGGTTCGAAGCCTGGAAGCTGGAGATACGCTCCGGGGGTGGCACCCAGAAGGCCTGGTACGACGTCAACCCTCCGCACCGGCTGGTACGGTACGACAACGGCCAACTGGTCTTCGAGCTGAAGCCCCCGGGCCAGTAGGAAACTCGTGGCGGGCGGCGGAGGCATGCCGGGAAAGCGCCGGGCGCCGGCAATCGTGTGCTCCGCGGGAGCGAGGCCGGAGGGGACGTTGTTGGGCCTGCGTATAGGCTGCGCTCTGCCGCCGACATCGGCCACGAACTCGACGAAGATGAGAAAGAGGGCCAGGGCCAGTATGATCATCCAGAGAATGGCTCCCCTCAGGACACGGAGTATTCGCACGGGTTGCACCTAGCCGCCGGGGTAGATCATAGTGCCCCTGGGCGTTTGGGGCCACGCCTGGCACAGGCGCGGGCGTTTATAATAACAGGCGGGAGCGGGAGTAGCTCAGTGGTAGAGCATCTGCCTTCCAAGCAGAGGGTCGCGGGTTCGATCCCCGTCTCCCGCTCCAGAGACGACTTCGGCCTCCGATGGCCGCCGCAACGGTGGCCTTTCCGTGAAGTTGTGCCCTATTCTGTGCATCGGGCGTTCTTTCGTTTCTCTGCTACCTCGCTCTGAAAGGGTTAACGCCCCTGCCTTTTACACAGTCTTCGTTACGCTACCACCGTCCTGGTGGCGTTGACGCCGGCGGCGGCTGACATCACACTTCAATCAGATGCTCAGCGCGCCTGACCCGCGGGGGGACCATGACCGTCGACTTCGGTAACGCTCTCGCCATCGACGCCCAGGCCTTCGGCCGGCCCGGCCAACGTACCTTCCGCCTGCGCGTCATCGGGGCCCACCAAGAGATGGCGTACCTCTGGTTGGAGAAGCAGCATCTCCAGGCGCTGGACCTGGCCATCATGCAGATCCTCGCTCAGCTTGGCTACGGCGGCGATGTCCCGGCGCCCCCCACCGAGTTCCCTCCCTATGCAGGACACGAATTCCGCGTGGGCCGGATGGCCCTCGGCCTGGACCAGGCTGAGGGCACGGTGCTCTTGCATGCCTTCGAACTGGGTGAGGAGGAAGGGGATGAGCCGGCCCTGACGGTGAGGCTCCGCGCCCCTCAGTGCGCGGCCCTGGACATCCAGCTCAAGGAGATCATCGCCGCGGGCCGGCCCGTCTGCCGCCTGTGCGGGGCATCTATCGACGCCACCGGCCATACCTGCGTCCGGGCCAACGGCCACTCGCGCCAGCCGATCCCGGAGGAGCCTCCGGAAGAGCAGGCCTAGCGCCTAGACAAGCCGGGGCAGCGTCACGATGAAGGTGGAACCCCTGCCCGGCTCGCTTTCGGCATCCAGGGTGCCGCCGTGGGCTTCGGCGATGCCCCGGGCGATGGCCAGGCCCAGGCCGGTTCCCCCCTTGGCGCGAGAGCGGGAGGGGTCGGCCCGGTAGAAGCGCTCGAAGATGCGGGCGAGGTGCTCCGGCGCGATGCCCGGGCCAGTGTCCGAGACTCGCACCTCGGCATGACTGTCCCCGCGCCGGGTCTCGATGAGGATGCGGCCGCCATCGGGAGTGTAGCGGACGGCATTGTCCAAGAGGGCCACGAGGAGCTGCCGGAGCCGGGCCGCATCCCCCAGGACGACCAGGGGCCCGTCGGTCTTGACGTCGATGTCAAGGCGGCGCTGGCTAGCCAAGAGGCGGGCGTCTTTGCCCGACTCCTGGACCAGGTCCGTCAGATCCAGAGGCTCCATATGGAGCTGAAGGCGTCCTTCGTCCATGCGGGCTAGAGTGGCCAGGTCTGCCACCAGGCGCTCGATGTGCTCGGACTCCCGGACGATCCCCTCCAGATACTCCCTGTCCTCGCCGGAGAGCTTGGCGGTAGGGCTCATGGCCAGCATCTCGGCGTTGCCCCGCACCAAGGTGAGGGGGGTGCGCAGCTCATGGGAGGCATCGGCGACGAAGGCCCGTTGGCGGTCGAAGGACTCTCGCACCGGCCTCAAGGCACGGCCGGCGAGCCAGAGGCCGCCGGCGGCGGCCAAGGCCAGGCCCCCGGCGCCCGATACCGCGAGCAGGAGTACGAGCCGCCGCAACTGCTCTTGGTGCTGCTGCAATGAACGCCCCACCTGCACCACTGCCAAAATCTGCCCGTGTTCCATGACGGGGAGCGAATAGAGGCGGTAATCCGCATCCTCACCGTGAACCGTGGTCCAGGCCTCGCGGCCCGAGGCTGCTGATCGGGCGGCGGCCACGTCAAGGGCGCCTTCCAGGCTAACGTTCAGCGGGTTCAGTAGGGTCTGGCCCTCCGGCGATAGGACGAGATAGAAGGTGTCGCCTCCGCCGCCGCTGAAGAAGCTCAGGTGCTCTTCGCTCTCTTCGTGCTCGTCCTCGTCTCCGGTTACGGTACCGGATGGCCCGCCAGGCCCCGAGAGTCCCACCGCTACATTCAGGGCCTGCTCGTCGATCTGCGTCGCGATGCCACGGGCGCTGTTCCGCAGGGAGTCGTCCACCTCGGAACGGAGGGAGCGGTACATCAGGCCATAGGTGAAGCCGGCCATGGCCAGCACGATGACCAGGAGCACGGCGACGTACCAGAGGGTGAGGCTCAGGCGTATGCGGTTAAACATCACGGTCCCCGTCGATGGTGTAGCCGACGCCCCGGACGGTGCGGACCAGCTTCTTGGCGTATCCCTTATCGATCTTGTTGCGCAGGTAATGGACGTAGATGTCGACGACGTTGGTGAGAGAGGAGAAGTCATAGCCCCAGACGTGGTCCATGATCTGGGCTCTCGTGAGGACTTGGCCCTGGTTCCGCATGAGATACTCCAGCAGGGCGAACTCCTTCCGCGTCAGGTTGATGATCTTGCCGCCGCGTTCCACCTGATGGCGAATGGGGTCCAGCGTGAGGTCGCCGGCCTTCAGGATGTCGTCCGCCAGGGGTCCGCGGCGGCGGCCCAGGGCCCGGACCCGGGCGAGGAGTTCAGCCACGGCGAAGGGCTTCGTCAGGTAGTCGTCGGCGCCAGCGTCTAACCCCTCCACCCGGTGCTGGATGGCGTCCCGTGCTGTGAGCATAAGGATGGGGGTGTCGATCCGGCCAGCCCGCAGCCGGCGGCAGACCTCCAGGCCGTCCATCTCCGGTAGCATGATGTCGAGAATGATGACGTCGAAAGCGCCGGTCTCGCCCTGGTAGAGGCCGTCCGGGCCGTTGTAGGCGACCTCTACCACGTGTCTGTCCTGCTCCAGGGCCCGGCGGAGCAGGTGCGCCAGCCTCGGTTCGTCTTCCACGACTAGGACATGCATCGTTCGCTCCCGCCACAGATTAGTATGCGCCAGGGCAGATTGGAATTCCATTAGAATCCTCACCTGGGGCCCAAGAGGCCTGCTTTTCCAATGAACCTCTAATCGAGACAGGCTATCTTCTGATACTGAAAAGGTTGACAAGCGGAGGAAGCTGATGACGCGACAGAGAGCATGGATCCTGGCAGCCATTACGACGGTGTCACTGGCGGCTCTGATTGTGGGCATCGGTGCCACCTTCGGCCAGTTCGGGTTCCGAGGGGGCCGCGAGCCGGCCGACGCGGCATCGAGCGTCACTCAGGAGGCGCCGGCAGACGGGCAGTTCTTCCTGACCGGCGACGGGAGCACCTTCCAGCAGGCTGGGGAAGAGCAGGAGCGCTGGGAGGATGGCGACGACGAGCGCGAGAAGGAGCACGGTGAGCACGAGCGCTGGGAGGATGGCGACGATGAGCGCGAGGAGCACGAGGACGACGACTAGGGAGGGTGCGTGATGGCCCGCAACGGCAAGTACCTGGAGGGGCGGCTGTACATGGCGGGCGCCAGCGTCGCGCTGCTGCTGGTGACCTGGGCTGTCCTGACGGTGCGCGACTTTGGAGGTGGCGACGGCGGGGCTAGCGCGGCGCCGGTGCAGCCGGGTGGCGCCCTCGTTCCCGGTTCGCAGCCCTACGTGCAGCCGGTCCCGAACACGCAGCCGGTGCCCGTGGTCCCCCACACGCGGACGAGAGGCTCTTGATGGGGTTCGAGACGGCACGCTTCCAAGCGATGGGTACAGAGGTGGAGCTCCTGGGCTGGCCAGGGCTGTATGACGGCGTGGCCAATAGGGTAGAGGCCTTCTTCGCCGCTGTGGAGGCCAGGCTGAGCCGCTTCAGACCCGCCAGTGAGCTCAGCCGCCTCAACCAGAGCGCTGGCCGCCCGTTCCAGGCATCCGCCTTCCTGCGCAGAGTCCTGCGGGAGGCGCTGGAGGCCGCCGAGAAGTCCGGCGGGCTATACGACCCCACGGTCCTGGGAGCCCTGGAGGCCGCCGGGTACGACCGCTCGCTCCCCCACATCCGGCCGGTCTCGGCGGGCCAGCGTGTCGCGCAAGCCGCTTGCTACGCGGGTGTGACCTTCGTGGCCGGTGGGAGGGTCCTTCTGCGCGATGGGGTGCGGGTGGACCTGGGCGGGTTCGCCAAGGGGTGGACTGTGGACGCGGCTGCCCGCTTCATGCGCGGAGTGCCGTCATGGGTCATCAACGCCGGCGGGGATCTGCGGGCAGCCGGGCCCGGGCCAGACGGCGAAGGCTGGCTGGTGGGCATCGAAGACCCCTGGCGCCCTGGCTGTGACCTCGCTGTGCTACGGGTGCGCGACCGGGCGGTGGCCACCTCATCGATCTGGCGCCGGCGCTGGCGCACTGCGGAGGGCTGGGCGCACCACATCATCGACCCGCGCACGGGCCGCCCGGCGGAGACTGGACTGGCCTCGGTCACCGTCGTTGCGCCGTCGGCGGCCCAAGCCGAGGTGCTGACGAAGACGGTGCTCCTGCTAGGGCCCCGGCAGGGGCTGGAACGCCTGGAATCGGAGCCGTCGTGCGCGGGAGTGCTGGTCACCGATAGGGGCGACGTCTTGTGGTCAGGTGACACGGAGGGGCTGCGTGCTGCCTAAGCTCCTGCGCCGCTGGTCCTGGGTCCTGCTGCTGGCTGTTCTCTTGCTGGTTCCCGCCAGTGCAGAGGCTGCCAGCGGAAATAAGACGCCATCGGTAGAGGTAACGCTGTGGCAGTTCATCCGGGCCTCTGGTCTGGTGGCCTTCCTGCTGCTCACAGTGTCCACGGCGATGGGCATCGCCGTGAACGTCCGAGCGTTGGACGGGTTGATGAGGCGCGCCTGGGTCTACGAGGCGCACCAAACCCTGTCGGTGCTGGCCCTGGTGATGACGGCTTTCCACATCCTGCTGCTGCTCGTGGACCCGTACTTGCCATTCAGGGTGCTGGAGGTTCTCGTGCCCTTCGCCGCCCGCTGGAGGCCCATACCTTCGGCCTTGGGCACCATCGGCCTCTATCTGACCGCGCTGCTGATCGTGACGTCGTACGCGCGACAGAGGATAGGCCAGAAGGCGTGGCGGCTTATCCACTACGGCGGGTTCGCTGGGTGGCTGGCGGCCTTGCTGCATGGTGTCGCTTCCGGAAGCGACAGCGGCCTCTGGTGGGTTCAGTGGCTCTACCTTTTCTCCGGCGCCAGCGTCGGCTTCCTGACGATCTTCCGGGTCCTGGCTCCATCAGGGAGGGAAGCGGCAGGGGCGCGTCGCCTCACCACCAGATGACGTCGTCCAGCTCTTCCCCCTGCCCTGGAGGCGGAGGGCTAGTCCAAAGGCCGGTTTCCAGGTACTTCCACCCGCTGTCAGCGAACAGGAGCACCATATTGCCCCGATCCAGCCGGTCCGCGTATTTGAGGGCTGCGTGCAGGACAGCGCCGGAGGAGACGCCGGCGAAGATCGCCTCCCGGCGCATGAGCTCCGCGGCCGCGCGGAAGGCGTGGCGGCTGCGTACGAGGATGCGCCCATCCAGCAACCCAAAGTCCAGGATGGGCGGAATGAAGCCGTCGGCGAGGCTCTTGAGTCCCTGCACCTGGTAGCCCGGATGGGGCTCCACGGCCACGACCTTGGCTTTGGGGTTCGCCTCCTTGAGGCGCCTGCCCACGCCCATGAGGGTGCCGCCGGTGCCCAGGCCAGCAACAAACACATCGATTTCTCGCAGGTCTTCCAGTATCTCGGGCCCCGTCGTCTTGTAGTGAGCTTCTACGTTGTAGGGGCTGGCAAACTGGTCCAGGACGACGCATCCGGGCTCGGCGCCCATCTCCTCCGCCACACGGATGGCCTGGCGCACGCCCTCGCTGGCCGGCACAAAGACAACGTGCGCCCCGTAGGCGGCTAGGGTGCGTGGTATCTCCGGGTACACGTTCTCGGGCATCACCACGCGCACCTGGTAGCCCCTGGCCCGGCCCACCATGGCTAGGGAGATGCCGGTGTTGCCGGTGGATGCCACCACCAGGGTGTCGCCGGGGCGAAGGCGCCCTGTTTCCTCCTCGCGCAGGACCATCTCGCGGGCTATGCGGTCCTTGACGCTGCCGGTAGGGTTCCGGCCCTCCAGCTTGGCGAAGAGGCGCACCCGCGGCTTGGGGCTACAGTGGCGCAGCTCCACCAAAGGGGTCCGCCCGATGGCCTCCAGGATCGTGTCGTGGTGCATCTTTCGCCCCGATTCTATCGCACGCGTGAGCGCCACTTCCGCTATCATGGAAGAGTCAGCCTAGAACGGAGGAGAGTTTGGCTCCCAAGACCCTCTTCGAGAAGATATGGGAATCGCACGTCGTCTATGAGGAGCCGGGCAAACCGGCGCTCCTGTACGTTGACCTGCATCTGGTGCACGAGGTGACGTCCCCCCAGGCCTTCGAGGGGCTCCGCCTGGCAGAGAGAACCGTCCGCCGTCCGGACCTCACGGTGGCTACAGCGGACCATAACGTACCCACCACCGACCGGTCGCTCCCCATCGCGGATCCCATCTCCCGCAAGCAGATCGAGACGCTAGCGCGGAACGCGGCCGAGTTTGGCATCCGGTACTACGGCATCGACTCGGATTGCCAGGGGATCGTACACGTCATCGGGCCGGAGCTGGGATACACGCGCCCCGGCATGGTGATCGTCTGCGGCGATAGCCACACCTCGACCCACGGGGCCTTCGGGGCCTTTGCCCTGGGCATCGGGACGTCCGAGGTAGAGCACGTGCTCGCCACCCAGACGCTGTTGCAGCGGCGCCCCAAGACGATGGAGATCCGGGTCGATGGGCAACTGCCCCGGGGCGTGACGGCCAAGGACATGATCCTGGGCATCATCGGCCGCATCGGCGTGGACGGCGCCGTGGGCCACGTTATCGAGTACACCGGAGAGGCCGTGCGGTCCCTTTCGATGGAAGGCCGGATGACCGTGTGCAACATGTCCATCGAGGCCGGGGCCCGGGCAGGGATGATCGCGCCCGACGACACAACCTTCGAGTACCTCAAGGGCCGTCCGTATGCGCCGAAGGGCGAGGCTTGGGACGAAGCCGTGGCCCGTTGGCGCGAGCTCCGCACCGATGAGGGCGCAAGGTTCGACACCACCGTCAGGATCGACGCCGCGGAGCTGGAGCCCTACGTGACCTGGGGCACAAACCCCGGGATGGTGGCGCCCGTGACCGGCAGCGTGCCCTATCCTGAATCCTTCGCTTCAGAGGCAGACCGGCTGGCGGCTGAGGCTGCGCTGCGCTATATGGACCTCAAGCCCGGGACCCCGATCCGGGAGATCGCCATCGACCGGGTCTTCATCGGCTCCTGCACCAACGCGCGTATCGAGGACCTCCGCGCCGCTGCCGAGGTGGTCAAGGGCAAGCGGGTGGCGCCCGGCGTCCGTGCCATGGTGGTGCCGGGTTCCATGCAGGTTAAGCGGCAGGCGGAGCGTGAAGGGCTGGACACGGTATTCATCGAGGCTGGGTTCGAATGGCGGGAGGCGGGCTGTTCCATGTGCCTGGGCATGAATCCAGACATCTTGATGCCCGGCGAGCGCTGCGCATCCACCTCCAACCGCAACTTCGAGGGGCGACAGGGGAAGGGCGGGCGCACCCACCTGGTGAGCCCCCAGATGGCCGCCGCCGCCGCTATCGCCGGGCACTTCGTGGACATACGGGACTTCTGAGGGGAGACGCATGGAACCGTTTCGCAAACTTACCGGCGTTGCCGCCCCCCTTCCGCGGGTCAACGTGGATACCGACCAGATCATCCCCAAGCAGTTTCTCAAGCGGATCGAACGTACCGGGTTCGGCGAGTTCGCCTTCTTCGATTGGCGCTATCTGCCGGACGGCGCCCCAAACCCTGATTTCGAGCTGAACCACCCGGCCTACCAGGGCGCCCCGATACTGGTGACCGGGCGGAACTTCGGCTGCGGCTCGTCCCGGGAGCACGCCCCCTGGGCTCTGAGAGAGATGGGGTTCCGCTGCATCATTGCCCCCTCCTTCGCCGACATCTTTTACAACAACTGCATCCAGAACGGGATGCTGCCCGTAGTGCTGCCCGAGGATAAGGTGGACCACCTCCTGCGGGCTGCCCAGGAGCGGCCCGGCTACCAACTGACGGTGGATCTGGATGAACAGGTGGTCTACGACGGGGAGGGCTTCCGGGAGCGGTTCGACATCGATCCTTTCGTGCGGGAGCGCCTCCTGAAGGGGCTGGACGATATCGGCCTCACCCTGACGGTGGAGGAAGCCATCGCCCGCTTCGAGTCCAAGCGTCCCGGCTGGCTGGAGATCGCGGCCGATTAGCTGCCTGGCTGGCCGAGGATGGCGCTTGTCCGCCAGACGCCGCCGTTCCAACCGCCTTACGTGTTGCGGTTCGGGCCGGAGTAAGGACACAAAAATAAGATGGAGCGGAAGACGGGATTCGAACCCGCGACCCCCTCCTTGGCAAGGAGGTGCTCTACCACTGAGCCACTTCCGCTCGCTCTCGTCTTATCATTATACTCAGCACGCAAGACCCTGCAAGACCCCTGAGGGGGTGCTTTTGGGACATGGGCGCGGGGCGCTCGGCCTCGCGCAAGAGTTGGCCTAAGCACGGAGGTGAGCATGCCCAATCTGGCCGCCAGCATCGATATCGACGCCGCCAAGGAGCACGTCTTCGCTCTAGCCGCAGACCCGTCCCGGCAGCCCGAATGGACCACCTTCATCAAGAAGGTGGTCATCACCTCGGGCGATGGCAAGAGCGAGGGGACTACAGATCGCACCACGATCAAGGTGGGGCCCCAGCCCCACACGCTGGAAGGGACGTGGACGGCTTACCGGCCCGGGGAAGTGCTGGCTCGCCGTTTTACCGGCTACATGAGGATGGAGGACAAGATGGCCTTCATCCCGGCCGGCAAAGGCACCAAGGTCGAGTGGTCTGTGAGCTACACGCCCCCCTTTGGCCTCATCGGCAAGTTCATGGCCTGGTTTCTCATGGCCCGCATCTTCCAGAACGAACTCGAGGCCTCGCTGGAGAACCTGAAGCGGGCTCTGGAGGACTAAGATGAGCGCGGCAGGCCGAGGCCGCGCTGGCCGATGATGTCCCGCTGGACCTCGGAGGTCCCGCCGCCGATGGTGTCCTGGACGGCGGAGAGATACCCGTGGCAGATGGCCCCCAGCCACGGCGCCCACGCATCGCCATCGCGAAGCTGTCCGTATAGACCGAGGATGGCTACGCCCTCCCGGTAGAGGCGCTGGGCGAACTCTGTGTTGAAGACCTTGACTGCTGCGGCCTCGGCCCGGTAGTCGGCGCCCGCTGCGTGCCGTTGGATGGCCCGCTGCAGGAGCAGCCCCGCCACCTCGTATTCGATGCGCAGTTGCGCCAGGCGTGCCATGGCGCCCCGCGCCCCGGGGCGCCCTCGCACCAGGCGGATGAGGGCCATCAGCGCCCGCCTGTGTAGGTGCGCCCTATAGATGGTGATCCGCTCGACTCCCAAGGCGGAAGTCAGGACGGCCCAGCCCTCGTTCTCGCGCCCTACCAGCTCGGTCACGGGCACCCGCACGTTATCGAAGGTCACCTCGTTGAACCAGTTCTCTCCCAGGAGGTTAGTGAGGGGCCGGACTGCTACCCCAGGGGCGTCCATTGGCACGATGAGCACCGATATGCCGGCGTGTTTGGGCATGGCCGGGCCGGTGCGGGCGGCCAGCCAGCAGTATTCGCTGGCATCAGCGCCGCTGGTGAAGACCTTTCGGCCGTTGATGACGTACTCGTCGCCGTCCCGCACCGCCGTGGTCTTGAGGGATGCAAAGTCTGAGCCTGCTTCTGGTTCCGTGTAGCCGAGGCACATGGTTATCTCGCCACGGGCTAGGCGCGGCAGGTAACGGCGCTTCTGGTCTTCGTTGCCCGCCTTCTCGATCATGGGCGCGATGATGCACCTGGAGAGGGCGTCGCTGGCGGGCCCGCCGTGGAGGGCGATCTCTTCGTCGACGATGAACTGCTCGGCGATGGGCCGTCCGCCCCCGCCGTACTCCACCGGCCAGCTCAGGGCTAGCCAGCCTCGCTCCCCCAACTTCCGCTCGAAATCGCGCGCCGGCATGTAGCCTGGCGGCATGGGAGACGGGTCGCTGTCGTGGCCCGTTCCGAGCTCGCGGGTAAGAAACTCACACACCTCTTGCTTTAGGCGTGCCTGGTGGGGTGGCAAGCGGAATTCCATGGCGCTCAGATTATAACTGGGCCTGGCGCGGCGCGCCTTCCCATTCGTTGACAGCCCTCCGGCGCGGCGGGATAATGCTTATAGGTGAAGCAGATTTCCGCTATCAGGTGATCTGCCACCTGGCCGGGGCCCCTGGCTGGCCCCCAATTGTGCAAGGCAGGTCGTGGACGAGTTCGATCTCGTAGCTATCGGCGGGGGCAATGGGGGCTATACGGCCGCCATCCGGGCCACGCAGTTAGGCCTTACAGCAGCCATCGTCGAACGCGACAAGGTCGGCGGCACCTGTCTTCACCGGGGCTGCATCCCCACCAAGGTATGGCTGGAAACGGCCGAGATCCTCACCCGCGCTAAAGCGGCGCCGGCCTTCGGCGTCCATGTCCCTGAGGCGGCTCTGGACTTCGGCGCCATGGTGCAGCGCCAACGCCAGGTGGTCGATACCCTCCACAAGAGCCTCCGTTCCGTCATCGAAAAACATAAGATCGAGATCATCCAGGGGGATGCCCGCCTGCTGTCGCCGTCCTCCGTGGCCGTGGGCGATAGGGTGTTGACGGCCCGCGCCGTTGTCCTGGCCACCGGTTCGCAGCCCAAAGCGATCCCCGGGCTAGAGACCGATGGCCAGCGTATTCTCACGAGCGACCATCTCTTGCAGCTGGAGCGGCCTCCCTCCTCCATCGTCATCATAGGGGCCGGCGCCATCGGCTGTGAGTTCGCCTCCTTCTTCTTGGACATCGGCTCCAAGGTCACATTGGTCGAGATGTTGCCGACGATAGTGCCGCTGGAAGACACGGACATCGGGAAAGCGCTGGCCAAATCCTTCGTGCAGCGGGGCGCCAACATCTTGACCGGCGCGCGCGTCTTACCGGATAGGACTCGGGTCTACGATAACCACGTAGAGATCACCGTCGGCCACGAGGGCCAGGAGAGGCAGGTAACAGGCGAGGTGGCTCTGATTGCCGTGGGACGCCAGGCCGCCGTCGACGGTCTCGGCCTGGAGAAGACGGATGTCCGCCTTGATCGCGGCTTTATCGAGGTGCACGACAGCTACTCGACGGCGCAACCCGGCATCTACGCTGTAGGCGACAGCATCGGCGGCCTTTTGCTGGCCCACGTCGCCGCGGCGGAGGGTTTCCTGGCAGCCGAAGCCATCGCTGGCAAGCGCCCGCAGCCGCTGGACCAGCGCCGGGTGCCTCGCGTCACCTACTGCCGGCCGCAGGTGGCATCGGTGGGTCTGACGGAGCAGCAGGCGCGGGACGCTGGCCGCACCGTAAGAACGCAGCGCTTTTCCTTCAAGTACAACGCCATGGCCCTGATCCGGGGCCAGACGGAAGGGTTCGTCAAGATCGTGTACGATGGCGATTCCGGCGACCTCCTGGGGGTGCACATCATCGGCGAGGGGGCGCCGGAACTGATATCCGAGGCGGCGCTGGCCCGGTTCTTGGAGGCTTCGGCCTGGGAGCTCGGCTCCAGCATCCATCCCCACCCTTCGCTCAGCGAGACGCTGGGGGAAGCGGCCCAGCTCTCGGCGGGGGTCAGCATCTATTGGTAGAGGGGAGGCGATCCGCGTGGTATCCGTAAAGGAGGTCCCGGGCTCCATGGGCCTGACCCGGGAGCAACTCTTGGATATGTACTACAAGATGCTCCTGGCCCGGGTCGTTGGGGAAAGGGAGCGGATGTTGAACCGGATGGGGAAGGGCCCCTTCGCGGTCACCGGAGAAGGGCACGAGGCGGCGCAGGTGGGCGCCGCCTATGCGTTACGGCCCGGGCACGACTGGGTCGTCCCTTATTACCGGGATATCGGAGTGGCGCTAACTATCGGCCAGACGCCGCGCGACCTGCTCCTAGCGCACCTTTCGCGGGCCGCGGACATCAGCAGCGGCGGCCGCAACATGCCTTCGCACTTTAGCGACCCCAAGCTGCGCATAGTCTCGGGTTCGGCGCCGGTAGCCACCCAGGTGCCCCACGCCGTGGGAGTGGCCTGGGCAGCCAAGCTGCGGGGCCTTGACGAGGTGGCGATGGTGTTCTTTGGCGACGGCGGCAGCAGCGTCGGTGACACCCACGAGGCGATGAACTTCGCGGGGGTGCACCGGGTGCCCGTGGTCTTCGTCTGCGAGAACAACCTGTATGCCATCTCGGTGCCCTGGCGCAAACAAGCTGCCGTCCAGGACGTCTCCGTGCGGGCCCAGGGCTACGGCTTCCCGGGGGTGACCGTCGACGGCAACGATGTTCTGGCCGTGTACGCCGCTGCGAAGGAGGCCGTCGAGCGCGCCCGGAGCGGTGGCGGCCCTACCCTCATCGAGGCCAAGACCTACCGGTTGGTGCCCCACACCAGCGATGACGATGACCGGCGCTACCGGAGCCCGGAGGAGGTGGCGGAGTGGGCCAAGAAGGACCCGCTGCCCCGCTTCGCCGCCTGGCTCGAGGAACGGGGTCTCGTGGACACGGCCGGCTTGGAGAGGTTGCAGGAACGGGCGATGAGAGAGGTCGACGAGGCCACGGACTTCGCCGAGAAGGCGCCTCTTCCGGGACCAGAATCGGCTCTTCGGCATGTCTTCGTCGAGGAAGGGGGCGACTAGCCGTGGCCGTGAAGACGATGATCGAAGCTGTGCGGGAGGCGATGTTCGAGGAGATGAGGCGCGACGAACGCGTCATCGTCATGGGCGAGGACGTTGGCGAAGGCGGTGTCTTCAGGGCCACCGAGGGCTTCCTGCAAGAGTTTGGCCCCGAGCGCTGTGTCGACACGCCGCTTGCTGAGGCCAGCATCGTCGGCATCGCCATCGGCGCCTCCCTTAACGGCATCCGGCCTATCGCCGAGATCCAGTTCGCGGACTTCATGCATCCGGCCTTTGACCAGATAGTGAGCGAGGCTGCCCGCCTCCACTATCGCTCCAACGGCACCTGGAGCTGCCCCATAACCATCCGTAGTCCGTACGGCGCCGGCATCCACGGCGGCCCTTACCACTCCCAGAGCGTGGAGGCCTTCTATGCACATGTTCCGGGCCTTAAGGTGGTCTGCGTAGCTAGCCCCTACGATGCCAAGGGCCTCCTCAAGTCCGCCATACGCGATCCGAACCCGGTGCTATTCCTGGAGCACAAGAAGGCGTACCGGTCGGTCCGGGAGGAGGTGCCGGACGAGGATTACCTGGTGCCCATCGGGGTGGCCGAGGTGAAGCGCCCTGGGCGCGACATCACCCTGGTGACCTACGGGATGATGGTGCACCACGCCCTCAAGGCGGCGGAAACCGTGGAGGCCGAGGACGGCACCAGCGTTGAGGTCATCGACCTGCGGACGGTGGCCCCCTGGGACCGGGAGTGCGTGTTGGCATCCGTGAAGAAGACCGGCAAGGCCCTCATCGTCTACGAAGACAACCTGACGGGCGGCTTCGGCGCCGAGGTGGCTGCCACCATCGCCTGCGATGCGTTCGACTACTTGGACGGGCCTGTAATGCGGGTCGCTTCGCCGGATGTGCCCCTGACGCCCTACGCCGGCGTCCTCGAGGACTACGTCTTGCCCAACGCCGAGAAGATCGCCGCTGCCATCAGGAAGCTCGCGGCGTACTGAGGCCGGGCCCCATGGCGGTGACCTTCACGCTGCCCGTCATCGGCGAGACCGTCACCGAGGGCATCGTCGAGCGCTGGCTGAAAAGGCCGGGCGAGACGGTCCGCAAGTTCGAGCCCTTGGTGGAAATCAATACCGACAAGGTCAACGTGGAACTTCCATCGCCTTTTTCCGGCGTTCTGGTCGAGATACTGGCGCCGGAGGGTGCGACAGTGCCCGTCGGCGGGCCGCTGGCCCTGATTGAATTGGCCGAGGGTGAGGAACTGGCGGGGGCTGAGCTTATGGCGCCGCCGGAGCCGTCAGCGCCGCCGACTCCCCAGGGGCCACGGCGGGCCACGCCCCGCGTGCGGCGGCTGGCGGAAGAGCTCGGCGTGGACATCGGCCTCGTCGCTGGCACGGGCCCAGGCGGGCGAATAACCGAGGAGGACGTCCGGCAGGCGGCCAGCCGGCCGGGGTTGCCAACCGGGCGCCCAGAGGAGCCGCCGCCGGAAGAGGAGGCGGTCCCTGTGACCAGCATCCGGCAGACCATCGCCCGGCGCATGGTGGCCTCCGCCTTTCGCGCTCCCCACGCCTGGCTGGCGGTGGAGGCCGACGTTACGGGCCTGGCGCGCCTCCGCCTGGGGGCAAGGGAGGCCTTCCGCCAAAAGTACGGCGCAGACTTGACGTACCTGCCCTTCGCGGTGCACGCCGTCGCCCAGGCCCTCCCCGGCCACCCCTACCTCAACGCTAGCTGGTCCGAGGCCGGCGACGCCGGGCCAGCCCGCATCGTACTCCGCAGGCGCATCAATATCGGCATCGCCGTCGCCACCGACCGGGGCCTGATGGTTCCGGTGATCCGCGATGCCGACCGCCGCAGCATCACGGAACTGGCCTTGGCCATCGACGATCTGGGCCGGCGGGCGCGGGAGGGGAGGCTTCAGGTAGCGGACGTGCAGGGGGGGACGTTTACCGTTGACAACACCGGCGCCTTTGGCTCCGTCGTGTCCATGCCCATCATCAACGAGGGGCAGGCCGCCATCATGACCCTGGAGGCCGTGACCAAGCGTCCAGCGGTGGTGGGCGATGATGCCGTCGCGGTGCGGTACGTCGTGGCCCTCTGCCTGTCCTTCGATCACCGCATCTTGGACGGGCACCAGGCCGGGGCCTTCCTGATGGACGTAAAGCGGAGGATGGAGGCCTGGCAGCCTGGGGACGGGATCGAGTGATGGCAGATGGCTCCGGGCCCCAATGCTGGGTCGCTTGGCTCGGCCTGGTGGAATACGTCGAGGCGTGGCAGCTCCAGCGGGCTATCGCCCGGGCCCGCGCCGCTGGAGCTGTTCCGGACGTGGTGCTGCTATTGGAGCACCCGCCGGTATACACGACGGGCCGGCGCGACGCGCAGGGCAACCTGAGGGTCCCACTGGCGGCCCTGGGCGCTCCTCTTATCGAGACGGACCGTGGCGGCGACATAACGTTCCACGGCCCGGGACAACTAGTGGCCTACCCCGTCATCGCCCTGCAAGAGGCTGGCCTCGGGGTGGCGGCGTACGTGCGGACCCTGGAGGAAGCCGTTATCCGGACCCTCGCTGCTTATAGGCTGGCCGCGGGACGCGAGCCGGGGCTGACCGGCGTCTGGGTAGGCGGCGCCAAGATAGCCGCCATCGGCGTTAGGGTGAGCCGGCCGGGCGGGGCCGAAGGCCGCTGGGTGACGGGTCATGGCCTGGCCCTGAACGTAACGGTAGACCTTTCGTGGTTCGCCCGGATAGTGCCCTGCGGCATCCCAGGAAGGGCCGTCACTAGTATGGCTGAGCTGATGAGCTCGGCGCCGACGGTTGAAGAAATTGGCTGGCGCCTTGCGACTGAGCTATGTTCTCTGCTCGGCCGCAGCCTTGTGCGGGCTCCTGCCGCCTCGCTGAGGCATGGCCAGCTTTTCGCCGCGCCTCAGATGCCCTAGAATGGGGACAGTACAACCGGTCGGAAGGCGCCCCAGACATCCACTGACCACAAGGCAGTAGCACTGCCAAACCACTTAGCTGCTATTCGGGGGCGGGCCCAGCGCCCGGACGGTTGGAACCGACGTATATCAGAGAAGGTTGGCGTTGCGCCTAGTGCGCCCGGAGGGGTGCGGGGCCGCGGACGTAGGAGTGATTCATGAGCGTAACGGAGAGCCGGGCGCCAGAGGCTGAGCGGGCCCTTGGCGAAAATGAACCCATCATTCAGGCGATCGATGTCGTCAAGACCTATGACACCGGCAGGGTGAAAGTGCACGCCCTGCGGGGCATCACCCTGACCATACGGAGGGGAGAGATGGTGGCCATCATGGGCCCCTCCGGTTGTGGAAAGACAACCCTCCTTAACTGCCTCTCGGGCCTGGACACCATCGATAGCGGCCGCGTCCTGGTGGAGGGAGTCGACCTGAGCACCCTGGATGACAACAAGAAGACGGAGTACAGGGCGCGGCGGATGGGCTTCGTATTTCAGCTCTATAACCTCTTGCCTGTGCTTTCGGCCGTCGAGAACGTGGAGTTACCCCTCATCGTCTCTGGCGTTCCAGCGCGCGAGGCCCGGAAGCGGGCGATGGCGGCCCTGGAGACGGTGCACCTCGTGCCGTGGGCGGAGCACAAGCCGGCGGAACTATCGGGCGGGCAGCGGCAGCGCGTGGCCATCGCCCGGGCGCTAGTGAACGATCCAGCCATCGTATGGGGTGACGAGCCCACGGGGGAGTTGGACAGCGCCAACGCCGCCGAGATCATGGACTTGTTGGTGGAGCTCAACAGGACGCGGGGCCAGACCTTCGTGCTGGTGACCCATGACCAGGGCGTGGCCCAGCGCACCGGCCGCATCATCCGTATGCAGGACGGGCAGATCGTCAGCGACCATCGGATCGTGAACCGCGAGGCGGGCATCTGGGCCCCAGCGGAGCCCGAGGCCGTCTAGAGGGGACTCGGTGGACGCGTTGTTCGGCATCTCGATGAACACCATCATGTACGTCCTCGTGGGGGCGTTGGCCGTGAGTTTGGGCAGCGTGGCTTACGTTGGCCTTAGGCACCGCATCCTGGTGGTAATGGGCCTGCGCAACATCCCCCGCCGGGTGGCCCAGAGCACCCTCATAGTGCTGGGTCTCATGCTCAGCACCCTCATCATCTCGGCGGCCTTCACCACAGGCGATACGGTGGACCGGAGCATCAGCAGCGATGCCTACAAGCTGATGGGCCACGTGGACGAGAGCCTCCAGCCAGGCGCCGAGAGGGCCAGCGGCAGCTTCGATGACCACCGTGGGCCGGCCTCCTCTGGGCGCGAGATCCCAGGCGATGACTACCGGGCCTTCTTGGCGGCCATGGACCAGGCGCGGCTGGAGGATGTGGATGGATATATGGGCGTCCTTTACGAAGAGGTGCCCGTAGTCAACCCGGCCGCTCGCCTCAGCGAGCCCCTCGTCACCTTTGTTGGGCTGGACGCAGACAGGGCCGCAGGGTTCCCCGACGTGGTCTCGGCTGCTACCGGCGAGGTGGTAGACGTCGCCGCCCTGGGTCCGGAGGAGATCTTCGTCAATCAGAGCGCTGCTGATCAGTTGGAAGTGAAGCCGGGCGACACTTTGCAGGTCTGGGTCCAGAACCAGCCCCACGATTTCAGGGTTGCCGATGTGGTCCAAGACAGGCTTCTGACCGGGACTCGGTCGTCAGAACTGCGTGAGGGTCTGGTGACCAGGCTGGACACCCTCCACCGGCTGTTCGGCCACGAGAGCGTCGACTTCATCGCCATATCCAACACTGGTGGTGTGCGGGACACCCTTGGCCTAACTGCCAAGGTGGAAGCGGAGGTCCGGGCATTGGTCCAGCGCGCCGGCCTGGACATGGACTTCGGCAACAGCAAGAAAGATGGCGTGGACCTGGCGGAGACCCTCGGTAACTTCATGACCACCTTCTTCCTCGTGTTGGGGCTGTTCTCCATCGGGGCCGGAATCCTGCTTATCATCATGATCTTCGTCATGCTTGCGGCGGAGCGGAAGCCGGAGATGGGTATGGCCAGGGCGGTGGGCATGAAGCGCTGGCATCTGGTGCAGATGTTCATGGCAGAGGGCACCGCCTACAACATCCTGTCGGCCATGGTAGGCGCTGGCCTAGGGATCCTGGTCGCTTTCGCTATGGCCTATCTTATGGCGGCCATCTTCTCCCAGTTCGGCATCTCGATCCGTCCCCATGTGACCCTGCGCACTTTCGTTATCTCCTACAGCCTCGGCGTCGTCTTGACCTTTGTCACCGTCACCTTCGCTTCGTGGCGGGTCTCCAAGCTGAACATCGTGCGGGCGATACGCGACCTGCCAGAACCTTCCGGCAGGCGCATGGGCTGGCGGGGTTTAGCCTTCTGGGTGATCCTGACGCTTTTCGGAGCGTTCCTCTTCGTCACCGGCATGAGGAGCGACAGCGCCTTCCCCTTCGCCCTCGGCTTCTCCCTGGTGGGTGCTGGAGTCGCGGTTATCCTGCGGTTCTTGCGCCTGCCCGATAGGCCGGTCTTTACCGCCATGGGGCTACTACTGCTGGTGGTGTGGGCGCTGGTGGCTGGCAACCGGCTGGAGTCTGTCGTGGGTCCGCTCACGGGCGGCATCGAGATGTTCTTTCTGAGCGGGGTGGCCATGGTCACGGCCTCCACCTTCGTCCTGATCTACAACGCTGATCTGGTGCTGGCAGTTGTGTCGCGCGTGGGGGGTGTCTTCGGAACCATTCTGCCGGCTCTAAAGACGGCCATCGCCTACCCGCTAAACAGCAAATTCCGAACCGGCATGACGCTGGCGATGATATCCCTCGTCGTGTTCGCCCTGACGATGATGTCCACCATGAACTTCAACTTCGACAAGCTGTTCCTCTCGGATTCAGCCCGCGGGGGTTGGGACGTGCTGGTGCAGGAGAACGGCAACAACCCTGTGGGGGATCTGGCTGGAGCGCTGAGGGCGGCAGGCTCTCCCGTGCCGGACGCTTTCCGGGCTGTGGGACGGGTCAGCTTCGCCGGAGGGAGGGCATCGTCCGAGGTGCGTGGCGCCGAGGCCACGAAGTTCGAACCGTACCAGGTGCAAGGGGTGGACGACGGGTTCATCGACGGGGGCCACGTCCCCCTGGAGGCCAGGGCGCGCGGTTACGATAGCCCCGAGGCCGTCTGGCAGGCCCTCAAGACCAGCGATAGCGTGGCCCTCATCGACGCTTTCGCGGTGCGCCGGGGATTCGGCAACGACGAGTTCATCGCTACCGGCATCCCCGAGGGCCAAGAGGTCTTCGACCCCGTGACCCTGACTGTGCGGGACCCGGTATCGGGCCGCACGAAGGACGTGCAGATAGTCGGCGTCATATCGTTTGGGTCCAGCAGCACCTTCCGGGGCGTCTTCCTTTCAGACGATGCCTTTAGGCAGGTTTTCGGCGAGCCGGAGCTATCGTGGTACTACGTGGGGCTGAAGGATCCCCGGCAGTCCGCCCGTGTGGCCAAACAGATCGAGTCCACCCTCTTGACGGTCGGCGTCCAGGCTGACTCCATCAAGGAAAGGGCAGACCGGGACCAGGCACTATCGCGCAACTTTTTCTACCTGATGCAAGGGTTCATGGGGCTCGGGCTCTTTGTAGGGATTGCGGCGGTAGGGGTCATCGCCTTCCGCACCGTGGTGGAGCGGCGGCAGCAGATCGGCATGCTGCGGGCCATCGGCTACAAACGGAGCACGGTGGCCTTGAGCTTTCTGATGGAATCCTCCTTCGTCACTCTCCTGGGCATCCTCTCCGGGGTGGCTCTCGCCCTCTGGCTGGCCTACTTCTTGGTCACCAGCAGCGATTTCCCGGGCGACGGAAAGGCCTATTACGTGCCCTGGACGCAGCTACTGATCATCGGCGGCTTCACCTTCGCCGCCTCGCTGCTGATGACGCTGATTCCCTCGCGGCAGGCGGCCAGCATTCCGGTGGCCGAAGCGCTGCGCTACGAATAGGGCGGGCCGCCTTCGCCTATGGGATGGCGCCGGCGTCCTTCAACTCCACGATCTGGTCCCAGCCGTAACCTAGCTCCAGCAAGACCTCCTCGGTGTGCTGGCCCAGCTCTGGCGAAAGGCCTTTCGGTTGCCAAGGGGTGCCGGAGAAGTCGGCCGGGGTGGCCACCATTTCGACCTCTGTTCCGTCGGGGGCCGGGACCTTGGTGAAAGCGCCCGAAGCACGAACGACGGGGTCCTTGATGGCATCCTCGATGGTGTTGACCGGCGCCCACCAGACGTCGTGCTGGGCGAAGGCCTCTGCCCAGTGGGAGAGAGGCTCGGTGGCGAAGACCCGGTCCAGCTCCTCCACCAGCGCCGGCGCATTCAAGCGCCGGGCCTCGATGTTCTTGAACCGCTCGTCTCTCTGAAGGTCCGGCCGCCCGATGGCTGCGCAGAGGTCGCCCCAGTGCCGGTCGGCTTGCAGCAGGAGGAGCCAGAACCAGCGCCCGTCTCCCGCCTGGTAACAGTCGATGATGGGGTTGATGGCGTGAAACCGGTCGTAGGGCTCCACAGGCACGCCGAGGCGCAGGGAGAGCATCGTATCCCATCCCACCATGTACACCCCGACACGCACCAGAGGGACCGAAACGCGCTGGCCCTCGCCAGTGCGGTCCCGGGCGTAAAGGGCGGCGCAAACGGCCCCTGCGAGCATCTGGCCCGTCATGTGATCGCCCATGCCGCCGCGCTGCTGGGGGATGGCGTAGCCTTTGGGAGTCAGGGCCATGGCCACGCCCGATTGGGCCCAGAAAGCGCCGATGTCATAGGCTGCCACATCTCTCGCCTCGGCGTCGGGCCCGTACCCCGTAATCTGGCCGTAGATAAGGCGCGGAAAGCGGGCGTGGAGGCTCTCGTAGTCGAGGCCGTATTGCTGGAGGGCCCGAGGTCGGTTGTTGGTGATGAAGACGTCAGCCCTGCTGATGATCTCCAGGGCGATGCGCCGCGCCTCCTCGTGCTCGAGGTTTAGCGCCACGCTGCGTTTCCCCCGGTTGTCGAGTTCGAAGGGCGGGTTCACCGGGGCGGCGATGCCCATGAGGGAGGCGAACAGCCCGCGAAAGGGGTCGCCTGCCGGCGGCTCGATCTTGATCACCTCGGCCCCCCAATCGCTGAGGATGGTGGCGCAAGACGGCCCAGCCACCCACAGCCCCATCTCGACGACCTTGACGCCTTGCAGCGGACCTCCCACCGTAACGCCTCCCTTCTGCTGAATACCTACATCGGGTATTTTGACCGGCGGCGCGGCCTCCGGTCAAAGATGCTCCGGTCCCGCACTGTGGCTGACCGTATGGGACCGAGCGGCTATCCTGGAGCTATGCCAAAGGCCTTCCCGGCGGGTGCGAGACCCGCGATGCTGCCGCTAGCGGCCATGTTCGCCGCCGTCATCGCCTGGGGATTCGGCGGCATCTTGGCCAAGGAGGTGGGCGCCGACGGCCTGACGGTATCCTTCTACCGGCTCTGGTTGGGCACGGGACTCAGCTTTGGCCTGTTGGCCCTGGCGCGCCACCGGCCGACAGTACGGGAGTTCGCCCTTTCGGCGCCTGCGGGAGTCATCTTTGGCACCAACATGGCCTTGGGTTTTACCGCGGTGAAGCTCACCACTGTGGCCAACGCCACCCTCATAGGGGCGCTGCAACCGGCGCTGACCCTGGTGGTCGCCGGCCCGTGGTTTGGCGAACGTGTGGGGCGGTGGGAGGTGGGCTGGACGTTGGCGTCCATAGGGGGGATCGTGGTTCTCATCGCCGGGTCTTCGGGCTCCCCCCATTGGAGCCCCGTTGGCGATCTGCTGGCCTTGGTGGGTGTCTTTCTTTTCACGGGCTACTTTCTGGCCTCCAAACGCATTCGTGCCAGCGTGGCCACGGTGGCGTACATGGCATCTGTACACCTGGCGGCGGCTCTGGTCGTTACGCCTGTGGTCTTGGCCCGGGGGCTGGATCCGGGCGCCTTGGGCGGCGCCGACTGGGCGCGGCTCTGCGTCCTTACCGTGGGCAGCGGAGTTGGCGCCCACATGCTGGTCAACTGGGCTCACCCCTACGTGCGGGTCTCGATCTCGTCGGTGCTGGTACTGCTCACGCCGGTGGTGGCGACAGTGGGGGCCTGGGTGCTACTGGGGGAGTCCCTGTCGGCCCTGGGTATGCTGGGTGGCGGGGTGACGCTAGCGGCGGTGGTGGCTGTGTCCCAGCGGCACGCAGCCCCCCGGCAGGCAACAGGGGATGGGTCCGAAGCCGTGCCCAAACCATCGGCGGTGGGCAGTGGTTAGGCTGGAGAGAGGCTTGGTGCCGGGGGGCAGAGTCGAACTGCCGACACCGCGGTTTTCAGCCGCGTGCTCTACCACTGAGCTACCCCGGCACCAGAAGACCATTCTAGGTATCGCGTCCTGGGCTGGTCAAGGACATTCGAAAGGGGGCCGGCCGCCCAAGCCGGCCCAATGGGTCTGGAGGCGTCCATGCGCGTAGGCACCATCAAGGAGACAAAGACCGAGGAGTACCGCGTGGGGCTCACGCCGGTGGGCGTGCGAGCGCTGGTGCAGGCTGGGCACCAGGTGTTCGTTGAGCGCGGCGCGGGCGAGGGCTCCGGCTTCGGCGATGACCGCTACGCGGCGGCGGGCGCAACGGTGCTCCCATCCGCTGCGGATGTCGTCGGCCAGGCCGATCTGCTGGTCAAGGTCAAGGAGCCGTTGGAGGCCGAATATCCGCTGTTGCGTCCCGGCCTGCTGCTGTTTACGTACCTGCACCTGGCGCCAGCTCCGGGGTTGGTGAAGGCGCTCCTGGAGTCCGGCGTCAACGCTATCGCCTACGAGACCGTACGGCGTCCCGATGGCACGCTCCCGCTCTTGGTACCCATGAGCCAGGTGGCGGGCCGGATGGCGGCGGAGATCGCGGCCCAGTACTTGAAGAAGCCGGGCCCCGGGCGCGGGAAGCTCCTCGGCGGCATCGCCGGCGTGGCGCCGGCCAAGGCGCTGGTCATAGGCAGCGGCAACGTGGGCACGGCGGCCACGCGGGTCCTCTGTGCCCTGGGGGCGCGAGTGACCGTCACGTCGAGGGACCTTCAGCGGCTTTCCAGCCTGGAGAACCAGTTCCGGGACCGGATAGCGACACGGGTCACGAGTCCGGCTGTACTGGAGGAAGAGCTAGATGGGGCCGACATACTGATCGGGGCGGTGCTCGTCCCGGGAGGCATCGCCCCGAAGCTGGTCACCAGGGAGATGGTGCGCTCCATGGGGGAGGGCGCGGTTCTCGTCGACGTATGCATCGATCAAGGCGGCATCTCCGAGACTTCGCGTCCCACTACCCACCGCGATCCGATCTACCTGGAAGAGGGGGTAATTCACTACTGCGTACCCAACATGCCGGGCGCGGTCCCGCGCACCTCTACCGAGGCCCTGACCTCGGCCACCCTGCCCTACGTCCTGAAACTGGCGACGGGCGGCCTGCAAGCGCTTCGGGATGACCCTTCGTTAGCGGCGGGGGCGGCCGTGATCAACGGGCGGTTGGTAGCGGAGGCAGTGGCCCGGGCCCAGGGGTTGCCCTACACCCCGCTGGAGGAGGCCCTGTAGTGCCCCTTCTCCCTGCCGTCTTCCGCGAGGAGGACCGCTTCTACGGCCCCTTCATCGCCGGGGCGCTCTTCTTTGGCTTGGCGCTGGGCTTCCCGCTCGGGATCCTTGTGGCCCATGCCCTCGCGCAGCACGCCACCCTGGACGGACGCCTGCCCCAGGTAATCCAGCTCCACGGACACCTCCAGTTACAGGGATGGTTCGGGTTGTTCGTGATGGGCATGGGCTACCGGCTGGCGGCCCGGTTCACGGCAGTGCACGTGCGGCCGCCCTGGCTCGTGCCCCTTACCTTCGTGCTGATGGCGTCTGGGCTTGGGCTGAGGGCCGTCGCGCAGCCATGGGCGGACGGGGCCCCCTACGCCGGGCTTTTCGCGGCATCCGCGGCCCTGGAGGCGGCCGCGGCCCTGATCTTCGCCGCCGCCATCTTGCGCTCGGTGATCTTGGGGCGCCCGGAGCGGTTCGGATACTCGCGGTTCTTCGCCGCCGGTGGGATGTGGGTGGCTGTAGCGTTGGGCCTGAACTCCTGGTTCGTTACGCAGGCTGCCCTGGAGTCCCGGCCGCTGGTGACCGGCCTTCAGACCAGCGCCATCACCTTCGCGCAACTGTACGGCTTTGCGGCGATGTTCGTCTTGGCGGTCTCGCTGCGCACGTTCCCCGTCTTTTTCGGGCGGAGGGAGGCTGCGAAGCTGCCGGTGACGCTGGCCTGGGCCGGCCTCAATGCGGGCGTAGCGGCGTATACCGCCGGCGCTGTCTGGCGGTCGTACTCCGACTCCGGGATATCGGAAGAGGTCCAGAGCGTTGGGTTCTTGGCAGCGGGGGCGGCCTTAGCGTCGATGGCCTTTCTCCTGCGGGTGTTCGAGGGCGCACCACATCGGCTACGGGAATCGGCGCGGCGGAGCATGAGGTTTGTGCGCTCCGCCTACCTCTGGCTGCTCCTGGCGGGGCTGCTCCAAGCCTACTACGGGATCAGGGCCTTATGGGCCGGCCGTCCCCCAGCCCACTACGAAACCGACGCTGTCAGGCACTTCATCGCCCTGGGGTTCGTGACGATGACTATCTTCGGGATGTCGTTCTTGGTGCTGCCGAGGCTGGCGATGCGGCGGATCTCTGGCGCTACCGCCCGATGGCTGGCGCCAGGGCTTCTGGCCCTGCTCTACGGCGCCGCGGCGGCCCGGGGTGCGGGTTCCTTACTGGTCAACGAGGCCAAGGCAGATGCCGGTTTCTGGACCATGTCAGCGGCTGGGGTCCTAGGGTTTCTGGCGATGGCAGTCTTCGTTGTGTACCTGGCTTGGAACCCGCCGCAGCCCGATATCCTCTTGCAGGTTCAGAAGAGGAAGCCGCCAGAGGAACCGATCGTGCTATAATTCACGAAGCCATGCGCAGAGTGCTCATCATAGCCCCGGAGCCGCTGGCCGGAAAGACTACAGTGGCTGCTGCAATAGCCTTGCGCGGCCGCAGCAAGGGCTTGGCCGTATCGTTGGAGCGGCTTCCGGGCGGCGCGAGTGAAGGAGCGGACAAGGCTCTCTTCTCCGCGCTCTCCGCGCCGGGCGCATCCCTCGCTGTCTCTGAGGCGCCGGCCGGCGACCCCGCCGGAGCCTTGGCGTCAGCGCCAGATGCATCGGTCCTGGCGGTGGCGCCGGCTACCATGGCGCCGGATGCCATCGTCTCCTTCTGCCGTAGCGCCGGGGACCGGCTGGCGGGCCTGGTGGTGAACCGCGTCCCCAGGAGGAGAATGGAGCATACGCGCGGAGCCCTCGAGGCGCTTGGCCTGAGTCCCTTGGCGCTGCTGTTGGAATCCCGGGTGCTGGCGGCTCCCACCCTCCGGGACGTGGCCTCAGCCCTGGCCGCCGAGGGCAGCATCAGCAACGGCCGCGCCTTGATGCCCATTGACGCGCCCCGCATCGCACCCATTGCAGTGGACCCGGGGCAGGCCTACTTCCTGCACACTGGCGCCGCCACGGCGATTGTCCGCAGCGATAGGCCGGACCTTCAGTTGGGGGCTCTCAACGCTGGCCTGGCCTGTCTGGTGATCACCGGCGATGCCCCCCTGCTGAGATACGTCCGGGAAAGAGCGGACGAGGAAGGGGTGGTGCTACTGCGCACGCCGATGGGCACCGTCGATGCCGTCAGGACCATCGAGGACCTCTTCGCCACGCGCCCCTTTGTTGGCAGCGACGCCCAGTTGGCGGCTTTGGAAGGGGTTGCCGAGGCCCTGGACCCTATCCTGGCCGCGAGTTAGTGCTGGTAGGGGGTAGCCTCTTCGCCTGCCGGGCTGGCCACGGCCACACCCGGCGTCTGGGGTTCAGGCTGCCGTGTTGGTGTAGCCTGTTGAGGGGCAGCCGGCGAGACGGCCCCTTTTCTCTCGCGGCCGCAGAACGGGCAGACAATCCAACTAAAGCTCAGGAGCTGCGAGCACTCCCTGCAGACGTCTTTGAGCTGGGTCTGGCAGAAGGGGCAAACACGCCAGGCGCGCTCTACGAAACGCCGGCATGACGGGCAGACGCCTTCGTCGCCGATCTCGCGCAACAGCGCTTCTTCCTCCAGAGACCGGGCATAGGCCTCCTCCAGGGTTTCCCGGGGGCGGAGCATGAGGTAAAGGGCCAGGCCCGGGATGTTGAAGCCTGGGAAGAACATCATGACCACGAAGACCGCTAGGACTTGCAGCCCCAGGTCGCGGGTCCGGTCGCGCACATCGCGATAGACCCAGACGATGATGCTGAGCCAGAGAAGCAGGGCCCAGATACCGCCGATGAGACCCGCGAGGATCGCGTACTCCATCTGCTATCGCCCTCTCGTTGAATTAGCCGGTTTTCAGCATTATAGCATGCCCCCAACCCATCGCGGCGATTCAGCAGTGGGCGGCCTCTCCAGGCGGACCGGATGTGGGTTCCGGTAAACTGAGGCTCGAGGCCCTAACTATGTCGCGGCGGAATCGAAAGGGGTGGTTGAACCCTCCCCAGCGCATCACAGTGGCTCTTGACGCGATGGCCTTCGAGGGCGGCGCCATCGCCCGCTACGACGGCGAAACCGCCTTCATCGAATATGGCATCCCGGGCGAGGAGGTTGTCGCCGAGCTGGAGCGAGTGCGTGCGGGCGTCAAGATGGGCCGTGTCGTGGAGGTGCTATCCCGGTCTCCCTCCCGGGTGGAGCCGCAATGCCCCTATTTCGGCGAGTGCGGCGGGTGCCAGTGGCAGCACATCGCCTACGCCAAACAGGTGGAGCTGAAGGCGCAGGTGGTGGCGGACCAGATGCGACGCCTGGGGCGCTTCGCAGAGCCCCCTGTGTCTCCTACCCTGGGGGCGGCACAACCGTGGGGCTATCGCAACCACGTCCGGTTCTCTGTCAGGCCGAGGGGCGAACTGGGCTTTGTCAGGCGGGGCAGCCATCGTTTCTTGCGGGTCGACCGCTGCCTTATCGCCTCGCCGTGGGTAAACGAGGCGCTGCCGAGACTACAGGGCAAGTGCGGCGGGCTGCACCAAGTGGCCTTCCGGATCGGTGTCAACACCGGCGAGGTGCTGGTCCACCCCGATCTCAGCGCCATCGATCCCACCATCCCTAGCGGCCAGAAGCACTATCAGGAGGAGCTCCTGGGGTACCGGTTCCGCATCTCGGCCGGGTCGTTCTTCCAGACCAACACGGCGCAGGCCGAGCGGCTCGTGGCCCTGGTGCGGGAGCGGCTCGCCCCCCAGCCGGAAGACACCCTTCTCGACGCCTACGCTGGAGTCGGCACCTTCGCCGTCATCCTATCTCCTTCGGTGAGGCGCGTGCTGGCCATCGAGGAGTCGGCGGCCGCCGTGGACGACGCCATGGTGAACATCGCGGGCTGCCCCAACGTCCAGTACTACCGAGGCAAGGTAGAAGAAGTGCTCCCGGCCATCACGGAGCGAGTGGACTCCCTGATCCTGGACCCGCCGCGGGCGGGCTGCCACCAAGAGGCGCTCGCGGCCGTGCTGCGGCTGGCGCCTCGCCGGATCGTGTACGTATCTTGCGATCCGTCTACGCTCGCCAGGGATCTGCGCGTACTGGCGGATGGGGGCTATCGGCTGGCTGACGTGACGCCTGTGGACATGTTCCCGCAGACCTACCACATCGAGTGCGTCGCCACCCTTGAGCTGCCGTGAAAACGGAGGGTCCGCTCTTGGTGTTGGCTTCGGCCTCGCCGCGCCGCCTATGGTTGCTGGGGCGCCTGGGGCTGACGTTCGATGTAGCGCACCCGGATGGGGAAGAGCTCCCCCGTCCCAGGGAACGGCCGGAGCGCATGGCCCGGAGGCTGGCGCGGGAGAAAGCGCTCTCCGTGGCACGGCTGCGACCGGAAGCCTTCGTCATCGCTGCCGACACCGTGGTGGTCTACCGCGGCCGCATTCTTGGAAAGCCGCTGGACAGGCCCGGCGCCCAGGCCATGCTTAGGCTGCTCCGGGGCCGGACCCATCGGGTGATCACGGCGGTGGCCGTCGCCGCGCCGGGCCGAAGGGCGCCCCTCTTGGCTCACAGCGTGACGGCGGTGCGTATGCGCCGGTACACCGACGAAGAGATCGCGGCTTCCATCGCCAGGGCGGATCCCTTCGACAAGGCAGGGGCATACGCCATCCAAGACCCAGTCTTCCGGCCAGTGGCATCGTACGACGGCTGCTATTGCAACGTGGTCGGCCTCCCCCTGTGGCGGCTCCTGCGCGTCCTAGGCGAAGCCCATGCTCCCGTGCCGCTGGCCCCCGCGCTTTTGCCAGAATGCGCTGCTTGCCCTGACAGGCCAGCCTTCTGGGGCTGACGCCGCCAAGATGGGGGAATCACAGCATCAACGGTAGACACTGGGTGAATACGTCTTAGAACCTCTCCTTTTCTATTGAGAATAACGTTGACATGCCTCTTCTTTCGTGTAACATAAGTGCTGTAAACGGAATCTAAACCAACGAGACGCCACTCCGTGGGACTTGGCCCAGGTCCGTTCTCAGGGGAGGGTTCGGGAGACCGGGGAAGAAACCTAGGAGGTGGCAGTATGGCGAACCAGATCATCGTTCTGGTGACGGACCGGGGCGATCCTAAGCACGGCGAAATCACCGTGCTGGACGAGACAGAGAAGGCAGAGAGGCTCATCGAAACCCTGCTGGAGGCGGGGTTCGAGCAAGAGCGGATCCGCGTATTTGCCGGCAACGACATCCCTATGAAGGTCTCATACCGGCCCGTGGTGGAGATCCCCGGCGAGTTGCGGGTGGGTGGTGGCAACGGCAAGGCCGGCGGAGGCAGCGGGAGCGTTGCCGCGGCTGACCTTCCGCCGTCCGAGGCCGATGCGCACGCTGCGGAAGCTGTTTCGGCTAACGGCCGGTCCGGAGATGCCGTGACCTTCGCTTCGTCTTTCCGGCCCGCCGCGGGTGGCGCGCCCCGCATCGATCTGCGTTAAGGGCCCGCCCGTAGCATATGGTGGGAATCGCGCCCGGCTGTCCTATCGCCACGGCGTCGCCTCCGGCCAGCGATAGTGCTGGAGGCAGGCCGGGAGTGAACCCAAGCCAAACACCAGCCGCCGGCCCTTAACGAAAGGCCCTAGTTACGCGTCTAAAATGCTGAAAGAGTTAGCGTGTTGACGCCAGATCAAGCAGGAGCATGGTGCACCAAGCAAAGATCAAAGTTCTCTTGATGGGGCTGGGAGCCGTCGGGGCGGGCCTGGCCCGTTCTCTGGCGGACCGGCGCGATGTTGAGATCGTTGCGGCCATCGATACTCACCCGGCGCGGGCTGGCAAGGACCTCGGTGAGGTCGTCGGCCTCGGGCGTCCGGTGGGGGTACAGGTGGCCTACGATCCGGACGCCGTGCTGGCCCAGGCCGACGCCAGCACTGTGCTCCACACCACCGACGCGGGCCTCACAGGCGTGTACCAGCAGATCATCGGCTGCATCGATGCCGGCAAGAACGTCATCTCCAACTGTGAGGAGCTGACGTTCCCCTGGGCCCGCTACCCGGAGTTGGCGGAACGCCTGGACGAACATGCGCGCCGGGCCGGCGTCTGCGTCCTGGGGGCCTCCGTCAACCCCGGCTTCATCATGGACACCCTTCCGGTGCTTCTCACCGTGGCTTGCGAACGGGTCGCCAGCCTGCGAGTGAAACGTGTGGCAGACGCCTCTCCAGACCGGTTGGACGTGCGCACGCGCTGCGGCATTGGGCTTAGCCCGCAGGGCTTTCAGAGAGCGGCGTCCGAGGGCGCCATAGGTTATGCAGGTCTACGGGAATCGGCCTTTATGGTGGCCGACACGCTTGGCTGGCATCTAGATGAGGTCTCGGAGAGCATCGAGCCGGTGATGGCGGCGGGCCGCGTCAGGACGCCTTACTTCTCGGTGGAGAAGGGGTGCGTGACCGGCCTCAAGCAACAGCTCGTGGGTCTCTCAGGGGGCCGAGAGGTTTTGCGCCTAGAGGTGGAAGTCTCCCTGGGAACGAAGGAAGGCCGTGACGAGATCGAGATCGATGGGCAGCCTCCCATACGGGTCGTGGTGCCAGGAGGGATCGACGGGGAAGCCGCGACGGCAGCCGTCATGATCAACTGCCTTCCTACCATAGCCTACAGCGGGGCCGCGGGCCTCCTTTCGATGCGTGATATGCCCATCGCCCCTCACCGTGGGCCTCGCTTCAGCGCCGTCGAAGAGATCCTTACCTAGCAGCCACGCCGCCAGCTCTCTTCCTGGGCTCCCTGCGCCCCTTTCCTCCGAGACCAGAACACTTGTATCATTCGGGAGGAATGACCTCCTCCTCTGTTGTCCTCCGCGGTCTGAACCCCCGGCAGCAGGAGGCTGTCCTTCATACCGAAGGCCCTCTCCTCATCCTCGCCGGGCCCGGTTCCGGGAAGACCCGGGTAATCGCCCACCGCGTGGCCTACCTCCTCGCAGAGATGTCTGTCCGGCCCCGGCGCATCCTGGCCGTCACCTTCACCAACAAGGCGGCCCGGGAGATGCGCGACCGCATCTTTGGTCTCGTGGGCCACGAGATCGGGCAAGACTTGACCATGGGCACCTTCCACGGCGTTTGCGCCCGTATTCTGAGGATGGATGGAGAGCAAGCCGGCGTGCCCCGGAACTTTACTATCTACGACGATGCCGATCAGATCGCTGCCGTCAAACAGGCCCTCTCAGACCTGGGATATGACCCCAAGCGAGTGGTCCCTCGCGCCGTCCTCTCGGCGATCTCGCGGGCCAAGAGCGAACTGCAGGGGCCCCAGGAATTCCGGGCCAGAATAGCGGACTACTTTCAGGAGGTCACGTCTCGCGTCTTCGAGCGCTACCAGACGCTCCTCGAGGCGAACGATGCGTTGGACTTCGATGACCTGCTGCTCAGGACGGTCCGCCTCTTCCGAGAGCGGCCGGATGTGCTGGCCAAGTACGCGGAGCGCTACCTTTATGTGCACATCGATGAGTTTCAGGACACCAACATCGCCCAGTACGAACTGGCCAAGCTCTGGGCATCGCGCCATCGCAACATCTGCGTCGTGGGGGACCCGGACCAATCCATCTACACGTGGCGGGCCGCGGACATTCGCAACATCCTGAACTTCGAGCACGACTTTCCCGACGCGCGGGTCGTCGTCCTGGACCAGAACTACCGGTCGACCCAGACCATCCTAGACTCCGCCCACTCCGTTATCGCCCGCAACAAGCAGCGCAAGGAGAAGAACCTCTGGACCGAGAACGGGCTGGGCGGGCCGGTGATCGTCCACGAGGCGTACGACGAGGAGGATGAAGCCGATTTTGTGGCCGAGGAGGTGCGGAGGCTGGTGCGAGAGGCCGGGCTGGCCTACCGGGACATCGCCGCCATGTACCGCACCAACGCCCAGTCGCGGCCCCTGGAAGAAGCATTGGTGGCTCGCGGGATACCCTATCGCCTTGTCGGGGGCACCCGCTTCTATGAGCGGCGCGAGATCAAGGATCTTTTGGCGTACCTGCGGCTGGTGCAAAACCCCTTCGATTCCGTCGCCCTCATGCGGATCATCAACGTGCCCCACCGTGGCATCGGCGATCGCACCCTGGGGGAGTTGACCCGCTGGTCCCGGGAATTGGGCGTCCCCCCATATGCCGCCCTCCAACTCATGGCCGAGGCCGAGCGGGATGCGCCTGGCCGTGAGGCGGCCGACGTTCCCCGGCATCCCTTCCAGAAGCGTACCGCAGGCGCCCTGCTGCATTTCTTGGGCATCATCAACGGGCTCATCGCCCTTTCCAGGACCGCCTCTCTCTCGGCGCTTTTGGACGCCCTCATCGACCGCATCGATTACAAATCGTACTTGGCAAGCGAGCCGGGAGGCGACGAACGCTGGGACAACGTGCAGGAATTGCGGGCCGTGGTCATGCAGTTCGACCAGTTGAAGCCGCAGGATGCCCTCGCCTCCTTCCTCGAGAGCGCGGCCCTCATCACCGACGTCGACGAATACGACGAGCGTTCTAATGCCGTTACGCTCATCACCCTCCACGCTGCTAAAGGACTGGAGTTCTCCGCTGTCTTCATCGTCGGTCTGGAAGAGGGCCTTCTGCCCCATGTGCGGTCGCTGGAAAGCGGCGATCCAGCGCAGTTGGAGGAAGAGCGCCGATTGTTCTACGTGGGCATGACCCGGGCCAAGCAGCATTTGTTTCTGGTGAGGGCGTTCCGCCGGGCCTTCGCCGGGCACAACCGGCCATCACGCTTTCTGGCGGACATTCCGGCGGAGCTAACAGCCCCCAGCCAGCGCGTTGCTACCCCCTCGCTCTTTCCCGAGCGGCGGCGTGTTGCGGTCTCTTCAGAGCGCGAGGAGCGTCTGGTGGCAGCCGATAGCTTCGCCCCAGGCGACCGGGTGCGCCACGCCAAGTTCGGCGACGGCGTAGTCGTCTCCTGCGAACCGTCGGGCACGGACTACCAGGTGGTGGTCGCCTTCCAGGGAGAAGCCGGCATCAAGAAGCTCCTCCTTTCCTTTGCCCCCTTGGAGAAGGTCGAGGTCGGCGGCGCCAGCGCCCCATGAGGGTGTCGCGGGGGCTCTAGAGGGGCTGCTTGGTGTACCATAGGCCGTGAAACCTGGGAGAGAGGGGTATCCGCATGACAACGACCGTGGCTATCCAAGGGCATTGCGACAGCCGCTTCAGGGCGGTAAGGGAGGCCTTCGCGGCGAACTTCGCCGACCACGGCGAGGTGGGGGCGGCCGTAGCAGTGATGGTAGAAGGCCGCATGGTCGTCGACCTCTGGGCTGGGCACTGCGATGCGGAGCGCACCCGCCCTTGGGAGCGCGACACCATCGTCAACCTGTATTCCACCACAAAGGGCATGACCACGGTGTGCGCTCACCGCTTGGCGGACCAGGGGCTCTTGGACATCGATGCCCCTGTAGCCAAGTATTGGCCAGAGTTCGCGCAAGCCGGCAAGGGGGATATCCCCGTCCGCTATCTCCTGAGCCACCAGGCAGGGCTACCGGCCGTCAGAGAGATCCTGCCCAGGGGCGCCCTGTATGACTGGGACAAGATGACGTCGGCCCTGGCTGCGGAGGAGCCCTGGTGGGAGCCCGGAACCAGGCATGGCTACCACGCTATCACCTTCGGGTTCCTGGTGGGCGAAGTGATCCGGCGCGTGGCTGGCATGACCGTGGGCCAGTACTTCAGGCGGGAGATCGCCGGGCCCTTGGGGCTCGATTTCCACATCGGGCTGGCCCCGGCGGACGCCGGCCGGGTGGCCGACATGGTGCCGTCCCCCTTCCCAGAGCTGGACGCCAACAACCCGCTGGCCAAGGTGTTCGCTGATCCCAACTCCATGAGCTTCAAGGCCTTTGTGCTCACCGCGGATCTCATGGGGGACCCGCTATACATGAACAAGTGGCCCTGGCGGTCGGCGGAGTTGCCGGCTGCCAACGGCCACGGCAACGCCCGTTCTTTGGCCAAGATCTACGGCGCCCTGGCCATGGGCGGCCAACTGGACGGGGTGCGACTCATGAGCAAGGACGCTATCGAGAGGGCTACGGAGGAGCAGTGCTACGGCGAGGACGCCGTCATGGTGGGGTTCCCGTCCCGTTTCGCCCTTGGTTTCGCGCTGCCGGTGCCCGAGACCAAGCTGGCCCGCGGCGACCGGGTCTTCGGCCACGGCGGTATGGGCGGCTCCCAGGCCTTCGCCGATCCGGATGCCAAATTGGGGTTCGGCTACACGATGAACAAGATGCTTTTCTCCACGGACCCCGTGGATCCGCGCCAGGTGTCCCTGATCAACGCGGTCTATGAATCGCTTTAGGGGGCGGGTTTCACGGCGAAGAAGCTGAAGTAGTTCGGGCCGCGTCTCACTTGCGGGTCCTTGAACCCGGCGGCCGTAAGCCGATCGGCGAACCGGCCGGGGTCTACGGGCGTCCTCGTGTCAAAGACGTGGAAGAGATTCCAGAGCAGGCTGGGCGTGCTATCGGATCCGGCGAAGACGCCGCCCGGGCTCAGGACGCGGTAGGCCTCCTCCACCAATTTGTCCTGTAGCTCCGCCGATGGAACGTGATGCAGCATTGTAAAGCAGACGACGCTGCTGAAGGAGGCGTCCGGGAAGGGCATCGATGTGGCGTCGCCTTCAACAACCGTGACATTGGCGCCGGCGAGGCGGGCCTTGAGGGAGTCCGCGAGGCGGGTGTCAATTTCGATTGCCGTGACTTGGGGGACGCGCTCACGCAACCAGTCGGTGGTGTGACCGGGCCCCGGCCCGATCTCGAGGACGTTGTCGCCCAGATCGCGATCGCCGATTACTCCGGGCATCATGTGCTGGCGGACGATCCTGGCCCATCCGGGGGAGCCACAGTACCATCGGTGTAGGCGGTTCATGCCAGGGACTGTAACAGATCGGCGCCCTTGCCCGCCGCGGCCTTCGTAGCATAGCCTGTACTACGGCCGGTCTAGCGCCAGGCGGGGAATGGCATGACCCCACTCTTGAGAAGCGACTGGGACGATCTCCAAAACTGGCTGACCCACAGCGGGAAGGACATCGGCATTATCATCGCCGTCCTTCTGGCGCTTTTCCTAATCTTTCGCCTCACCTTCCCCCGAGTAGCCTTCGCCGCCATGATGCGGGGCGCCCACCCCGCCGATGAGGAGATGGAGAAGCGGGCGCGGACGATAATCGAGGTCGTAGACCGCACCGCTGGCGTCGGCATGGTCCTCATCGGGATCGTTACCATCCTACCGGAGATCGGAGTCGACATAACGGCGATAGTCACGGGTCTGGGCATCAGCGGTCTGGCATTGGCTCTGGGCGCCCAGACGCTGGTGCGCGATGCCATCAACGGCATCTTCTTGTTGGCGGAAGACCAGTACCGCACTGGCGACGTAGTGCGTATCGCAGATGTCAAGGGCACGGTGGAGAGCATAACGTTGCGGCGGACGGTCCTTCGGGACGCGGACGGGGTAGTGCACTCTGTCCCCAACGGCGCCATCAGCGTGACCTCCAACTTCACGCGGGACTTCGCTCTAGTGAACGTGCCTGTGAGGGTAGCCTACGGTGAGGACCTGGCGCGGGTAGCTAGCGCCGTCGAGGCCGTTGGCCGCGAGATGATGGCCGATCCCCGATTGGGGCCAGTGCTGATGGAGGCCCCCCGCTTGGGCTACGTCGACGCTGTGGATGAGAGGGGCGTGACGCTGACCGTGGGGGCTAGGGCACGCCCTTCGGCGCGGTTCGAGGTGGAGTCTGAGCTGCGGCGCCGTCTGGCGGAGGCGTTCCTGAGAGAGAACATTCGTGTGCCCTTCGCCAGGGTCGATACTGAGTGAACAGGTGACCGTCAGGGCAGCACGAACGTTGCGAGCATTGCCAGCCCGGCGATGCCCATGATGGCGACGGTGGCCGCGCCCAATACGTTGGACACCGGACCGTTGCGGTGGGGCCCCAGCACCCGCTCGTCGTTGCTCACCAAGATGATTGCGGCGATGAGAACGGGTGAGACGACGCCGTTGACCACCGCCGCTACGAAGAGCGCCCGGATGGCGCCCACATCGGCCAGGGCGATCCCCAGTCCGATGAGCGAGGCCAACGCTATCACCAGATAGAACTGCGGAGCCTGCGAGGGCTTCTCCTCCAGCCCCTCGCGCCATCCGAACACCTCAGCCACCGCGTAGGCCGCGGAGGCGGCCAACACGGGGATCGAAAGCAGCCCTGTGCCAACGAAACCTATCGCGAACAGTGCCGTGGCCTGGCTGCCGGCCAGCGGGCGCAGGGCATCCGCCGCCTCCCTCGCGGTCGTGATGTCGCGGGTGCCAGCGGCGAACAGGGTGGCGGCGGTGGTCAGGACGATGAAGTAGAACACCGCATTGGCCAGAAGCATCCCCGCATCCACGTCTATCGCCTCGCGCCTGATCTCCAGCTCGTCCCCCAGCTCGATGTGGCGGCGGCGTATCTCCTCTACCTCTTCGGACGTCTGCCAGAAGAAGAGGTAGGGCGAGATGGTGGTGCCCAGGACCGCAACGAGGGTCGTGATGAAGGACGCATTGAGGTCGACGTGCGGAAGGAGCGTGTTCTTGAGGGCCTTGGCCCAGTCCGGCCCGGCGAAGAACGCGTCTATGACGTAGGCGAACAGCGCCAGCGTGAGCGCTTTGAGGTAGTTGGCGAAGATGCGGTAGGGGACGATGATCTCGCTGGCCGCGATAGCTATGCCCAGCGGTACGACTAGTACGTTCTCCGGCAATCCGGTGAGCAGGTTGATGCCAGCCGCCACCGCTGCGATGTCGGCGCCGATGTTCGTAGTGTTGGCCACGAAGAGCAGCGCAGCTAGCGCCAGCAGCAGGCGGCGCGAGTAGTGGCGGCGCAGGGCGGTGGCCAGCCCCCCGCCCGTAGTCAGGCCGATGCGGGCGCACATGTTCTGGACGGCGGCGTTGAGGGGCAGGGTCAGCAGGCTGGTCCAGAGGAGGGCGTAGCCCGTCCGAGCGCCGGCAAGGGAGTAAGTAGCGATGCCTGAGGGGTCGTCGTCGGAGGCGCCGGTGACGACGCCGGGGCCCGGCAGGCTCCAGGCCTCGCCCGCCAACTCACGCAGCCGCGTTGTGAACCGTTCGGGGCGCCGCCGGCGTCCCGTCATATCCAGCGGCGGTACCGGAAGTAGGCCAGGGTCAAGAGGGCGATGGCGATCATGGCCCCCACGACGGCCGGGAACCCCCAGCCGCTGTCCGCCGGCGGCCAAAAGCCCTCCGTAAGGTTCATGCCATAGATGCCAGAGATTAAGGTGCCGACGGTGAGAGGCACTACGACGGCTGTCAGCACCTTCATGACCTCGTTGAGGCGGTTGGAGACCACCGAGAGGTAGGTCTGGAGGGCGCCGTCCGCCAGGTCCCGCAGGGCCTCCACCAGGTATTCAATGCGCACCAGGTGGTCGTAAACGTCACGGTAGTAGATGGCGGTCTCGTCAGAGATAAGCCGGGGGTATTCGCCGCGGGAGAGGCGGTTCATGATATCCCGCTGGGGCGTTGTCGCCCGCCGCAGCCGCAGGGAGTTGCGTTTCACCAGCAAGATCTGCTGTAGCAGGTGGGGCTCCGGGTGTTTTAGGACCTCTTCTTCTATTCCGTCAATGGCGTCGTCAACAGCATCCACCACGGGCAAAAACTCGTCCACGACGGCGTCCAGCAGGCCATGCAGGAGCCAATCGGCCGCGTGGGTCAGAATGTAGCTGTCCTGCCGGCAGCGCGCCTGGAACTGAGCGATGGCTGGCAGCGGCTGCTGGTGGCAGGACACGACGTAATTGGAGCCGAGGTAAAAGTCCACCTCCATAGCTTCCAACTCGCGGCCGGGTGCATAGGGTGAAAGCGCCTGGACGACGATGAACAGGTAATCACCATGGTCATCGATCTTGGCTGGATCCAGGCGTGGCGATGCGCAATCCTCGATGGTCAGGGGGTGGAAGGCGAACACGTCCCGCAGGATAGCGGCGTCTGCCTCGCTGCCGATAAGGACGTCTACCCAGACGAGGCCGCCCGGCTCGGCGAGGGCCTGGCGTATGGCTTCGGGGTCCGATGTTTCGGTAACGCGGCCGTCCGCCGAGCGGCAGAAGGCGATGACGCGGCCGCCGCTCATCCCTTGACCACGCCGATGGGCCGCATGCGGCACACCTTGTGGGCGATGCCCGCCTCGTGCAGGACGTCTACCACGGCCGCCACGTCCTTGTAGGCCTCACTGGCTTCCTCAGCCAGGAGGGCGCGGTTCTGGGCCCGGACGTAGATGCCCCGCTCCAACAGCTTCTGGGCGACGTCGACGCCGTGGAGCATGCGCTTGGCGGCATGGCGGCTTTGCACCCGGCCCGCGCCGTGGCAGGTGGAGCCCCAGGTCTCGGCCATCGCCTGCTGGGTGCCCACGGCGATGTAAGAGTAGCGGCCCATGTCGCCTGGCACCAGGACGGGCTGGCCGATGCGCTGATAGCGGGCGGGAACATCGGGATGCCCCGGCGGGAAGGCCCGGGTGGCTCCCTTGCGGTGCACGCACACCGTGATCTCCCGGCCATCGATCCGGTGGCGTTCCACCTTGGCGATGTTGTGGGCGACGTCGTACACCAGGTGCATCCCCAGGTCGTCGCGGGCGTCCCTGCCCAGCACCCGCTGGAAGGCCTCCCGTGTCCAGTGGGTAATGAGCTGGCGGTTGCAGAAGGCGAAGTTAGCCGCCGCCGTCATGGCCGCCAGGTAATCCTGCCCTTCGGGGGAGTTGATGGGGGCGCAGGCGAGCTGCTTGTCCGGCAGGCTGATGCGATAGCGCTCCGCGGCCACCTCCATGACGTCCAGATAGTCCTGGCACGTTTGGTGGCCCAGGCCGCGGGACCCGCAGTGGATGAAGACCAGCACCTGGCCTGGGCCCTCGATGCCCATCACGGAAGCGGCCTCCGGGTTATAGACCTCATCGACCACCTGGATCTCTAGGAAGTGGTTTCCGGAGCCGATGGTGCCGAGCTGCGGGCTGCCACGCTCCTTGGCCTTCCGGCTGACCTTGTCGGGGTTGGCGCCGCGTAAGGCGCCCCGGCTTTCGATGGACTCTATGTCCTCTGGCCAGGCGTACCCGTGCTCCAGCGCCCAGCCGGCGCCCTTGACCAACACATCGTCCACCTCTTTGACGGCCACCCGCACCTGGCCGGCGCCCCCGATGCCGGCTGGAATATCCCGGAAGATCTGGTTCACCAGATCTCGCAGCACTGGCCGCAGCTCCGCCTCCGTCAGATTCGTGCGCAGCACCCTGGTGCCGCAGTTGATATCGAAGCCCACGCCTCCGGGGGAGATCACACCGTCCTCGACCCTCATGGCGGCCACGCCCCCGATGGGGAAACCGTAGCCCCAGTGGATATCGGGCATGGCCATGGAGTACTTGACGATGCCAGGCAGGAAGGCTACGTTGGCCACCTGCTCGATGGCCTGGTCCTGCCCTATGACGTCCAGCATCTCCTCCGAGGCGAAGATCAGGCCAGGCACCCGCATGCCCGCCTTGTAGTCCTGGGGCAAGAGCCACCGCCACTCGTCCACCTTCTTCAGCACCTGCTTCCAGTCTTGAGGCATAGCCGTCCCTCAGATATCGAACAGTATGGTGGCGCGGTAGCCGTCCTCCCGCGCTACCTCCAGCAAGTGCCGTGTCACCGCTTTCACCCCGAAGTGCAGGTTGTGGCGCTCCCGGTCGATGGGCTCGCCGAAGGCCTGCGCCTCCAGGCGAGAACCGTCGACGGTGAGGACTTCGAATCGCGAGAAGAGCATCTCTTGGGCGTCCAGATAATACAGGAGTTCAGTCAACCAGTTCACCATGAGCCCCTCGAGGTCCCGGCCGGTCACCTCGATGCGCCGTTCCTGCCGCTCCTCGACGCCCTCCAGGTCTACCATAAGGGCAAACATGCCCAGGGCCGCATTGGCGAACAAGGACGGCAGATCCGGCCCGTAGGCCACGATCCCTACGTCCGCTGTGTGTTCCAATATGTCGAAGGGCGGGCGTGGCTGCTTCGTGGCTCGGCCTCCTGGCCCCCATTATACGGCGCTCTGGCCCCGGGCCCTCAGCCCGGTGTAACGATATTCCCGAAATTCGCATCTATAGTAGTGACGCGGGTTCGACAGTACGCGCTCAATGAGAAAATGTCATAACACTTTATCAGATAGTTAACCTTTGGGCGGCTCCCGCGTTTTAAGGGGCAAAACAAGGACAACTAGAGGGGCGACCTCCTTCTGGTCTCGCTCGATGAGCGAGATAGCGAGAGGCAGCTAGGGGCGAGCTGCCTCTCGTGCTTTTTTCAACACAACTGCCAGCAGCATACACCTCGATGAAACCGCGAAGGGCTGCGCAGCGTATACGGGTATTCGGACCGTGATCAGCCTGGAGGTAACCGATGCGCTATCTTCTCGCCGTTGCCGTCGCCTGGCTAGCTGTACCGGCCGCCATGCCCGGCGGGCCGGTCGCGGCGGCCCAGCAGAGCATCGATGTGGCCAACCTCTACTTCTGCGACCAGTCGTTCCAGAACGGGGTATGCGAGACCACGGTGAGCGTGGGTGACACCGTGGTGTGGCAGGTGAAGGGCGGCACGCATACAGTCACGGAATGCGACGACTCCTTCGCCACCTGCCCTCCCGCCGGCGGGTTCAATTCCGGCACGCTGAGCACCGGCGCCACCTTCTCCCACACCTTCAGTAGCGCAGGGGTCTTCGAATACCGGTGCAATATCCATCCCAACGCCATGCGGGGGCGCATAACGGTCGTGGCCCAAAGCACGCCAACGCCTGCGCCTGGCGCCACGGGAACGCCCTCGCCAGCGGCAAGTGCTACCCCAGCCGGGAGCGCCACGCCGGCCGCCGTACCGGTTTCCGGCGGACGCCCCGTGTCTGAGCGGGGGCTGGGGGATACCGCCACTGTCATCCTGGCGGCAGGCCTCCTGCTGCTCGCAGGCGCCCTCAGCGCGGGGGTTGCCGTAGGCAGGCGTAGGGGCTGAGGCGGGCTGGGGCCCCTAAGGGCACCGTTCCTGGAGCAACACCAGGATCTCCCGCACCGTCTCCTGTCGCCAGCTGGCCCAGACGGGGCCGCGCTGGAACTCATCGTACAGAGGCCTCGCTTCCTCACGGGTGCGGCCCGCGAAGATCTCCATGACCTGCGATAGCTCCGCGTTAGCCTTGGCCGGACGCTCGATCCAGTGGGCGATGTAACGGTGGTCTCGCGTGTAGAAGACGAAGGTGGGGATGGACTGGTGCTCCCCGTCCTTCAGGAACTCGCTCATGATGTCCAGGTTCTCGTCCCGGGGAAAGATGCGTAGCTCCATGCCGGAGGCCTCGGCGATGCGGGCCATGACCGGCAGCCCGCGGTAGACGTCAGGGCACCAGTCCTCCGCCAACGCCAGGACCTTGGCCGGCCCGTTCTCCCGGGCCACCAGGTTGCGGAAGGACCGGACGTCGTCCTCCGCGAGGATGGTCTCGCGGTAGTTGTATTCGAACCGTTCGCGGTTGCGCTGGATGCGTTCCAGGTACTGGGCCCATGTCATGCCCTGGTTGAAACGCTCTGGGGTGACCACGCTCTGTCTATCCTGCGTCATGAAACCTCCTTCCCCTATCGTTGAGGGTAGCACAGGAGAAAGGATCAGCGCTCCTTCTTGGCCTCTTCCCACAGGGCGAGCTTGGCCTCCGTGCTGGCGCTCTGGAGGTCGACCCCTTGCTGGGCGGCCAGACCTTCCATATTGCGGAAGATGGCGGCGAAACCGCGACAAGCCGAGCGCAGGCTGTCTTCGGCATCGGCGCCCAGCCAGCGGGCCAGGTTGGCCACGGCGAACAGGAGGTCGCCCACCTCGCCTCGCTGCTCCTCTGGGGTCGCAGCGGCCTTTAGTTCTTCGATCTCTTCTTGCAGGGCGTCCCAGACCTGATCGATGGACTGGAAGCCGAACCCGGCCTTCTCGGCCCTGCGCTGGATGGCCTGCGCGTAAGCCAGGGAGGGAAGGGTTGCCGGGATGCCGTCCAGGGCGGTGAGCCCCTGCCGCTCCCGGCGCTTGAGGTCGTCCCACTGCTCCGCGACTGCCTCAGGGGTTTCGGCCACAGCGTCGCCGAAAACGTGAGGGTGCCGGCGTACGAGCTTCTCCGCTATGCCGGCGATGACGTCGCCCATGCTGAACTCCCCGGATTCCTCGGCTATCTGGGCGTGGAGGACCACCTGCAGCAGGAGGTCGCCCAGCTCCTCGCAGAGGCGTTTCGGGTCCTCTTCGTCTAGAGCTTCCAGGGCCTCGCTGGCCTCTTCCAAGAGGAAGGGCCGGAGGGTGCGGTGGGTCTGCACGCGGTCCCAGGGGCAGCCCTCGGGCCCGCGCAGGGTCGCCACCAGCCGCCGCAGGCCCTGAAATGTGCGTATCTCCCTGTGTCTCGGCTTCATGATCGATCCTTTCCAGGCGGGTTCCTAGGGCATGATAACCGGTTACCCAAACCGTTGACAGGGGGGCGGCGCCTTCCTACGATGGGGACAAGGGCTGCCGTAGGAGAACGCCACGGAAAGGGGAGGTTGGTCTGGGCTCCTTGCGCTCGCTGCTCATAAGCGCCTTCATCCTGACGGTGCCGGTCGCCCTGATCACCACCAACATCAGGGCGGCAGTCTCGGAGCAGGCGGTCTACGATTATTCGGTCAGGAATTACGGCGCGGCGCAGGCGTCGGGCATCCCAGAGAGCGAGCTGCTGCGGGCCAACGCCCAGCTCCGGCACTATCTGACAGCTAGCGACCCCGGGCCGCTGGCCATCAGGGTGCGAGATGATGGCGGGCACACCGTCCCGCTGTTCAACGCCCGCGAGACCGCCCACATGTCTGATGTCCGGGACCTGGTACGGGCCGTCTTCGGGGTACAAGTATTGGCGGTGGCGCTGGCCTTGACGCTGGCCGTGGCGATGTTGGCGCTCTGGCCGCCGAGGGCCCTGGCCGCCGCTTGTCTCTACGCCGCCCTCCTTACGACTGCCATCATCGGGGCCGCCGGATTCCTGGCCGTCACTGGATTCGATGCTGCCTGGACCCGATTCCACACTCTCTTCTTCCAGAACGACCTGTGGCAGCTCGACCCTAATTCCGATCATCTTATTCAGATGTTTCCGGAGCCGTTTTGGCAGAAGATTACCCTGGTCTTGGGTGCTGCCACGATAGGCGAGGCGCTGCTGATGGCCGCCGTCTCTGCCGTCTACCTCTATCTCAGCCGCCCACGACTAACGGATGTCGTGGTGGCGTTGCCGGGGCCGCCGCTGGCTGCCGCGGAGGAGCCGCCGGCAGTGCGGCCCGGGCCCGCCGAGCGGCGCCGCTTCGTGCACTAGGACACTTCGCGACTAGTTGATGCTGCAGGAGGCGCAACTGCCGCCTGCGCACCCTGCGCACCCGCCGCCGCCTACGCTGCTGACGTTGCCCGAAGCGTCCTTGCTGACGGCCGCAAACATGGAGAGGACACGCATGCTGGAGGTATGGCCGCTGGGGCAGGTGGCGGGATCGTCCATGCGGCTCGCCGGCCTAAGCTGCTCGAACCGCGCCTTGCACTGCTTGCAGATATATTCGTAGAGCGGCATCTCGTCCCCTTCTATACCTTCTATATACGATGCTAGATGGACGGTCGGCGTTAGTCAAACGGCCCGGCTACCAAACCGGCTTCGTGCATGCAACAGGCATTGCCTATTAAAATCAGTAGCCGTGGCAGGGTTCATCATACGCGAGGCGAGGCCAGAGGACTTCGAGGCCATCATCCGCCTCTGGGAGGGGATCGACCGTCATACCGGCCTTCCCGACCGGGTAGAGTACCTACAGGTGTTCCACGCCTTCGCCCCTGATCTTTTTCTGGTGGCGGAGTCCGGCGGCGAGATCATCGGCACGGTGATCGGCGGCTGGGACGGCTGGCGGGCGCAAATCGCGCGCCTGGCCACCCGGATGGACTGGCGGCGAAGGGGCGTGGCCCGGGCGCTGGTGCAGGAGATCGAGCGGCGGCTCATCGCGCGGGGCGCGAAGCGGATCTACGCTCTCGTGGACAAGCGCAGCCCGCCGGCCATCCCCTTTTGGGAGACGGTGGGCTACGCCCCTAACGAGAACATAATCCAGTACTCGCGAAACGTCGGGGAGGACGCCCCGGACCCCTAGGCGTCCGTGCCAGGAGAAGGCGGCCTGATAGGCGGTCCGCCGCTACTCCAGGTAGTCCTTCAGCTTCTTGCTGCGGCTGGGGTGCCGCAGCTTGCGCAGCGCCTTGGCCTCGATCTGCCGGATGCGCTCCCGGGTGACGTTGAACTCGCGGCCGACCTCCTCCAACGTCCGGCTGCGGCCGTCCTCTAGGCCGAAACGAAGGATTAGCACCTTCTGTTCCCTGGGCGTCAGCGAGGCCACCACCTCTTGCACCTGCTCCTTGAGTAGCTGGTGGGAGGCGGCCTCCGCCGGCGCCAAGGTGCCCTGGTCCTCTATGAAGTCGCCCAGGTGGGAGTCCTCCTCCTCGCCGATGGGCGTTTCCAGGGACACTGGCTCCTGGGAGACCTTGATGATCTCCCGCACCTTCTCAGGGTGGATCTCCATGCCGCGGCCGATCTCCTCGCTGGTGGGCTCCCGGCCGTACTCTTGGACCAGGCGCCGGGAGATGCGGACCAGCTTGTTGATGGTCTCCACCATGTGCACGGGGATGCGGATGGTGCGGGCCTGGTCGGCGATGGCCCGGGTTATCGCCTGGCGGATCCACCAGGTAGCGTAGGTGCTGAACTTGTAGCCCTTGCGGTAGTCGAACTTCTCGACCGCCCTGATGAGCCCGATGTTGCCCTCCTGGATAAGGTCCAGGAGGGACATGCCCCGGCCGATGTACTTCTTGGCCACGCTGACCACCAGGCGCAGGTTAGCCTCGGTGAGGCGCTTCTCAGCCTGGAAGCCCTCCTCCTTTATCCTCCGGAAGTGAGCCTTCGCCTCATCTTCATAGGGGAGGAGCTTATCGGCCAGGTCTTCCGGCGGCTCCTTCAGCTTCTTGGGGGAGTCCATGGCGGCCAGGGCCACCTCCAGAAGGTGCGGCGTGAGGATGTGGGTGACGATGGAGAGGCGCACCAATCGGTGCTCGGCATCTTCCGGCTCTATATCCAGTGCCTCCGCGAGCTTACCCGCCATCTCCACGTCCATCTCTCCGTCGATGGTCTTGCGGAGCTCCGGGTTGACGATGATCTCGCTGAGGGGGAGGTCCTCGATCTCTAGCTCCTTACGGAGGAGGTCCAGGGTGTCGCGCAGGTTGTACAGGTCTCGGACCAGGGCGGCGAGGACGTCCACCCCACGGGCGTGCCGGCCGTGGGCTTCGAAGTGGGCGTTTTCGATGTGCTGGACGTAATCGCCATCTTCCATAGACCGGGCTAGCCGCTTCTCATCATCGGCGGTGAGCAGGCTAACCTTTCCGATCTCCCGGAGGTACATGCGGACCGGGTCGTCAATGCCCTCCTCGAGTTCCAGTTCGCCGATCTCCGGCTCCGCCTCTTCCAGCTTGTCCGGCGCTTCGCCCCATTCCTCCATCTCGATGGGCGAGCGAACGCCGACCCGGGCCACGGAGCTGGGCTCTGTCCCGATGACGTCGGCGCCGGGCTCCAACTCGACGACAGGCGCGTCGTCCTCCGCAGCGTCCTCCGTTTCCAGATCGGCTTCGTCCAGCACGTCTTCCAGAAGGTCGTCGGCCAGGCGGTTCCGGCGCTCTCTGCGGTCGAAGATCTCCTGGTCCTCGTCAAAATGACTAATCATTGGTCCTTGTCCCGGCGGTGCTGCCGCCGCTACTCCTCTCTCTACTGTGTAGTTTAAGTCCAGCCTCCAAGTCTCGCATCTGGAGCGAGACCATCTCTTTGGCCTGCTCGTCCTCGGGTCCAGTTTCCATGGCTTGTATCAGGGCGGTTGGCCCCAACTCCTCTTGCCGGTCGGCCAGCAGAGCGGCCAGCGCTTGCTTCTCGGCCTCCACCTGCCGCCGTTCAAGGCGCCTGAGGCAGTCCGCAAGAGCCTGCATCGCCTCCTTCGGGCCATATGCAGGAAGCCGCCGCTGAGATAGACGCTCAAAGTGGGCCTGCAGTTCCACTGGCAGGGCTTCCTTAACGCCTTCTGACTCGCCGTTGGTTTTCCATGCGGCAAGCAGCTGCCGGTTCCCACTCTCCCACAGGAGGTCTTCGGGCACTTCGAGAGCTGCCTCCCTTAGTTCGGGACGCTGTAGCAATAAGGCCAAGAGGAACTCCTCCCGCGGGTCACCCTGGGGCGCCGCCGGCGCGGGCGAAATGGACTGCGGCCTGGCCGGGCGCTTCATCCAGGCTCGCCGGGCCATGGCACTCAGATCGGCCTCACTCACCTGGGCCAGGCGCGACAGGCGCTGGATGTAATGGGCCCGGAGTACGGGGTCTGACACCTCGGCCAGCAGCGGCAGGTAATCTTGCACCAGGCGGCTCCGCTCCTGGGGATGCGACATGTCTCGGGCGGCGGCAGCGGCCTCCAGACGATAGTCCAGGACTGGCTTGGAGGTTTCGATAAGCTGCCGCCAGAGGCTGGGATCCCCACGGATCACTTCGTCGGGGTCGCGCCCCTCCGGCAGTACGGCGATGTGGAGTTGGACGGCGGCGTTGGACTGGTATCCCACCAGGCCCCGCCAGTTCACTGTGGGCACTGCGCCGTCGGCCGGGTCCAGCGTTTCGCGGATGGCGTCGTGGCCCCGGAGGGCAGCCTCTCTTCCGGCAGCATCTGCGTCCAGCGCCAGGACCACGACGCCGGTGAGGCGCTTGAGGAGGCGCACTTGGCGTTCGGTAAGGGCGGTGCCCATGGCAGCGACGACGTTGTCGAACCCATGCTCGTGGGCTGCGATGGCGTCCATGTAACCCTCGACGATGACAGCGCGTCCCTCGCGGCGTATGCCGTCCTGGGCCCGGTCCAGGGCATACAGGATGCCCCCCTTATCGAAGAGGGCCGTTTGGGGCGTGTTCAGGTACTTGGGCTGGCTTCCATCCAGTGATCTCCCGCCAAAGCCTACGATCCTGCCTTTTGCGTCGCGGATGGGGAACATGAGGCGCCCGCGGAACCGGTCGTGCAGACCGACTTCTCCCTCCACCGCCAGGCCAGCAGCCAGCAGCTCGGCGTCGCTGAAGCCGGCTTCCCGCAAGTGGCTGAGGAGAGCTTCCCAGGCCAAGGGGCTGTATCCGAGAAGGAAGTCCCGCACGCTGGCCGGCGCGACGCCTCGGCTCTCCAGATACTGGCGGGCCTGGTGCCCGGCCCCGGCCTCCAGCTGCCCGTGGTAGAAGCGGGCCGCCGCCTCGTTGGCGGCGTATAGACGCTCGCGCTGGCGGTCCTGCCGCTCCCTGAGATCGTCGCGAGGGGCCAGGGTGACGCCCGCCCGTTGGGCCAGCAGGCGTAAGGCCTCTGGGAACTCCAAGCCCTCCCGGCGCATGACGAACGTTATGACGTCGCCGCCGGTGCCGCAGGCCCCAAAGCAGTGCCAGCTCTGGCGCTCAGGGGACACCACGAACGAGGGGGTACGTTCGTTGTGAAAGGGGCAAAGGGCCTTGTATGCCCGTCCTGCCTTATGCAGTTGGACGTACTGGCCTATAACCTCGACTATGTCCAGTCTTGCCTTGATCTCTTCTATCTGGCTCATCTAATACATACGCGCGCTGCCCCGACCATGAGGGGCACAACGCTCAGCATGGGTTGGCAAAGGCACGGGGGCAGGGCTCTGATACACTCCAATTATAAAACAGTTCAGCCTCGGGAAAGTTGCGCCCGTGGCACCACAAAGATGTCCGCACGATGTTGAGAGAAGCGCCTAGCGCGGACCCTGGCTGGCGCCGAGCTTGCGGGCCACGTCCAGCGCGAAGCCGTCCGTCATGCCTGCAACGTAGTCGGCGGCCCGGCGCCACGGCGGATCCGAAGGGATGACAAAATCGCTGCTGATCTCCTCCGGGTGGGCCAGGTAGTGGCGGTAGAGCAACCGGACCACCTCCTTGGCCCGCTCTGCCTCTTCTCGCCTGCCTTCCCACAGGTACACCCGCTGGAACATGAACTCCCGCAGGGTGTTGGCGGCCGCAGCTACGCGGTCGCTCATGCCGATGCGGATTTCGCTGGCAGACAGGGCGCTGCCCAGCTCGCCCGTGGCGGCCCAGGAGTGTTCGATGATGTCGCACACCAGGGTGTTGACGCGTTGGGCGTGGCTGCGTCCCAGGGTGCGCGAGACCTCCGCCGGCAGGTCCTCTTCCCTGATCAGGCCGGCGCGCACCGCATCGGCGATGTCGTGGTTGATGTAGGCGACAGCATCGGCGATCTTCACGATCTGGCCCTCGAGGGTGCTGGGAGTGCCGTATCCCTCGGCGAAGATGTCCTCGCGAACCTTGGAGCTGTTGACGATGCCGTCCCGCACCTCCCATGTCAGGTTCAGGGGCTCCAGCTTCTCCACCACCCGTAGGCTCTGCTCGGCGTGACGGAACCCCTCCGGTACCAGCTCCGCCAGGGCTTGCTCCCCCGCGTGGCCGAAGGGAGGGTGTCCGATATCGTGGGCAAGGGCGATGGCTTCGGCGAGGTCCTCGTTCAGGTTCAGGCCGCGGGCGATGGTGCGCCCGATCTGGGCCACCTCCAGGGTGTGGGTCAAGCGTGTGACGAAGTGGTCGCCAACGGGGGCGATGAAGACCTGCGTCTTGTGCTTAAGCCTCCGGAAGGCCTTGCTGTGGATGATGCGGTCACGGTCGCGCTGGAACTCGGTGCGGACCGGCGAAGGTTCCTCCGGTGTCTCCCGGCCGCGGCTGGCGTAACTGCGGGCGGCATAGGGCGATAGGAGGCGTTCTTTGTCTTCCAGGCTCTTACGGACCCGCGACAGATCCATGGCAAACTCGATTCTAACCCATGTGGCAACTCGGCCGGAAAGCTGTGGCAGGCGCGGCGATATGGGTTGATTGGGTTAGGGGAATGGCGTGACCGTGGCTGCCTCGGGCACCGTGCCTTTGCCCTCGTCCTCGCCCGAGCCCAGCGCTGCCTCTGCCTTGGCGATGATCTCGCGCGTCTTATCGATGACGTCCGGGTTGACGGAGACGGAGGTGATGCCCCAGCTCACCAGCTTCTGGGTGATCTCCGGGTAGTCGCTGGGCGCCTGGCCGCAGATGGAGACGGTGATCCCGCGCCGCCGGGCGCCTCTGATGAGTATCTCCAACGCCTTGAGGACGGCCTCGTTGCGCTCGTCGAACTCAGTGGCGAACCGGGAGTTGTCGCGGTCGATGCCCAAGATGAGCTGCGTCAGGTCGTTGGAGCCGATGCTGATGCCGTCGATGCCGACATCGATGAACTGGTCCAGAAGGAAGACGTTGGAAGGGACCTCCGCCATCATCCACAGCTTGAAGTCAGGCGAGCGGGCAAGGCCGTGGCGTTCCATGACCGCCTTGACCGCCGCCAGCTCCGCCGGCGTGCGCACGAAGGGGATCATCACCCAGAGGTTGGGGAACTCTGCCCTCACCCGCTTTATGGCCTCGATCTCGAGGCGGAACACCTCTTCATCCCGGATGTAACGGGAGGCGCCCCGGTAGCCGATCATGGGGTTCTCCTCCTCGCCTTCATACCGGTCACCGCCCTTGAGGTTCCGGTACTCGTTAGTCTTGAAGTCCGTGGTGCGGTAGACTACGGGCCTCGGGTAGAAGGCCTTGGCGAAGGCCCGGAGCCCTTCAGCCAGCTTCTGGATGAACTCTTCAGGCCTGCCTTCGTCGATGAATAGGCGGGGGTGCTCCTTTATGTGGTCGGCGACGATGAATTCGGCCCTCAGTAGGCCGACGCCGTCGACGTTGCGCTGGGCCATGCGCTCTGCCAGCTCGGGCTCCGCCAGGTTGACATAAACCTTGGTGCGGGTCTTGATGTGAGCCGCCTGGGCCCGGCGGGCGGCCTCCTGGGCGGCCCAGGCCAGGCGTACTTCGGCGCGGCCCTCGTAGACGCGGCCCCGGGAGCCGTCCACGGTGACCTCCTGGCCGGGCGTGAGAAGCTGGGTGGCCCGTTCGGTGCCGACGACGCAGGGGATGCCAAGTTCGCGGCTGACGATGGCGGCGTGGCAGGTACGCCCCCCCTTGTCGGTGACGATGGCGGCGGCCCTCTTCATGGCCGGTACGAAGTCCGGCGTCGTCATCTCAGCTACCAGGATGTCCCCATCCAGCACCTGGTCGATGGCCTCCGGGCTCAAGACGATCTTGACGGGCCCGAAGGCCACTCCGGGGCTGGCAGGTGATCCGTCGAGGAGGACCGGGGCCTTCTCGCCCAGGAGCTCGTTCTCCGCCTGCTCCTCCGCCTCTCCGAGGACCGTCACCGGCCTGGCCTGGACGATGAAGAACTTGCCGTCTTCGTAGGCCCACTCGATGTCCTGAGGCTTGCCATAGTGGCTCTCGACCCTCTTGCCGAGCTGGCCTATGGTGACGATCTCGTCATCCGTGAGCTTCTGCGCCCCGCCCACATCGGGCGGCAGGGTCTGCCATATGTTGTTCTCCTCGCCGGGCGCGGCGTCAGGGTTGCGGACCAGGGCCCTCTCCTGGTGGGCGACCCTGCGCTCGAGGATGCGCAGGCTTTCCTTGTCCAGAATATAAAGATCCGGCGTCACCGCGCCGGATACTACTGCCTCGCCTAGGCCGTGGATGGCCTCGATTACTAACTTGGTGCGGTCCCCGGTAACCGGCTCTAGGGTGAACATGACGCCCGAGCGCTGAGACTGCACCATGTGTTGTACTACTACGGCGATGCCGACCTTGAGGTGGTCGAAGCCTCCCTGGGCACGGTAGAAGATGGCGCGGGCCTCGAAGAGGCTGGCCCAGCAGGCCTGCACCGCGCGCACTACATCCTCCTCACCCGTGACGTTCAGATACGTGCTCTGTTGCCCGGCGAAGGAGGCCTCTGCCAGGTCTTCGGCTGTGGCTGAGGAGCGCACGGCTACGGGCCCGCCCCCCATGTCGCGGTAGCACCGTGCGATGAGGGAGGCGGTTTCCGATGGCATGGGCCGGCCAGTGATGATGTCCCTAATCTCCGCCGCGGCCCGTTGAAGCCGCGCGCTATCGTTGATATCGAGAGAGGAGAGCCGGGACTGAATCTCCCCGCGGAGGCCGGACTGGTCCAGAAAGCTAAAGTAGGCGTGGGACGTAAGCACAAAGCCAGAGGGCACCGGGATGCCAGCCTTTGTGAGCTCGCCGAGGTTGGCCCCTTTTCCGCCCACGAGGCCGACGTCGTCTTTGTCGACCTCATTGAACCAGGCGACCAGTTTCATGAGGACCTCCTTCTCCTTCCGTGCGCCCGGGTGGCGGCGCTGCGCCTCGGACCCGGGTGCGAGATAGCGCTAGGATTATACCGGAACGGCGGATATTCGTGAAGCCGATTCGCTGTCTATGTTGGTATATAGATCGTCTATGGATGAGCCGCGTGCCCACTCTAGTTCCTCACTCTACGGTGACGGTCTTGGCCAGGTTGCGGGGCTGGTCCACATCGCAACCCCTGCGAAGGGCAACGTGGTAGGCGAAAAGTTGCAGGGGGATCGCCGTTAGCACCGGACTGAGGAGAGGCGTCGCCTCCGGGATGTAGATGACGCGGTCCGCCCTCGCCGCCACCTCATTATCGCCCTCGTTGGCCAGGGCGATGACCGTTCCTCCCCTGGCCTTCACCTGTTCCAGATTGCTGATCATCTTTGGCCGCAGCTCGTCGCGCGGGACGATGGCGAAAACGGGCATCTCGCGGTCGATAAGGGCGATGGGTCCGTGCTTCATCTCGCCGGCAGCGTAGCCCTCGGCGTGGATGTAGCTCACCTCCTTCAGTTTCAGGGCGCCCTCTAGCGCCACGGGGTACTGCACGCCCCTCCCGAGAAAAAGGAAGTTACTGTACCGGAAGAAATCCTGGGCTAACGCCTCGTAAAGATCGCTGCGGCTGACAACCTCGCCCGCAGCGTAGGGCAGATGGGCTAGCGGCTCCAGCAGACCGGCCATACGTTCTGGGTCGATAACCCCTCGCTCTTGGCCCAGGTAGCAGGCCAGAAGATAGAGGGCGACGATGGAGGCGGTAAAGGTCTTGGTGCTTGCCACCCCTATCTCTAGACCGCAGCGAGTGTAGATGACGCTGCCGGCTATGCGCGCCGCCTGACTCCCGATGACGTTGCAAACCGCGATCTGTGGGCAGCCTTTGGCCTGGGCCTCCTGCATCGCTGCCAGCGTGTCCACCGTCTCGCCGGACTGGGTCACCGAGACCACCAGGGTCTCCGGGCCCATTACCGCCTGCCGGTAGCGGAACTCAGAGGCGTTGTCCACCTCCGCCGGGACCTGGGCGATACGCTCCATGAAGTGACGGCCCACCATGGCGGCATGCCAACTGGTTCCCATGCCCATCAGCGCCACCCTCTGGACCCCGCGGAGCTGGCGTCTGGTGAGGCCCACGTTCTCCAGGCGAACTCGCGCCTCCGAGAAAGAGGCGCGGCCCCGTATGGTGTCCAACAGGGACTCTGGCTGCTCAGCGATCTCCTTTAGCATGAAGTGCTTATAGCTGCCCTTGGCCGCCGAGACCGGATCGTACGGCACCTCTTGCACCTGTGGCGACAGTCTGTTGCCCTTCCGCCTGTAGGTGACACTACCGGGCGTCACCCTCGCCAAATCGCCATCCTCCAAGAAGACCACGCGACGCGTGTGGGGCAGGATTGCAGGCAGGTCGCTGGCTAGATAGTTCTCTCCCTGCCCGTATCCGACGACGATGCCGCCCGCGTTGCCGATGCGCGCGGCCACAATGCTCCCTGGCTCCCTGGGGCTCATGGCCAGTATGGCGTGGGCGCCCTCCAGTTGGCCAACCGCCTGGGCGAGGGCGCCCACGAGGTCTTCTCCCGCAGCCAGTGCGTCCTCGATGAGGTGGGGGATGACCTCCGTATCGGTCTCCGAGGCGAAGGTGTGGCCCCGGGCAAGGAGCAGGTCCTTGAGTTGACGGAAGTTCTCGACGATCCCGTTGTGGATGACCACCACGCCGCCCGTACAGTCGGTGTGAGGATGGGCGTTGGTGTCGTTGGGTTGTCCGTGGGTGGCCCAGCGGGTGTGGCCGATGCCCTGATGGCCCTTTGGCCAGCGCCCCGAAAGAGATGACACCAGGCGGTCCAGCTTGCCGGCTCTCTTATGGATGGCCAGCCGGCCGTTCTCCTGGAGGACGGCGATGCCGACGCTGTCGTAGCCCCGGTACTCCAGGCGGGCGAGCCCTTCTAGAAGGATCGGCGCCGCCTCTCTTCCTCCCGTATAGCCGATGATGCCGCACATGAAGTGGGTCCCCTCCTAGCGCCGGACTCTACGGTTATCCCGCTGTAATAACGATGAAAGCGCGGCCGCCGGTGTCATAGGCGCTAGGCGGGGGATGTGGGCGCTACCGCGGCATCGATGGCCCTGATCCGATCGACTACGGCCTCGACTGCGGAGTCCGGGGTAGACGCGCCTGCGGTGATCCCCACGCGGGTCACGCCCTCGAACCATTCTGGCCGGATCTCGGCGGCGCTCTCGATGTGAAAGGCAGTGACCCCTTCCTCCTGGCAGACTTCCAGCAGGTGTCTGGTGTTGGCGCTGGCCTTGCCGCCTACCACCAGCATAAGGTCGACCTCCGAAGCCAGCTCCCGCGCTGCCGCCTGCTGGCTGGAGGTCACGTTGCAAAGGGTGTTGATGAGGCGCAGTTCGCTGATCTCCTGGACGCGTTCCCGCATGAGTTGCGCCACGAATTCGGCGAACCGCTGGGGGCTCTGGGTGGTCTGGGAGATCACGGCGATGCGCGAGGGCAGGTCCCTCGGCAGCGGGTCGCCATCCCTCACCGCTATGCCCTTGTTTCCGGCCCAGCCCAGCACACCCTTCACCTCCCGGTGGTTCGGGTCCCCGAATACCAACACTGTGAAGCCAGATTCGGCCATCTTCTTGGCCCAGCGCTGAGAACGGGTGACGATAGGGCACGTGCCATCGATGATCTCTGCGCCGGTAGCCTTAACCTCCTCCAGCACATCTGGCCCGGCGCCGTGGGCAGTGATGGCTACGGGCACCGTAGCGTCCTTGGGTTTGACGCCGGTGCGTATGCCCTTGGCCTCCAGGTCGGCAACTACCTGAGGGTTGTGAACGATTGGGCCAACGCTGATGATCTCGCCCTTCTCTCGGGTGGCCTTCTCCATGATGTCGATGGCCCGCCGGACGCCCCAGCAGAACCCCATGTCCTTGGCCAGCAGAATCTCCATCGTCTTAGGCCTCGCTCTCCACCGGCGTCCTCGCCTGCCCCGGCGCCGGCTCCCCGTAGACGCCGCGGTACTGGGGAGGCAATAGTGCTGCGATCCGGCGCATGATCTCCTCGGTCGCCTGGGCCACGTCCTCCTTGCTGGGACGCTTGGCCTGGGGGAGCTGGTAGGGCTCGCCGACGCGGATGCTGATGCTGGTGCGGCGGAAGAGGTCACGGGGCAGTTTGACGTGCTCCGTCCCCCAGATGGCTACCGGCAGGATGGGCGCTCCTGACCTCAGGGCAATAACGGCCGTGCCCGGTTGGCCCTCCTTCAGCCCGCGGCCGGCGCTGCGGGTGCCTTCGGGGAACATCCCCAGCACGTGGCCCCTCTTCAGCGCTTGTTGCGCCTTGCGCAGGGCGGAGAGATCGGCCTCGAACCGGCGGACCGGGATGAGGCCGAACAGGTGATAGAGAAAGCCGAAGACCGGGATGTCGAAGAGCTCCTTCTTGGCCATCCAGACGATGCGCCGGGGCATCGCCGCGGTTAGGACCGGGGGATCGGCCATGTTCAGGTGGTTCGCGGTCATGATGACGGGACCGCGGCGCGGGACGTTCTCCAAGCCGCGAAAGTCCTTGCGGACCGTGATCCAGATGACGACCTGGACCCAAGTCTTCACGTTGAGCCAGTAGAAAAGGGTCTGGAGCTTGTCCTTCATATCGGTCCAGTTACTCGTTGGCCTCTCTTGGCCGCGGCGGTTCGCTGCGGCGAATGGCCGCGCGCCAGGTCGAGAATCTGTTCGAGCACCTCTTCCAGGGCGAGGCCGTCCGTGTCAATGATGACTGCGTCGGGTGCGGGCCGTAGCGGCGAGACGGAACGCTGGGAGTCGATGTGATCGCGGCGGCGCAGGTCACCCAGGACCATCTGGCGGGTGACGTTACGGCCCATGGAAGCGAATTCGGCGTAACGGCGCCGCGCCCTCTCTTCGAGAGACGCATCCAAATAGATCTTGAGGCTGGCTTCTGGCAAGACGACTGTGCCGATGTCGCGGCCAGCCATGACGATATCTCCCCGCTGGGCGATCTCCCGCTGTCTTCGCACCAGCGCCTCCCGCACGGCTGGCACGCGGGACACCAACGATACGGCCTCTTCCACCGCCGGGGAACGCAGGCGGGCCGTGACATCCGCGCCGTCCACTAGCACGGCCGTACCGTTGCCGGTACCTGGCGCCGCCAGCCGGACGTCGACCTTGACAGATCGAGCCAGCTCGCCCAGGGCGACGGCGTCACTGGGGTCGATGCCTCGTTCGACGGCGGCCAGCGCTAGGGCCCGGTACATGACGCCCGTATCTAGGAAGAGATAGCCGAGCTTTTGGGCCAGCAGGCGGCCGATAGTGCTCTTGCCGGAGGCAGCAGACCCGTCCACAGCGATGGTCCTAGGGGTGTTGACTTGCGATTGGGGGGAGCCGCCCCTCTCGGAGCCGGGCGCCGTAACAGCATCGCCCATCGCCCCAATTATAGGCGACGGCCATCGGCCTCAGCAAGGCGCTTCTGGGCAGCTTGCTCGCTGGAGCGGCCTAGTCTCTAATGGATGGAAGAGGCGCGAGGGAGTAGCACGGGCATGCCAGATGTGGACCTGATGCGCAGCATCCTGATCTTTCCCGCCAACGTCAGCCGCTTTGTCGAGAAGGCGCCAACATCCGGGGCCGACGCCATATGCCTCGATCTGGAAGACTCCGTTCCCCTTAGCGATAAGGAGGCCGCGCGCCGTGCCGCCGCCGAGGCCGTTGCCGGGATGCCAGCAGAGCGGCCCCTCGTCTTCGTTCGCGTGAACGGAGTCCACACCGGGCTCCTGGAGGACGACCTGATCGCGACTGTGCAGTCAGGGCTGGACGGGGTCATCCTGTCGAAGGTCGAGACGCCCGAGGAAGTCCTTCGTGCGGACCACTATCTCGATATCCTCGAACGGGCGAGGGGCATGGCGCCCCGCAGCATGCGCCTCATCGCCCTCATCGAATCGGCGAGGGGCCTCATGCGCTCCTACGAGATCTGCGCTGCCTCCGCCCGCCTGGCCGGGGCCATCTTCGGGGCCGAAGACTTCGCCACCGATATGGGGATCGAGCGCACCGCGGGAGGTCGCGAAGTCCTCTGGGCCAGGACCCAACTCGCCATCGCTTGCCGGGCCGCCGGGATCCCCGCCATCGACACTCCCGCCCTGGAGTACTCCGATGTGGCGGCCCTGGAGTCTGGCATGCGTTTGGCCCGGTCCCTGGGCTATACGGGCAAGCTCTGCATCCATCCGGCGCAGGTGCCAGTGGCGAACCGCGTCTTCAGCCCTTCTCCGGAAGAGCTTGCCGCCGCCAGAGAGCTCGTGCTGACCTTCGAGCGTGAGGGGCTAGCCAAGGGGCGCGCCTCTATAGACCTTGGGGGTAAAATGGTGGACACACCGATGTATGAGCGGGCGAAGCGACTGCTGAGACGCGCGGAGCCCCTGGACTAGAGGACGGCATGCAGGACAAGGACCAGCAGCGGATAGCCGATGAGCTACGGCGGTGGCGGGAGACCACCTACCGCAAGGCAGCCGAGCGGTCTGGCGAACGGAAGGACACCGATTTCCGCACCAGCTCCACCGAGGTGAAGCCCCTCTACACTCCGCTGGACGTGGCCGGCACGGAATACGAGAGGGACATAGGCTTCCCTGGCGAATACCCGTTCACCAGGGGCATTCAGCCCACCATGTACCGCGGCCGCCTGTGGTCCATCCGCCAGTACGCTGGATTCGGCACCCCGGAGGAGACCAATCAGCGCTTCAAGTTCCTGCTCAAGGAAGGCCAACCCGGCCTCTCCGTCGCCTTCGATTTGCCTACCCAACTGGGGTACGACTCCGATGACCCCCTGGCCCGAGGCGAGGTGGGCAAGGTGGGCGTGGCGGTGGACACCCTGGCGGACATGGAGACCATGTTCGAGGGCATACCCCTGGACCAGGTCAGCACGTCGATGACCATCAACGCCCCGGCTCCGGTGCTGGTGGCCATGTATGCCGTCGTGGGTGAAAAGCAGGGCGTGCCCAAGGAGCGCATCGCCGGCACGGCCCAGAACGACGTTCTCAAGGAGTACGTAGCTAGGGGGACCTACATCTTCCCCCCTAAACCTTCGTTGCGCCTAGCCGCCGACCTTATGGCCTGGTGCTCCCGCGAGCTGCCGCGTTTCAACCCCATTAGCATCAGCGGCTACCACATCCGGGATGCCGGCGCCACCGCCGTCCAAGAGATGGCCTTCACCTTCGCCAACGCCATCGCTTACATCGAGGCGGCCCGGGAACGCGGGGTTTCCGTGGACGATGTGGGCCCCCGCATTTCGTGGATCTTCAACACCCAGAACAACTTTCTGGAAGAGGTCGCCAAGTATCGGGCCCTGCGGCGCATGTGGGCCAAGATCATGCGCGAGCGCTTCAAGGCCCAGGACCCCCGGTCCTGGATGTTCCGCACTCACGTCCAGACAGGGGGCGCCACCCTCACAGCCCAGCAGCCCGAAGTGAACATCATTCGCGCCGCTCTCCAGGGTCTGGCCACCGTCCTCGGCGGCGTCCAGTCCCTCGCCCTCTCCTGTTACGATGAGGCTCTGGCCCTGCCCACCGAACAGGCTCAGCGCATCGCCGTCCGCACCCAGCAGATCATCGCCTACGAAAGTGGCGTGGCCGACACCATAGACCCGCTGGGCGGCTCCTACTACATCGAGTGGCTGACTAACGAGCTGGAGCGGCAGGCGTGGGACTACCTGTACCGCATCGAAGACATGGGCGGGGCCATCGCTGCTATCGAGTCCGGCTACGTTCAGAGGGAGATTCAGGAGTCGGCCTACGCTTACCAGATGGCAGTCGACGAGGGGAAAAAGATCATCGTCGGCGTGAACCGTTTCGCGCAGGAGAATGGGGAGCCCCAAATGATCTTCCGGGTAGATCCTGAAGCGGAGCAGGCGCAGATACGCCGTCTGGAAGGGATCCGCCGCCAACGCGACGCCGGGGCTGTCCAAGCAGCCTTGGCACGCCTCGGGGCGGCCTGCCGCGACGGAGGCGCACCAGATTCGGGCAATCTGATGCTGCCCATTATCGAGGCCGTCAAGGCTTACGCAACCGTCGGTGAAATCTGCGGCGTCATGCGCTCCGTCTTCGGCGACTACCGGGCGCCCACCGCCATCTGATGGCCTCCCAGTTTCTCATCCCGCGGCTGGTGTGGTATAACCTATGGCACGTCCGGCCTAGCAGTCGCTAGGCTCCAGGCACCATACGCAGACCAAGGGAGGGTCGCACGTGTCCTGTCTCACCGGTAAGGTAGCTATCGTCACAGGCAGCTCGCGGGGTCTCGGCCGGGCCATAGTGCGGGAGCTCGCCGACCACGGGGCGAAGACGGTCATCAATTACTATCAGAGCAAGGATGCGGCCGAGGCGCTTTTGGCGGAGCTCCAGGGCAAGGGTCAAGAGGCCATCGTCATCCAGGCTGGTGTCGCTCACCCCGATGAGTGCCAGCGCCTCGTGGAAGAGACCGTCAAGCACTTCGGCGGCCTCGATATCCTGATCAACAACGCCGGCGTCAACCGTGACCGCACCATCCGCCGCATGACAGTGGAGGAATGGCGCGAGGTCCTGGCCACGGACCTGGACAGCGTCTTCTATACCACCTATGCGGCGGTCCCCCACATGATCGAGCGTGGGGGCGGGCGCATCGTCAACATGTCCTCCATCATCGGGCAGATGGGGAACCTGGGCCAGGCGAACTACTCCGCAGCCAAGGCAGGCATCGTCGGTTTCACCAAGTCGGCGGCCCTAGAGCTGGCCCGTTTCAACATCACCGTCAATGCCCTCTGTCCAGGCTTCTTCGAGACGGACATGGTGACCAACCTGACGGAGGAGGTCCAGAAGGCCCTCCTGGCCCGCATACCGCTCGGCCGCTTTGGCAGGCCGGAGGAGGTGGCTCGAGTCTGTCGCTTCCTGGTCAGTGAGGGCGAATACATCACCGGCGCGCAGATCAACATCAACGGCGGCATGTACCTCCAGTGATCCTCATCCCTGGCCGGACAGCGGGGATCTTTCCCTGAAGGGCTGCCGGATGGCCAGGCCCTGGGCGCTGGCCTAATTTAACTCAGCCGCCCGTGCGAGCCCAGCCTAGCCCTTCATCACTCTTTCTTCGACGATGATGGTGATCCAGCGGCCCGTGTCGATAAACTTGGCCTCGTCTTCGCGGAGCTCGCGGCCTGCCTCGCTGGAATACCAGGCGTAGAGGTCATCCCAGGTCCCGTCGAGCCAAACTTCGGCGACCCCATCGAAGGGCGCGCCTTCCCCGCCAGGGAGCTCCACCACCTCGTTTTGGACGTAGCGCACCATCTTGGGCATGATGCGCATAGCGAGGGGGCCGTGCTCCTCGCGCCAATAGCGGCAAAACTCCTCGTGGCTCAGGCCCGGCTTCCGGGTCAGCAGCGTCATGAACTTTAGCATGGGTTCCCTCCATCCGGCGCCGTGGGTCTCGAATCATCGTACCGCCATAGTCAGTCCTGACGCATGGGCCGCCTCTGCTGTACTATGTGCGGCGGACAGGCAGAAGGGAGACGCTTGCATGATGAAGGTCGGAATCGGACTCTTCTGGGGTGGCATGGAGCCCGGCGATCTGACCACCGTGGCATCGGCCGCCGATGAACTCGGCTACGAGTCCGTCTGGATCTGGGAGCACCTGGTGTACCCGAAGGTGATCCGTAGCAAGTACCCGTATTCTCCCGACGGCACCCCGCCCTTCGCCGACGACAGGACCCTTGATCCCTGGGTGACCCTAGGCCACATCGCCGCCGTCACCAAGAGGATCCGCCTGGGCACCAACATCTACATCCTGCCTTTGCGCAACCCCTTCATCACCGCTCGCTCCGTCCTGACGGTGGACATCCTATCTGGCGGCCGCGTCATGCTGGGCGCCGGGGTTGGCTGGCTGGCCGAGGAGTACGAGCTGCTAGGGGAGGACTTCCACAACCGCGGCCAGCGGGCCGAGGAGATCGTGGCTGTGCTGAAGGCGCTGTGGACGCAGCCGGAGCCAGAGTATCACGGCCGGTTCTACGATTTCGGCCCCGTCCGCTTCGAACCGAAGCCTGTGCAGAAGCCTCACCCGCCGATCATCTTCGGCGGCGAGAGCGACGCCGCCATGCGGCGCGCCGCCAGGCTCGGCGACGGTTGGATCAGTTCCGGGGCCCTGGAAACGCCCGAGACGGCAGCCGCCAAGGTGGCCAAGCTGATGGCCTGGCGCCGCGAGGCAGGCCGCGCCGATGAGCCATTCGAGATCACCGTGGTGGGGGGAGCCTGGCTAGACCGAGAGGCCTTGCGCCGCTTCGAAGAGGCCGGGGTGACGCGCCTTTTGATGGCTCCCTGGTTCGCCCCCCAGACAGCCCAGGCCATGGCCAAGGAAGGCACGGCCCGAGCCTGGTCCAAGGAACGCCTTGCTGGGGGCCCAGTGTTGGACAACATTCTGAACGGGCTGTACCAGTACGCGGAGCAGGTGCTTTCCAAGCAGGGGTGACGGAGATGGGTTACCGGCCGGCCTCCCCCGTAGGGAGGGTGTTGCTACTGCCCCTCGTCGCCTTTGTCATCGCCCTTGCCTTTCACGGCGCGTTGGCGCTAGCCGGAGTACACTCAGACAACCCTGTGCGGGTCTTGGCCACGCCCATCATCGGGGGCCTCGTGGTCTACTTCGGCCTACGTGATTACCCCCGGGGCGGGCGGTTGCGCCTGGCCCTCATGGTGGCTGCCGGCCTCTTCCTCATCGCCCTGGCCCTCTAGCCAGCTAGGGCGCTGGTGTCACAGATGGGCTCGGCGCGGCCGGAGTGGCGGTACCGTTGTTAGCAGGCCGCGGGCAAGGGATGTTCACCGCCTGACCGATGGCCAGGGTGTCCGGATCCGGGATCGTTTCGCTGTTCAGGCGCACCAGGTCGTCCAAGGGCACGTTGAAGGCCGCGGCGATGCCTGACATCGTATCGCCAGCCTGCACCGTGTACTGCCGGGGGGTACACTGCGGTGCGGGCGTCCGGCTGCTGGGCGCCTGCGCCCCGTTCAGTGAGGTTGGGGATGGCGAACTCCCCCAGGGCGGGGCATCACTACCACCGCAGGCCACAGTAGCCACGATGAGCCCCGCGAGGAGTGCCAGGAGCGGTCGCTGTCGTCTCAACGCATCGCCTCGTCCCGCACCAAACATAACCCGGCAGCAGCCAAAGTCAAGGCGGGAGGCTGCCGATTTTGTGGACAGCGCCGAGAATGACCATGGCCCGGGCTGCGATGGCGCTGCTTCTGCTAGCCGGTGCTGCGCGCCGCGAGGCAAGTACGCTATCATAGCTGCACGTCAAGAGGGAGGTTGCAATGACCGGATCAAGGGACTCAGGTCAGGCCGAGGTGGTCATCGCCAGCGCCGTCCGGACGCCCATCGGCACCTTTGGCGGCGCCTTTGCCGAGGTACCGGCCACCAGGCTGGGCGCCATCGCCATCGCCGAGGCCGTCAGGCGCGCGGGCATCCAGCCAGAGCAAGTGGATGAAGTGATCATGGGGAACGTGCTCTCGGCCGGCCTCGGCATGCACCCTGGCCGCCAGGCAGCCATCGCCGCCGGGATACCCCACACAACGCCGGTAACGGGCGTCAACAAGGTGTGCGGCTCAGGGCTGAAAGCCGTGGCTTTGGCGGCCCAGGCCATCACCCTTGGGGAGGCGGACATCGTTGTGGCCGGGGGGATGGAGAGTATGTCCGGCGCCCCATACCTCCTTCCCAAGGCCCGATACGGCTACCGCATGGGCCACGGCCAAGTGCTGGACCACATGATCAGGGACGGCCTCTGGTGCGCGCTAGAAGACTGTCACATGGGTATGACCGCAGAGAACGTGGCCGCCGACTTCGAGATCTCTCGCGCCGACCAGGACCGCTTCGCCGCCGAAAGCCAGCGCAAGGCGGCGGCCGCCTGGGAGAAAGGCGTCTTCGCCGAGGAGGTCGTCCCCGTTGAGGTGCAACAGCGCAAGGGCACCGTCCTTGTCGAAAGGGATGAGCACTTCCGGCCCGATACCACAGAAGAGGTGCTGTCCAAGCTTCGGCCCGCCTTCTCTCCCGATGGCTCCGTCACGGCGGGCAACGCCTCAGGGATCAACGACGGAGCTGCGGCGGTGGTCGTCATGTCCCGTCGCAAAGCAGAACAGTTGGGGGTCCAGCCGATGGCCTCTATCAGATCTTACGCCAGCGCAGGCGTTCCGCCACGGATCATGGGCATCGGCCCAGTGCCCGCCACCCAAAAGGCGCTGGCCAAGGCGGGCCTGAGCCTGGCAGACATCGACCTCATAGAGGCCAACGAGGCTTTTGCCGCCCAGTCTCTCGCCGTCGGCCGCGAGCTGGGATGGGATTGGGAGCGGGTTAACGTCAACGGCGGAGCCATCGCCCTCGGCCACCCCATTGGCGCCAGCGGCACTCGCATACTGGTGACCCTGCTGCATGAGATGAAGCGCCGTGAGGCGAAACGGGGCCTCGCTACCCTCTGCATCGGCGGCGGCCAGGGCATCGCCATGATCGTCGAGTCCGTCCACTAAGCAAGGGCCGGCCGTTGATGGCCGAACTCATGGGCGGTGAAATCGAACTAGCCCTACACCTCTTCCTGACCTGGCTTAGCGGGGCCTCCGGTCTCAGCCTCCGCTTGGTCTCCCGCTCCGGCAACCAGGCCTCCGCGCACGGCGATGGCTTGACCATCGCCGTCGAGGTCCATCCCGTAATCGAGAGCGATGACCCGTCCTGGCTTTCTGCCCGGCAACGACTGGAACGGGAGCTATCGGCCTCCCTGCCCGGCGGCTACGCCTTATGGGTCCCACCTGGCGCCGGTCTGCCGCCGGAAGGGCTCCCCGTCGGCGAGTTCGCCAACACGGTGCGAGAGGCGGCCTTGCGCCTCGGGCCTCGCGAGCGCTCTTACCTGCCTTTGCCCACGAAACTCTATCTACGGAAGATATCGGAGTCCGGTAACGTGGTGTCGGTAGTCGGTGGGCTGAGCCAGTATTGGGCCCGCTTTACGGAGCGGGTGCGCGGGACCTACGAGCTGGACTCCACGGGCCTCCACCGCCTGCCGGAAAGTGAGCCCCATCTGGAGGCCCTCCTGGACAGCATCAGCCAGAAGGCTGCGGATCTGGACGTGGGGGCTTGGTGCGAGGTGGAGACTATCGACGCCTGGACGATACAGCGGGTGGAGGGTCTGAGCAGTTTTGTGATTGTGGGCCACGGGGCGCAAGAGTTGGCAGAGGCTGGTCTGGCCGTGCGCAGGAACACGCGGCGGATTCTGAGCCAGGCGGCGCCAGCGCTACGGGGCCGGACGGCTGACCTGAGGGCAATCGTGCTGCTGGCCCCCTACGCCCGCATGGAGAACGAAGGAGTCACGACTGCCGTCCGTGGCTACGACCCGGCCCTCTACTCCGGCATCGACCTCCTGTGTCTCGTGGCTGACGGGCAAGTGAAGGCGGTGGTGCAGGGTGCAACGCCGCCGCGGAACCGGCCGCAGACCTAGGCCGGGGGCTCCGAGAGCAGCTCGATGCGGCACACCCACTTCGCCCACAGGTGGCCGAACTTGCCCGGGATGGCCAGCCTCACCGGCCGGTCCGCCTCCCCAGCCGGCTCGCCGTCCGCCAGATAGACCAGGAAGGCCTGGCACTGGATCAGGTCCACCAGGGGGATCGTCTCCGTAAGCCCATCGGCACAGTGAAAAGCGGCCAGGCAAGCGCCATCGCGGGCCTGGGCCATGGCCAGGAGGTGCTCCAGCGTCGGGCCCCGCATCACCGTATCGTCCCTCGGCCCGCCGGCGCAGTCCAGCCGCACGGACCGCTCGACGAAGGGGAGGGACAGGATCTCCTCTAGCGTCAGGGCAAGGGGCCTATCGACCTCACCGTCGATCCTGAGCACGTAAGATGACTGACCCAATGCCTCCTCCTAGGCCACCGTACGTGGCGGCGGCGTCATCGGTCAACTTTCTCGGCCCCGCCCGGAATACGTGGCCCGAGGGAGCGGTACTGGCCTCTGTAGAAGACGAGGGGCCTCTCTTTGGCGACCTCTTTGGCCTCCAGCACGTCGCCCACAAAGATCGTGTGGTCGCCGCCCTCGTATCGCGCCGCCGTTCGGCAGTCCAAGTAGGCCAGACAGCCGTGGACGATCGGGCTGCCGGTGACGGCGAAGAAATGGGGGACATCTGCTATGGCATGCTCCTGGCCGGGCGCCTTCTTCGCGAACCGTTCGGCGATCGCCATCTGTCCCTGGCCCAAGAAATTCACAGCGAAGACGCCCGACTGCGCGATTATCTCATGGGTGTCGGCGCTCTTGTCGATGCACACCAGCACTAGCAAGGGGTCCAGCGACACCGAGGTAACGGAGTTGGCCGTCATCCCGTGCAGGTGCCCGCCTAGGCGGGTCGTGACGAGCGCTACGCCGGTGGCGAACTGCCCCATCACGCGCCGGAAATCAGCGGACCGGCGCTGATCCTCAGACACCCTTCGTCCTGCCCCCTGCGTCCGATTTCTGGCAGACCCATTCAGCCGTACGCTGCACCGCCTCTCGCAAAGACACCGTCGGTCTCCAGCCCAGCTCCCTGCGCAAGCGCGAGCAGTCCTCGTCGTAGTTCAAGGCTATGAGATTGATTCCGTAGCGGGTTAGAGATGGCCGCCTCTTGCGGCCTTCGATGAGACACCACATCTCCAGGATAAAGGCCGCCAGGTATGCCGCCCGCACCGGCACGGAACGGCGCGGCGGCTTGAGCCGTGCTGCGGCCGCGACGGCAGCGAAGAGGTCGCGCTGCGTGACGGGCTCGTCCGAGGCCACGTTATAGATGCGGCCGGCGCCCTGGGGCTCGGTGATCCCAAGGATACAGGCCTCCGCTACGTCGCCCACGTACACGTAGGGGAGACGGTTGTTGCCATCGCCCAGGTAAGCCGCCGTGCTGCTCTCCAAGAACTCCACGGCCCCGGGATATATCGTCCGGTCGCGCTCTCCCAGCAGCAGCCCCGGACGCAAGATCGTCACACCCATTACGCCCGACCTCTGGTACCGCCGCGCGATTCGCTCAGCCGCCGCTTTCGACCGGCGGTAGTAGTCCAGCAGCCCGAACCGCCGCTCTAGGGGCGAGTCCTCGGTGATGCGGCCCCGTAACGCCCTCAGGGCGTATACGGCGTCCGTGCTCACGTGAAGGAAGCGGCTCACGCCTGCGCTAGCAGCCGCCCTCAAGACGTTGCGAGTGCCGTATATAGTCGTCATCTCGAACTCTCGCCAAGGGGCCCAGTCGCTCACCTTGGCGGCTGTGTGGTATACGGCCTCTACTCCCTCTACCGCGGGCCGCAACGTCTCTGGCTGCGTCACATCGCCTTCGAAGATGGCCACGTCCAGGGTCTTGAGATGCGACGTATCGCTGTTGCGCCGGACCAGGGCCCGCACCTCATCACCGCGGCCCACCAGCCTATCCACCAAGTGGCTCCCCAAAAAACCTGTGGCGCCGGTGACGAGAACCTTCATCTTCTCCCTCGCTGGCGTGGTGGCATAGCCTGAGATACCCTTGACTCGATCAGTATACGGCAACCACGTGCATGGAACGCCTATCGATAGCAGTGGACGTGGCCAGCGCCGGCCGGCTCGCCGACCTTGCGGCGACGGCCGAGGCAGCCGGCTTCGAGGCCATTTGGGCCTCTGAGATGTTCCACGAGCCTTTCTTGCCCTTGGCCGCTGCTGCCGTCTCCACCTCACGCATCAAGTTGGGCACGTCTATCGCCCTGGCCTTCGTGCGCAGCCCTTGGGTCACGGCCCTCTCAGCTCTCGATTTGGACGTGCTCTCCGGGGGGCGTTTCATCCTTGGCTTGGGCACCGGCCTAAAGCGCCTGAACGAACGCTGGCACGGCGTAGCCTACGGCAAGCCAACGCCCCATATCCGTGAGTGCATAGAGGTCGTCAGGCTCATCATGGAGAAGGCCCACGCCGGTGGCCCCATACGGTTCTCGGGTCAGTACTATGATGTCGACATCCAGGGCTGGAAACGCCCTTTCGGTCCTGTGCGGGAGAAAATCCCGATATACCTTGCGGCAGTGAGGGAAGGGATGATCCGGACCGCTGCCGCCGTCGCCGATGGGCTCTTGGGCCACCCCATCTACTCCCTCCAGTGGATCCGCAACGTCGTCCTTCCCTCGGTCGCGCGCGGCCTGGCGGAAACTGGCCGCCAGCGCCACGGCTTCCACCTGTCCCTCGCCGTTTGCTGCGCCGTGGACCGGGATGCCGCTGCTGCCCGCCGTGCCGCAGCCGCCACCATCGCCTTCTACGCCACCGTGAACACTTATGAGCCCCTCTTCACTGCGTTCCCACGCCAGGTGCAGGCCGTCCGTGAGGCCCTTCTACGCAACGACACCCAGGCCATGACGGATGCCATCACGGACGACATGGTCGACACCTTCGCTGTCGCCGGGACCCCCGATGAGGTACGGCGGAAGCTAGCCCCCTACGCCGATTTGGCCGACAGCATATGTCTCACGCCTCCTGGCGAGATGATCGACCCCGGAGAGACGGCGCGATACCGCCAGGCCATCATCGAGACCTTCGGGCGGTAGCGGCGTATGCCACTTGCAACTGGCGGCACGGCTCCAGCCTTCGGGCTCCGGGACACCGGCGGCAGACGCTACGCCTATCCGGAGGACGCCCGGGGTCAACCACTGCTCCTCGTCTTCTTCAAGACCACCTGCGAAACGTGTGATCTGACCTTCCCCTACATCCGGAAGCTCCGCGAAGTGTACCCGAGGGGCTGGATGCTCTGGGCCATAGCTCAGGACCCGCCGGAGCCCGCCGCCGCCTATGCCCAGGATCACGGCCTGGACTTCCCGGTGCTTGTCGATGCCCCCACATTCGAGGCATCGGTCCTTTGCGATCCGCCTGCCACCCCAACCATCTTTCTCATCAAAGACGGCCGCGTGGTGTATACGACCTATGGTTTCGCCAAAGACGACATCAACGAGCTGGCCCGCCTTCTTGCCCAGTACAGCGGCGCCGAGCCGCGCATCGTGGCCCCAGCAGACGACGGCCAGCCGTCCTTCCGCCCCGGCTGAACACCCCGCCACCGGCGCCCGGGCCGGCGCTAATAATCGGGCACTCCAGCGCCAGAGAAGCGTTGTCAAGGCCCCGGCCAAGTGCTACCATTGGCCCGGAAATACGGTTGCCCGCGGCTGGCTCTGGTGCCGAAGGGAGGCTCCAGCAGGCCGCCGGCGGTTAAAGTCCCGCGTCGGCTGCCCCTCAAGCCACTGCTCGATGACCGGACGTTAACCCAGGGCCGAACAAGGAGGTCATCGAAGTGGCATACCAAGACAGGACCCTCTCTTGTGTAGAGTGCGGGTCAGAGTTCACGTTCTCGGCTGAAGACCAGGAGTTCCACGCCCGGAAGGGATACCAGGAGCCCAAGCGCTGCCCGTCCTGCCGTGAGGCCCGGCGGGGCGCAAGAGGCAGCTACAGCGGCGGTTATGGCGGGTCACGCCAGATGTTCGATGCCGTCTGTGACAGTTGCCACCGTCCAACGCAGGTGCCCTTCCAGCCCCGCCAGGACCGGCCAGTCTATTGCAGCGACTGCTTCGCTAAGGTCCGGCCCGGCCGCTCCAGTTGGTGACCGGCCGCAGCATCCCGTAGCGCGCCCAACTGCCGGCCAGGTATCATAGGCCCGGCATGAAGGGCCCCCTCTCGGACATCGTCGTCCTGGACCTGACATGGGTCCTGGCAGGGCCTTTCGCCTCCATGATCCTCTGCGACCTTGGTGCAGACGTGATCAAGGTCGAACGCCCTCCCTTCGGCGATGTCGCCCGCACGACGGGCCCGTACGTGGACCACGAGAGCGCCTACTTCTTCTCCATCAACCGCGGCAAGAGAAGCATCTGCATCGACCTAAAGAACCCGCTGGGCAAGGACGTATTCCTGCGCCTCGTGGAGAAGGCCGACGTGGTGATGGAAAACTTTACGCCGGGGACCATGGACTCCCTCGGCTTGGGATACGACGTCCTCAGCGCCCGCAACCCCCGCATCATCTACGCCGCCACCTCTGGCTTCGGCCAGACCGGCCCCGATAGGGTCCGGCCAGCCCTGGATATCATCGTCCAGGGCATGGGCGGCATCATGAGCATAACGGGAGAGCCGGGCGGTCCCCCCGTGCGCCCCGGCGTCTCCCAAGGTGATATCACCGCTGGCCTTTACACTGCCATCGGCATCCTGGCGGCCCTCCACGAACGCCACATCAGCGGCAGGGGCCAGATGCTCGACATAAGCATGCTCGACTGCCAGATAGCCATCCTGGAGAACGCCTTCGTGCGCTACTTCGCGACGGGCGAAGTGCCACAGCCCATGGGAACTCGTCATCCGGCTACCACGCCGTTCCAGGCTTTTCCCACGAAAGACGGCTGGATCGTCGTCGCCATCTCCTGGGGCGTAGAGAACCAATGGGAGCTCTTCTGCGCCACCATTGGGCGTCCAGAACTGATCGGCGATCCGCGCTTTGCGACACCGGGCCTACGTACGAAGCACCACTCGGAACTGGAGCCAGTCCTCAGCGCGGCCCTGAAGGAGCGGACCACCCAGGAATGGCTGCGGGAGTTCGACGACATCGGGCTTCCTTGCGGCCCCCTCAACAACATCGCCCAGGCCGCAGCCCACCCCCAAGTCCAGGCCCGGCGCATGCTGGTGGACGTGGCCCATCCCTCGGGCTTTACGCTCCGCATACCAGACACCCCCGTGAGACTGAGCCGAACGCCAGGCGGGATCCAGGGCCCGCCCCCGGCCTGCGGCGAGCACACAGACCAAGTACTCGCCTCCCTCCTCGGTCTCTCCCAGGATGAGGTCGCCCGCCTGCGTCAGGCGCAGGCCGTCTTCGGGCCCCTGCCCAGCCCAGTGCCCATCATTCTGGAGCAAGAGCGCCAAGCAGGCGGTGGAGCCGGCTAGCCAGTAACGCCGTCCTCCCGCAGCGCCGCTATCTCCCCATCCGCATACCCGAACTCCGCCAGGATTTCGTCCGTGTGCTCCCCGAGCCCGGGCTCAGGCCGGTCGGAGTGCGCCGGCGTCGACTCGAACTTAATGGGACAGGCGATAACGCGCGTACGGCCCGTCCGCGGATGCTCGGTCTCCACGATGTACCCGTTTGCCTTGGCCTGCTCGTGGGACGTGATCTCGCTATAGTTCAGCACTGGTGCGCAGAAGATGTCGGCTGCCTCCAGCCGGGAGAGCCAATCTGCCGTGGGACGCGTAGAGAAGTGGGCGTCCAATAGGGCGTTGAGCTCGTCTCGCCCGCGGATCCTCTTCCCCGCCGAGTCGAAGCGCTGGTCCGTCTCCAGCGCAGGCCAGCCGATGGCGTGGCAGAAGGCCGTCCAGCGGGTGGGGTCGATGCCCCCGATGGCCATCCAGCCATCGGCTGTCCTGTACGTGTACCACTGGAACAGGAGGTAGGGGTTGCCACGTCCCGCCCGCGAAGGCAGCTCCCCCGTCATCATGTGAAGCGTCAGCTCCCACGATTGGGCCGCCAGCATGCCCCCGAGTAGCGATGTCTCCAGCCGCTGGCCCTGGCCCGTGCGCTCCCGGCACAGCAGCGCGCTGACGATCCCGAGGGCCAGCGTCAGGGCGCCGATGTGATCGGCGATGGCGGCACCCGCCGGTAGCGGCGCTTCGCCATCGCCGGTGACGCTCATCAGGCCGCTCAGCGCCTGGGCCAGGATATCGTTGCCGGGCTTCCGGCCCATGGGGCCCTTCGTACCGAAGGCGGAGGCCTCGGCGTATATGATGCTGGGGTTTACCTGGCGGAAGGCTTCGTAGCCGAGCCCCAGCTTCTCCATTACGCCGGGCCGGAAGTTGTGGACCACCACATCACAGTCCCGGGCCAGCCGCAGCGCTATCGCCCTTCCCTTCTCCCTTCTCACATCCAGCACCAAGCTTCGCTTGCCTCGGTTCATCGCCAGGAAATAGGCACTGAAACCCGTCTTCAGGTCGACCCCTAACACCCGCGCCACATCACCCTTTCCTGGCTGCTCCACCTTGAGGACATCTGCCCCCATGTCCGCCAGGAGCATCGTGGCGTAGGGGCCCTGCTGAGCGATGGTGAAGTCCAGAACACGGATGCCTTCCAGGGGGCCAGGCATAGGTTACCTCCTGTCAGCTGATTCCACCGTAGCCCGCCGGCATGCCGGCCAGGTGGGCGATGTCGTTCAAGCGCCAAATAACCCGGCGCTGACCCTTGGCGCGGATAGAGGTGATGCTAGCGTTGAACGGATAGAAGACGAAGTCCCGCTTCAACCCTAGCACCAGGCTGACGTAGGTCTGGATAACGCCTGCGTGGGTCACCACCAGCACCCGCTGGCCGGGGTGCCGCGCCGCGATGCTATCGATAGCCTGTTGTACGCGGCGTCGCGCTGCCCGGCTGCCCTCGCTGCCCGGAAACGCGTCCCAGGTTCCCTCGTCCACGATCCGGCGGGCCACGCGCTCCTGCTCCTCTGACGAAAGCAACCGCACGTCAGCGTTGCCCTGGCCCAGGTCGATCTCCCGCAGGTCAGCCTTCGGGATGACCTCGAGCCCCAGGGCATCAGCGACAGCCAGCGCCGTCTCCTGCGTCCGCCGCAGCGGGCTCGCATAGATCACGTCGATCCGCTGGCGGGCCATGCGCTCTCCGAGGCGCCGAGCCTGCTGGCGGCCCACCTCCGTCAGGTCCGGGTCACCGCTGGCCAGGTCCTCTCCGGTGTTGCCCTGCGATTGGGCATGCCTCACCAGGTAGAGACGCGTGGCGTCTGAACCGATGAGCAGCGCCTCACGGAAGAAGGCGTTGATCGGGTCGCCCGTAGGGGAGCTATCGGTGTCCGCCATACCAAGCCCATCATATGAAAGGAGCCCTTTAGCTTCTAACCTTAGCCATCCGCTATACTGCGGCCAGCCATGCAGACAGGCGTCTCCTATTTCTCCTCACGAACTATCCGCCACGTCCGCGCCGATCTACAGGACATCGTGGACCACGGCTGCACCTACGTCGTCCACTGCTTCACCGAAACAGACCTCGCCTACTACCGCGATGCTATGCGCGATGTCATACGGGCCACCCACGACGCGGGACTCGAGGCCTGGCTGGACCCTTGGGGGGTTGCCGGCATCTTCTCCGGCGAAACCTTCACCCGCTTGCCCTTGGATCGCCCGGAGACATGGCAGGTCCTCTCGGACGGCCGGCGGGCCCCCGCTGCTTGCCCGAACCACCCTGACACGCGCGCCTTCCTCCGCTCCTGGATCGAGGCCGCGGCGGCCGTTGGCGGCGATGTCATCTTCTGGGATGAGCCCCACTTCTGGGCGGGCCTCTGGCACGGCGACCTGTCCGGGGCCTGGGCCTGCCGCTGTAGCCATTGCCGGGCTCTGTTCAAAGACTGGTTCGGCTACGAGATGCCCGATGAATTCATCCCGCAGGTCCGAGCCTTCCGGGAGACATCCCTCGTGAACCTCTTGACCGAACTGTGCCGACACGGGCACGAAAAGGGGCTGGAGAATGCTCTCTGCCTGATCCCCACCGGCCTAGCCAAGCATGGCTTCCCAGAACCGGAGGAGCGCCTCCGCCGCCTTGTCAGCGACGGCCTCCAGGGCCGGCCGCCTGGCGCCGCCGAGGCAGCGCAGCACGTGGGGGTGGGCGACTTCGACCGGGCCGCAGCGATACCGGACCTGGACATCTTCGGGTGCGACCCCTACTGGTACCTCTTCGGCACCGATGCCGAATCCTTCATGCGCGCCTACGGCCAGGAGGCAGCGGAGGCCGCCCGGCGACACAATCGCGGGCTTCAGCTCTGGGTACAGGCCTTCTCCGTGCCGGCGGGACGCGAGTCGGAGCTCCGCATCGGCCTTCAGGTGGCCGCAGAGGTGGGGGCCACCCATATCGCGGCCTGGAGCTACGAGGGCACCGCCTCCATGTCGAAGATCGCCTGCGCCCGGCCGGACCTCGTCTGGAACATCCTCGGCGAAGAGTTCAGGCGGCTGAAAGACTGCTAGGCCAACTAGCCTGGGTCCAGCGCTCCCGTGAACCCCAAGATCGTCACGGCAGCGTTGTACGCGCCATGCAAGACCACCGCTGCCAGGTAAAGGTCCCGGCTGCGCCTGGGTAGCGGCGCCCTTCCATACGCCCAATCGATGACGGCACGGTTCAGGCCCAGCCCTACTAGGAAGCTGGCCGCCGCGTGTACTGCTGGATTCACGGTGAAGCGATAGGCCGTAAACCACTCTGGCGGGTCTGATACGTAGAGGGTCACATACACGAGGCTCTCGATAACGCCAAAGGTCAACCCCGCCAGCGCTGTCAACAGGGCGGTATACATCTGGCCCCGCATGATGGAGGGCCAACGGGCCAAGGCGATGTAGACGCCGGAGGGCTTGAGCGCTTCCTCGATGATGGGTGCGCCGATGAAGGCCAAGGCCAGGCCGCCACCAGCCCGCAGCTCCTGCACGGCCGCGCCGGCGATCCCCAGGACTCCGCCAGCCACAGCCAGACCTATCGCCACCAAATGCCCCCATGCCGGCGATAGCGAGGCCGGCTCGTCTGCTGTGGGGCCCGCTGTCACGGTTGGGCAGCGCCTAGCCCCGAGGCAGGCCGAGGCCGCGCCCGGCTATGATCCCGCGCTGGATCTCGCTGGTGCCGGCGGCGACAGTCAGCGCCGATGCGAAAAGGTAGTATTGCTCCAGGCGTCCGCCCAGAGGCGCCCAGGCCAGACCTGGAGCCAGTTGGCCAGCCAGCCCCAAGATGCCCAGGCCGGCCGATGCCAAACGCTGCTGGAGCTCCGAACCGAATAGCTTGGACATCGACGCCTCCGCGTTGGGCACCTCGCCGCGAGCCTGCATGGAGGCCACCCGGTAGGCCAATAGCCGGCCCACCGTAAACTCGATGCCGATCTCCGCCAGTTTGTGCCTAACGGGCGCCAGGTCTATCAATCGCCGGCCGTTAACCCGCTTCTGCGCCGCGTACTCCACGAGCTCTTCGTACAGGCGGATGCCTGCTACCACGCGGTTGATGCCTGAACGCTCGAAGTCCAGGGTGGCCGCGGCCACGTACCAACCGCGGTTCTCCTCCCCGACGAGACAGTCCCGGGGCACGCGGACGTCCTCGAAGAACACCTCGTTGAACGTGTGACGGCCGAGTAGATCGATGAGCGGCCGCACGCGGATGCCGGGCGTGCCCATATCCACCAGAAAGTAGCTGATCCCCTTGTGCTTCGGGGCCTGGGGATCCGTCCTGGCCAGTAGGATGCACCAGTCAGCACGGTGGGCCAAGGAGGTCCAGATCTTCTGCCCGTTGATAACAAAAGAGTCGCCATCGGCCACGGCCCTGGTCTGGAGGGAGGCCAGGTCTGAGCCAGCGCCGGGTTCGCTGAAACCCTGGCACCACACTGTCTCACCAGAAGCGATCCCCGGCAGGTGTCGTGCCTTCTGCTTCTCGGTCCCATAGAGGATGATCGTGGGCCCCACGCGGTCGGGCCCTACGCCCACCTGTGTCGGGGCCCGGTGGTAGGCCATCTCTTCGTTGTAGATGACCTGGGTCATCACCCCGGCCGCCATCCCTCCGTATTCCTGGGGCCAGGCCAGGGTGAGCCAGCCCTTGCTCGCCAGCTTCCGCTGGAACTGGCGCAAGAACTCCCATCGCTCCTCGCCTCCCTCGCCCAACGGCCCCGCGCCTCCGGACTCCGCCCAGCCCGGGGGCAGCTCGGCCCTCAGGAAATCGCGGATCTCCTGCCGGAACGATTCTTCCTGGGGCGTAAACCGGAACTCCACCGCCGTTCCCTCGCCGAATTCTGCCGGCGCTAGTATACTACGGGACGCCGTAGGGGTGATGTCATGCCCAGGCGCTCGATGGTCGCGCTGCCGGTGCTGGCGGCCCTGGCCGCTGCCGGGCTCATCCTAGGAATGGGAGACCGCCCGGCTGTAGCCCCCGGCCCGCCCGTGCTGCTGCCTCTATCCACGCCCCTGGCCATTTCGCCCTACGCGCCGAGCCCGTCCCCGGCCTCGCTGCCAGCTCTAACCCTCGAAGACATCTTCGGCGCCAGTGCACGCCTAACGGGCGGCCTCGATCCCGCCCGCCTGCGAACCATTATTGCCACGGGGGACGTCATTCCAGCGCGTTATACGGACGTCATTATCCGCAGCCGCGGAGACGACTTCTCGTATCCTCTTGCCGCCACCAGCGACATTCTATCCGCCGCCGACATCACCGTCATCGACCTCGAGGCGCCCCTCATAGCGGACTGCCCCTACCACGATAGCGGCTTCGTCTTCTGCGGCAGGCCAGGCTTCGCCGCCGCCCTTGCCCGGGCCGGCGTAGACGTGGCCACCCTGGAGAACAACCACATCGGTAACTACGGCCCCGCCGGGATCGAGGAGACCCGCCGGCATCTGGAAGAGGCCGGCCTCCGCTGGGCCAACAGCGAAGCGCTGGCCATCGTCGAGATACGCGGCCTCCGATTCGGCTTCTTGGCCTTCAACGGCGTTGGCAGCCCCATAGACCGCGATGCCATGGCCCGGGCCATTGCTGACCTCAGGCCGCAGGTAGACGTGTTGGCGGTCGCCGTTCATTGGGGCGCCGAGTACGTGTCGCTGCCTCAAGCGGCCCCGGGCATCGCCGATGACGATCCGGTGGCGGTGGCTCACTTAGCGGTAGAATCCGGGGCAGACATCGTCCTGGGCAACCATCCCCACTGGGTCCAGGCCGTCGAGCTGTACCGCGGCAGGCTCATAACCTACGCCCACGGCAACTTCATCTTCGACCAGATGTGGAGCTATGAGACCCGGGTGGGCGTCATCGGAAGATATTGGTTCTACGATAGAGCCCTCGCCGGCGTCGAATTCATCCCTGTGATCATAGAAGACTGGGCCCGGCCCGTCCCTCTCGAAGGACCGGAGGCCCAGGCGGTGTTAGAGGGGATGCGGACGGCCAGCGAGGAGCTAGTGCAGCGCGGCGCGGCGAGATAGGGCAGGCCGGCTCGCCGCGCCCTCAACGCCCCTTGAACTGGGGTTCCCGCCTCTCGGCGAAGGCCCGCGGGCCCTCCACGGCGTCCTCTGTGCTGCGGCATATGAGCATCGCCTGTTGGGCCAAGTCCAGCGCCGCATCAACGTCCAGGTCCAGAGACCGGTAGAGGAGCCGTTTGGCTTGCTGGATGGCCACGGCCGGGCCCTTCGCCAGTTTCGACGCGTAGTCCCAGGTGTAGGCCATGAGCTCGTCCTCCGGCACAACGGCGCTGACATAGCCCATGGCCAGCGCCTCCCGTGCGTCGATGAGGCGACCGGTCCAGATCAAGTCCAACGCCCTCGCGATGCCCACGATGCGCGGCAGGTAGTAGCACCCGCCATCCCCGGGGACGAGGCCCATGCGAACGTAGGTCATCCCGAAACGCGCCGTCTCGGCTGCGAATCTGATGTCGCACATCGACGCCATGTCCATTCCGGCGCCCACGGCAGCACCGTTAACGGCGGCGATGTAGGGTTTCTCCATCAGCGCCGCCAGCCGCGGGATGCGCTGTACGCTGTCCCGCAGGAAGTTGCGGTTCTCGGCCAGGGAGCGGGATCGGTCCATCAGGCCATCGAGGGGTCCCCCACGCACATCTGCCCCCGTGCAGAACCCCCTGCCAGCGCCCGTCAGGATCACGGCCCGGACTTCATCGTCCAGGTGGGCGTCTTGGAGAGCGGCATACCACTCGTCGAGCATCTTGGGGGTGAAGGCGTTCATCCGTTCGGGACGGTTTAGGGTGATGGTGGCTATCCCATCCCTCTTTTCGTAGATGATCTGTTCGAACTCCATATCCCGCCTCCTCAGGCCATTACAGGATAACCTACTGCAACCCGCCGCCGGCCGTGGCCAGCGCCTCCCTCCGCTGCCGCGCCTGCGCCATCACGAGCAGCAGCACTAGCAGGGCGAATGTGACCACCATAAAGGCTGTCAAACCCAGGAAAGCTGCCCTCGTGTCCCACCGGTCGACAAAGGCGCCAGCGATCACACCGCCTAGGGAACCAACGCCAAACCCGGCGAAGAAGGAAACACCATAGCTACGCCCTACCGCGCCGGGCGGCGCGTAGTCGGCGATGAGCCCTGTCAGGACCGGTTGGTTAGCGAAGTACAGGAACACGAAGGCGGAGGAGGCCAGCACCAGTAAAACTCCGCTCAGGAGCCCAGTCAGGGCCAGAGCTGGCAGGACTAGCAGGGCGATGGCTGGCGCCAGCCTCTCCAGTGGCGCCCGCTCCGACATGGCACCTCCAGCCAGTTGGCCCACTGCGCCCATGAGCAGGGCGACAGTGACGAAGGCGCCGCCAAAGTCCTGCTGCACATAGCTCTCCAAGTGTTTGGGCAAGTACGTAATGGACCCGCGGTACACGGTGCCCCCGAGAATAAACGCGCCGTATACCACCAACAGCGGTACCCATGAGCGGGGCTGCCCGCGGGATCCACTCCCGCCCTCGGGGGGAGCTACGGTCTCCAGCACTTCCAGTCCACCCCTTACCGGCAGCCGGATGCGGGCCATGACGACGGCCAAGACGGCCGCCAGGCCCGCCACCACGAAGAACCCAGCCCGCCAGTCGAAGGCGATGGCCATACCCACCGCCAGCGCCGGCGCCAGTGCCTGCCCTGTATTCCCAGCCACGCCGTGCATGCCGATGGCAAGCCCCCGCTGACGCACACCCTGGGCCATCAATGAGAGGCCCGCCGGGTGATACAAGCCGATGCTTAGGCCCAGACCTGCCAAGGCCACAGTGAGGAGCCAGACGCTGGGTGCCAGTCCGACCAGCACCGCGGTGACGGCAGCTCCTGAAAAGGCGTACACCACCACTCGCCGTGAACCGAGCCGGTCCGTCAGCCAACCAGCCGGGATTGCGCTGCTCCCGAACGCCCACCCAAACGCCGTAGCGATCGCTCCCGTGACCACAGGCCGCAGTCCGAAATCGTCCTCAATGCGCGAAAGGAGCGCCGGATAGGTGAGCTCCATGATGTGAGTCAGCCCGTGGGCAGCGGCAGCGTAAGCAACGAGGCGCCGTTCAGCGGCATCCATAGACGCCAAGATGGGCTAGAGGAAGCCCTCCGCCCGCATCTCCGCTAGCGAAGCCTCGAAGGCCGCCAGCGTCTTCTCCACGTCTGCCTCTGTGTGCACGCCTGAGGTGAAGCCCCCGGCGCCGCTCATCAGGTCGACGCCGTGGTTGAGCATGGCGCGCTTCAGAGAGGCTGCAAGGGGTGGCGCCATGCGAGTGGGCACGCGGCCGCTGGCGAAAGGCCACTCGATGCCGGCTTCGGGCCTAGGCGCTTCCTCCCCTAGCAGAATATGGAAATAGGAGGCGAGCCCATATACGCAGCCCGCGACTCCGGTCCTCGCCAGTGCCTCGTTCAGGCCTGTTACGAGCCGGGCGTTGAGTCCATCGGCGTGGGCATGAATGGCGCCCCCTTTCACCAGGGTCAGCATCGCCGTCCCGGCCGCTGCCGAAAGGGGGTTGGCGTTAAACGTCCCCGGATGGGCAACCCGCCGCCGGGCGTTCCAGTCCGAGTCATCCCGGAACTCCAGCAGAGAGATGATATCGGCCCGGCCCGCCACAGCGCCCCCGGGGAGGCCGCCGGCCAGGATCTTGGCCAACGTCGTCAGGTCTGGCCGTACGCCGTACCGCTCTTGCGCCCCGCCAGGGGCGACCCGGAAGCCCGTCACCACCTCATCGAAGATCAGCACAGCCCCGTAGCGCGACGCTGACTCCCGCAGCTCCTCCAGGAAGCCTGGTCGCAGCGGCAACGTCCCCCAGGAGGCCCCTGTGGGTTCGACGATCACAGCCGCCACGTCGCCCTCGGCTAAGCGATTGCGCACGGCAGAAGCGTCACCTTGAGGCAAGCAGACAGTGTTGGCCGAAACGCTCGCCGGCACGCCGGGCGCCTGGGGAGAAGACGCCTCTGGGGGGCACACCCCCGCCACGGCGTCGTGCCAGCCGTGGAAATGCTGCTGAAACTTGATGATCTTGTCCCGTCCCGTGTAGGCCCTGGCGAGGCGTATGGCCATGAGAGTCGCTTCGGTGCCGGAGCTGGTGAAGTGCACCTCCTCGGCGCTGGGTACCAGCTCCTTCACCAGCCTCCCCCACTCAAGCTCCAGGCGGTGGTTCGCGCCATGATGGGTCCCCTTCTGGGCCTGATCGATGACCGCCCTGGTTATGGCTGGATGGGCATGCCCCAAGAACAGCGCCCCGTGGCCCATCACGTAGTCGATGTATTCGTTCCCGTCCACGTCCCACTTCCGGCTGCCCTCCGCCTTCTCTACGAATATCGGGAAGGGCTGGACATAGCGGATATCGTGAGTGACGCCAGAAGGGAAGACGCCCAGGGACTCTTCGTACAGCTTGGCCGAACCGCTGTGGCGCCTGACAAAGGTGTCCAGTATGGTCAAGGCGCCTCCTCCCGCTTGGGCGCCGGCGGCCGGTAGTACGGCGCCGCTGGCAGGTCGCGCATGGTCAGCAGCCCAGTGCTCCGGCTCCGGGCCATCGCTGGAATGCAGTTGGCGATGATGGCGGCCGTCGCCAGGTCGCCCGCTATGCCGCCCGGCACGACGACCCGCAGCGGCGGAAGGCCCTCCACCTCGATGCTGTCGTGCGGATCCGGGGCGCCCAGGGACATCTCCAACTCCAGCCTTATGACCTCCTTGCCGGCCATCAACCCTCGCGCCACCTGTCTCAGGCCGGAGACGTATCCCTTCTCGATGGAGAAGTACTCCGTGCGCATGCGCTCCTTGGCCGTAATCGGCTCTATCTCCTCGGTCACATCGTCCAGCGTCCACCCCAGGGTGTCAGCGATCATGAAGACCGACTCCCGGAGCCCGACGTGCCCGATGCTGCCAGCGGAAGCACCCTGTTGGAAACCCTTTACGCTCAGCCCAGCGCCTGTCTTCCGCTGTAACTGGATGCGCCTGGTGGCCGTGTCGACAACCCGTTCCACCCGGACCGACTTCACCTGCCGCGAGGCTGTGGCTACGACCAAGGGCAGCAGGTCCATCACAAAGCCTGGGTTCACCCCCGTTCCCAACACTCGCACCCCTGTCTCCCGCGCCCTCTGGTGCAGCCGGTGGGCGATCTCGGGATAGCGGGCCCAAGGAAATGCCAGCTCCTCGCAGCTCGAGATGACGCTCTTTTCGGCCTCGATGCAGGCCATGATCTGAGGATAGACCTCGGTTAGTGACGAGCCTGTGGTGTGCACCACGACATCGGCGTAAACGTCCCTCAAGAGCGGACCGGCTTCGAAATGCACCGGCACGCCCAGATTGCGCCCGGCGCCAGCGGCCTCTCCTAGATCGCGACCGGCTTTGGCCGGGCTGGCATCGATCGCCCCGGCGATCTCGATCTCCGGCGAGGCCAGCACCGCCCTAACTACCTCGGCCCCTATAGCGCCGATGCCAAAATGGATCGTCCGTATCCTCTCCTGCTGCACATAGGCCTCCACGTTACGAAACCTCGGCAAGTAGGAACGCCCTGGCAACTCCCCAGCCGTGGTCTCCTTCCCGCCCATCCTTGACCGCCATTATCGCTCAAAGGCGCCTTCACGGCCAGGCGCGCTTTCAGATAGGCAAGTGCTGAAGAACTCCAGCAGCAGGTGGTTGAAGGTCTCCGGCTGCTCAAAATACACGGAGTGGCCAGCGCCCGGCACGATGACCACTCGCGCCTTTGGGATCAGAGAGCCCGCTACCTTCATCAGGGCGGGCGGCATCACCTCGTCGTGCTCGCCGCCGATGAAGAGCACAGGCACCATGAGCGCCCCCAGCTCTTCCCGCCGGGCCGAGCTGTCGGGCGAACGCTCCAGGGCCCGCATCCTCAGCGTCTGCGACTCGATCGCTGGCCGACCGTGGCGCGCTTCGTTCAGGCCCCGTATCTCCTTGTACAAGAAGGCGCGACTCCGGTGCCGCCGGCTGAAATCGGGCGCCAGAGCCCGGCGTACGCCATCCGAGCGCCTGCGCTCCCATATCCTCTGAGCCTCCGTCCGCAGCTCCTCGCCGCAGGCCAACCACACCTCACGACGCATGCCGGCGAAGCTATTGGCCATCACCAGACCCCGCACCCGGCCCGGGTTCCTCAACGTGTACATCAAACAGGTCAACCCGCCCATAGACTGGCCCACCAGGAAGACCTCATGCAGCGCTAACTGGTCTGTCAGCGTTTGCAGGTCTCTCGGGAAGGCCTCCGGGCCTTGCCCACCGCTGTCGTCCGAGAGCCCCCACCCACGATGGTCGAAGGTGATGCAGCGATAGTGGCGCGAGAGCTCCGGCACCTGCTGCCACCAGCTCAAATGGTTGCCGCCGGCCCCGTGCGCCAGTACAACGGGAAAGCCCTTCCCGTGCTCTTCGTAGTAGATGCGGCCGCCGGGTACCTCCATGAACGGCATCTGGAACCCGCTGGACCCTCCCTAGATGCTCTCAGGCCTTCAGCATACGTGCCTCGCTTCCCATCCTTCAACCCAGCGTGACGCTGGGCGACCTAGAGGCTGAAGGCTGGTCTAAGACGGCGAACCCTGCTTACTTGTCAACATATGTCGACAACTTCTGCGAAAGAGCCATAGCCCTTTGGCCTCTAGATGCGGTAGAATGAAAGCAGATGGCAGGGGCCAAACAATTGCTAGGCACAGTGGCGGAGGCCATCTCCTCCGCCCGTCGCACTGTCCGCGGCCGCCGGACCTCTGCTGATGCCCCATCGCCGCCTCCCTCTCCCGAAGACTCCTCTGCCCCTGCACCACCCCAGCCGGCGTCCCACCGGCGGAGCCGCGGCGGCAGGCGCCACCGCAAAGGTTCGCCAGCGGAACCATCGCCCTCGGAGGCTTCCACAACCGGCGCCGCCTCTGGCACGAGCGACCCCTCTGCCGCCGCAACCGAGGAGGGCGCCGACGCCCCTGCAGCGGTTGCCGAGGCCGTCACAGAGTCCTCCCAAAAAGCCAAGCGCCGCCGCGGCAGCCGTGGCGGCCGCAAGCACCACCGCAAGGCCACGGCGAGCCCTGAGGCGGAATCCGCGCCACTCCAACAGCCGGCTGCCGAACCACAAGAGGCGCCGCCGCGCGACACGGACGCGGCGCGAGGCCGTTCCCGGCGCCGGCGGGGAGCATCCCAACCCGAGGTGCAGGCCGAGGCATCCGCCCCAACGAAGGAGGCGGACGAGCGGCCAAAGACCAGGGCCCGGCGTCGGGGCTCAAAAGAATCTGGCGGGTCCGTAGCGGACGCTGCTGCACCCAAACCTAGGGTGAAGTCTGGGGCCGTGCCACCGAGAGCCCGCATACCCGTCACGGGCGCCCCCACGCAGGTTCCGCCACCCTTCGCCCACAACGCCGAGTACGAGTTCGCCCGCATTCTGGACTTTTACGGCATCGACTGGCAGTACGAGCCCCGGTCCTTCCCTTTGCGCTGGGAGTATGGCCACGTAACGGAGGCCTTTACGCCCGATTTTTACCTTCCCGACTTCAACCTCTACGTCGAACTCACCACCATGAAGCCGAGCCTCACGGCGGAAAAAGACCGCAAAATGAGGCTCCTCAGGGAGCTCTACCCAGAGATCAATATCATCCTCTTGAAGAGGCGCGACTATTTGCGGCTCCTGGCCAAGTACGGCTACGGGCCCCTCACTCCAGACCAGATTCCCGACATATCCAAGATCCTTATCCCTGCCGCTAAGCTCCAAAAGCGGGTAGCGCAGTTGGGCGCCCAGATCAGCCGCGACTACGCTGGCAAGGAGCCGGTGCTCATAGGGGTCCTCCGGGGAGTCATCTGCTTCATGGCCGACCTCATGCGTCATATCACCGTGCCCTGCTCTATGGACCTTATGGCCATCTCCTCCTACGACGGCAACGGCGCCGCGGCGGTCCGCATCCTCAAGGATCTCGACGAAAACATCAAGGGTAAAGACGTCATGCTAGTCGAAGATATCGTCGATACTGGCATGACCCTCAACCACATCATCGAGTATCTCAACACCAAACGTCCTGCCTCCATCAAGGTCTGCGCCCTCCTCGATAAGCGAGCCCGGCGCATCGTCAACGTCCCCCTTGATTACGTGGGGTTCGAGATACCGGACGAGTTCGTCGTAGGCTACGGCCTCGACTTCAGGCAGCGGTTCCGCAACCTCGAATTCATCGGCATCCTCAAGCACGAACTCCTTCCCTAGTCGGCAGGCCACCAACTCTCCGCGGGACGCGGGCTCCTCAAACGTCAAGCCCGCCTGCGAGGCCGTGCGTGAGCGATCGGGCTAGTATGGAGGAGGCGCACCGCACACGGCAGCGCCAAGAATGGCCCAGACAGCGTTTCTTTGGACTTGACATCCTAGACGGGATACAAGAGACTAGGTGTGCTTCCCGAGCGAGCCGCGCTCGGCCCGAGATGAAGGGACTCACCGGAGCCCAGGGGCGACCCGAAGCCCGGCAGAGACCTGGAGTCGGAGGTCCGGCAACGGAGCGCCCGGGAAGCGCTTTTGTTGTCCACTCCAGCAGCCCCTGCCTTGCAAACGGGAGACGATCTTGACGCTCTACGATGTCTCGGTACCGATCCGCGCTGGCATGGTCACCTACGCAGGGGAACCAGGCCCAGAACTGGAGTTTACTTCCCGCATCTCCGCCGGGGCTGAAGTCAACCTCAGTGCCCTCTCCCTCGGCTCCCACACGGGCACCCACGTCGACGCTCCTCACCACTTCTTGGACGGCCGGGCCACTGTCGACCAGATTCCTCTCGACGCCCTCTGCGGCCCAGCGTACGTCCTGGAATACACCGGTCAGGAGCACATCGCGGCCGCTAGCCTGGAGGCCGCGGGCATCCCGGGCGACACGCCGCGCCTCCTCCTCAAGACCCCCAATGGCGGCTTCTGGGACGATAGTGAATTCCACACCGACTTCATCGCTCTCACGGAGGACGCAGCTCGCTGGCTGGTGGAGCGCCGCTTCTGCCTAGTGGGAATCGACTACCTATCCATCGAACGCTTCCGTGCCCCGGGGCACCCTGTCCACAAGCTCCTCCTAGGGGCTGGAATAGTGGTGGTAGAAGGTCTGGACCTGCGCCGGGTGCGGCAGGGCCGCTACCACATGGTCTGCGCGCCCCTCAACGTCGCCGGAGCCGAGGGCGCGCCCGCCAGAGTCTTCCTCTGGGACTGAGGCAACCCCTCAGTCCAGGTCTATCGCTTCGCCTCCGAGCGCCGCCGACCGGTAGATGGCGTCTACTACCTTATGGGCCTCCAACGCCACCCGGAAGTCCGGAAACGGCTGCTCGTCCGCTGCCACCGCCCTGAGAAAAAAGAACTGTTCCAGGGAGTAGCGCAGCCCCTCGGCCAGGGACGGCTCGTCCAGGCCCAAGGATCTGAGGTAGCGCGTCCGCACCTCTTCCTCCGGAATCACTTCTGCCGCGCGGGCATGGGTCTGCAGGTAGATGGGGCCCAGAAAATCGTTGTCTAGAAAGAAGACCCCGTTTTCGTAAAAGACCTCGAGGCGGCGTGTGGATGGCCTTCCCAAGACGTTATGCCAGATAGATGAGAGCTGCGCAGTGGCCCCGTCCTCGAACTCCAGGGTGGCCACAGCCAGGTCCTCTATGCCTTCGTGGCCGGCGAAGTTGCGGACCAGCCCCCGCACCCGCTGTACATCGCCTCCTAGCCAGCGCAGCACATCCACATCGTGGATCGAGTGTTCCAAGAGGGTGCCGGCGCCAGCTTGCCGCCGGTCCTTCCGCCAGTCGCTGGCGTAATGCCCCTGGATGGGGAAGAACTGGTCATCTCGGAACACGATGACCATCAGGCGGCCCAGGGTGGGATCCTCCGTCTGCGACTTGAGAACGTTGAGGATCGGCGAATGGCGGAGTACCAGCCCGACGCCGGACTTGACGCCCGCCTTCTCCACTGCCGCCACCATCTCCTCCACGTCTGCCAGGTTGGTAGCCAGCGGCTTCTCGCAGAATACGTGTTTGCCGCGCTCCGCCGCCCGCAGCACCAACGGCTTGTGGGCCGCCGTCGGTACGCAGATGAAGACGACGTCTATGTCCGGCGAATCGATGATCTCGTTGGCGTCGGTGCTCACCCACCGTACGCCTGCTGTCGCGGCGAAGGCCTGGGCGCGAGCCTGGTCCCGGTCGCAGACCGCTGCGTACTCCGCGTCCACGAGCCCAAGGCGGATAAGGTTTCGGATGGCGGCCGAATGAAAGCGGCCGATGAAGCCGCAGCCGATGAGACCGATGCGGAGCTGCTTCACCCTGAGGCCGCCGGGCTCTACGTCTGCTCTCCGGGCCCTTCGAGGAGGCGGTCTAGGGCCGCTGCGACGAAGCTGGCCAGAGCGTTTTGTCTTTCCTCCGGCGACGCGCCACTAGAGACGTGCCTCCCCAGGAGGGCATCCTCAAAGGCCATCAGGATGATGTAGATGATCTGGCGGGCCATGGTGCCGGTGGAGTTCTTCTTCAGCACACCTTTCTCCTCGTACCGGCTCAGGACGGAGCCGAGGGCGCTCTCCCACATGTTCAGCAGCCGATGGTACTGCTCCACCGCCGCAGTGTCGCCGCCCAGGCCCTCCATGATGATGAGGCGCAGGAAGTCCCGGTTCGCGTCCATGATGTTGATTGCGCCGCGCGCCATCCATAGCATCGTCTCCCGCAGGGGAGAGTCGGCCGCTAGCCGCTCCAGGTTCTGGAGGCTGTGGACGAAGCCGCGCTCCTCCACCAGCGCCTCCAGCAGCTCTCGCTTGGACTGAAAGTGGTAGTAGATGGCAGCGTCCGTAATCCCCGCCTGATGGGCGATATCGCGCACCGTCGTGCGTGCAAACCCCTTCTTGGAGAAGAGGCGGAGGGACACGTCCAAGATCTGCTGCCGGGTCCGGGGTCCTCTCCGCGTGCGCTTCTCCGCCCGTGACGGCGACAGTTTAGTCTGCGAGTTACCGCTCATCTTTCTCCCGTACCGTGGAATAGCCCCCTCTTGGGCAAAGTAGCATCGCCGGCCTTCCATGGTCAACGCGGCCGGCCGGAGCAAACTCAGCAAATCACCTCTCGCGCCTTCAGATCCGCTATCTCGGCGCTGGAAAGGCCCAGAAGCTCCCCATACACGTAGTCGTTGTCTTGGCCCAACACCGGCGCCGCCCGCGTCACCTCGCAGGGGGTCTCCGACATCCGCCACGGTATGCCCACGTGCTGGCGGACCCCCACCTCGGGATGCTCCTTCTCGACGAAGAAGCCGCGCTGGTTCAGGTGCGGGTCCTCTGCCAGTTCCCGGTTCATTAAGGGCGGAAATGCGGCAACCCCCTCCGCCTGGAGCAGCCGCGTGACTTCGAAGGGATCGCGAGCCGACGTCCATGCCTCCACTATCTGCTCTAGCTCGTCCTCGTGGACCTTGCGGTCCGCCAGCGTACGAAACCGGGGGTCCGATGCCAGCTCCGGACGCCCCATCACGCGGCTCAGGGCGGCGAACTCCGCATCGCTCCCGCAGGCTATGCTCACCCACCGGTCGTCGCCAGCGCAGCGGAAGACACCGTGGGGCGCCATGTGCGGCACCCGGTTGCCCATCCGAGGGGGCTGAGTCCCGTTCATGGTGTACTCCATGATCCCTTCCCCTATCACCACCATGGTAGACTCCCACTGCGACATATCGATGTACTGGCCCTCGCCAGTGCGCTCCCGGTAGAGCAGCGCGGCCAGGAGAGCGAAGGCGGCGTGCAGGCCGGCCGTCGGGTCCCCGTAGGATATCCCCACGTGCATTGGCGGCCAACCGGCATATCCAGTGAGGGACGAGAGGCCGGAAAGGGGGACCTGTGCCGGGCCGTACGAAACGTAGCCCGCCTCCGGCCCGGTGCGGCCGTAGCCGGACATGCTGATCATGATGATGTCCGGTTTCACCTTCCGCAGCTCTTCGTACCCTAGACCAAGGCGATCGATGACGCCGGCCGCAAAGTTCTCCACGGCCACGTCGCTAATGCCCGCAAGCCGTTTTGCTATCTTTACGCCCTCCGGCTTGGAAAGGTCCAGGGTGATGCTCTTCTTGCCCTGGTTGTACTGGTTGAAATAGCCAGACCTGTTGATCCCCGGCTGTCCCTCTGCCCACGGAGGCAGGTTCCTCAGAATGCAGAGGCGCCGCATGGACTCGATTCGGATCACCTCAGCGCCCATGTGAGCTAGCTGCAGAGTGCAGAATGGCCCTGCCCAAACCCAGGTAAAGTCGCATACACGGATTCCCGCTAGTGGTCCGCTCATGCGATCGTTCCTCTTTTCCTGAGGCCCTCGATCTCCCCCTCGGTGATACCGATCTCGAAAAGGACATCGTCGGTGTGCTGCCCCAGCACCGGAGCCGGCGACCGTATCTCCCACGGAGTAGCGCTGAGCTTGTAGGGCGCCCCGGGGTACTTGAAGGCGCCCGCCACCGGGTGCGCCACCTCTACGAAGAAGCCCCGCGCCTTCAGATGCTCGGAGTTCAGGAGGTCGGCCATGGTCGAGACGGGTGCGAAGGGGATCCGCCGCGCCTGCGCCGCGTGGTACAGGTCATGGACCGTCCATTGCGCCACCCACTCTTCGATCAGGGGCCGCAACACGTCCCAGTTGGAAGCCCTGGCGAAGATGTTGGCGAACACCTCCCAGCCAGCCCATTCTGGGTTCCCCATCATATCTACAAAACCCTGCCATTGGTGCTCCTCCAGGCAGAGGACGAATATCCATCCGCCGTCCTTGCACTGGAAGAAGTCGATGGGCTGCACGGGACGTTGGCCCCAGCGCATCACCGGCACGTGCATGTAGGGCCAGAACTCGAAACTCAGCTCCAGCATGGCGGTGATGCACTCCTGCGCAGACACCTCGATGTGTTGCCCGCGACCCGACCGCAAGCGTGCAAACAAGGCGCCCATCGTGGCCACCGCCGCGTTCAGGCCGGCCTGATACGCCGTCTGCCGTCCGAACGTCCGCAGGGGAGGCAGGTTATGGTCACCCCCGGGCTGCCCGTTGATGAACGTCCAGCCCCCGGCGCAGGAGATCGTCAGGTCGTACGCCTTATAGTCCCGGTACGGGCCGGCCTCCCCGAACGGGCTGATGCTGGCCATGATAAGCCGTTCATTGGCGCTGCTGATGTCCCCGTATCTGAGACCCAGCTCCTCGGCTTCCGAGGGGGGATAGTCGTGCACCAGCACGTCCGCCGATTCTGCCAGGCGCTGGAACGCCAGGCGTCCCTCATGCTGGCGCAGGTCAAGGGCAACGCCCCGCTTATTGCAGTTCAGGTACAGGAAGGTGCCGCTCTTCTCTGGGTGGGGCTCGCCGCCCGGGAACGGGCCTAGCCTCCGGTCCGGGTCGCCTTCCAGGGGCTCCACCTTGATGGCGTCTGCGCCCAGGTCCGCCATCAGCTTCGCCGCATAGGATGCCGCCCCGGTGGTGTTGAGCTCCACCACGCGCAGCCCTTCGAGAGCTCTGCCCCCCATATCGAGTCCCAATCATATCGCCCACGCCCGCAAACTGACAACGGGAAGAGCTACCCCAGCGTCCCAAAGCCCCCTATACTGACCCCAATGGGCTCGCGATATGGACCCCTGCTGGAAGCCTTCCAGGCCGCGTACGGACGCCCTCCGAACGTCGTGGCAGAGGCCCCTGGGCGCGTCAACCTCATCGGCGAGCACACCGACTACAATGAGGGCTTCGTCCTGCCGGTAGCTATCGACCGCACCATCCGGGTGGCGGCACGCCGGAACCCGGGCAGCACGGTCATTCGGGTCCACTCGCTGGACTTCCATGAGGCCGATGAATTCGATCCCGCCATGCCGGGCCGCCTGCCTGGTCACTCCTGGCGCAACTACGTTCGCGGCGCCTGCTGGGCCCTCACCCAGGCGGCGGGGCCCTTGCCGGGCGCCCAAATGCTGCTCACCGGGGAGGTCCCTCAGGGCGCCGGCCTCTCTTCGTCAGCCGCCCTAGAGGTCGCTGTGGCCGGAGCCATGGCGGCGGTCGCTGGCTGCGAGATCAGCCGCAAGGATCTGGCCCTTCTCTGCCAGAAGGCGGAGAACGACTTCGTGGGCGTGCGCTGCGGCATCATGGACCAGATGGCCGCGGCCCTGGCGCAAGGGGGCCGCGCCCTCTTCATAGACTGCCGGACCCTGGAAGCCCAGCCGGTGCCCCTACCCCACGACATCGCCATAGCCGTCGTGGACTCGAAGGTGCCGCGGCGCCTCGGCAGCACCGAGTACAACCGCCGCCGGGAGGAGTGCGCAGAGGCCGCCCGCATGCTAGGGGTGCCCTCGTTGCGGGACCTGTGCCCCGATGTCCTGGAAGGGGGGCGCTACGCCTTGCCGGCCGTCCTTTACCGGCGTGCCAGACACGTGGTCAGCGAGAACGCTCGCGTCCTCTCCGCCGTGGAGGCCATGCGACGCGATGACCCGGCGGCCCTAGGTGACCTCCTCTGGGAGTCCCATGAGAGCCTCCGGCAAGACTTCGAGGTGTCTTGCCCCGAGCTCGACCTGTTGGTCGCTCTGGCCCGCCGCATGCCCGCAGTGCTGGGCGCGCGCCTCACCGGCGCCGGCTTCGGCGGCTGCACCGTCAACCTACTGCGCCCAGCCGGGATCGACGAGTTCCGTTCCTTCGTGGGACGCGAGTACGCCAGCGCCACCGGGCTGACGCCCGAGATATACGTTTGTAAAGCAGAGGAGGGACTCACCATCAGCCATGTCTGACGTAACACTCACGGAAGTCGGCGCCGGTATCGTCATGAGCAACGGGATCGTCCGCGTCGAACTGCAGGCCCAGCAAGGCACGTTCTCCCTTGTAGATGAGGCATCCGGCTGGCGATACGTGGCGGAAGCCGCCGCAACGGTAGTTCTGGCGGATGCAGCATCCGTCACCACCCGCAGCCGGGCCCTTTCCGTTCGGCGCACCTCTGAAGCAACCGCCCGCTGGGGCGCCGGCCTGGCCGCGGAGTTCGCATGCGAGGGTTCACCCCTCGTCCTTGAGGCAACCCTGTACGGGGGGCAACCTTTCGTCCTCCTCTCGCTGCGGCTAGAGAATCGTAACGATTCCCCTCTTGCCGTCCAGGCGTTTCATGTGATCGACGAGGCCAAGATCGGTCTCGGCGGCCCGCCCAGCGGGTGGAAGATCTACAAAGAGGGCTGGCAGAACTGGACGCCGGCCATCGTTCTGCCCTGTTCCGGCGAAGACCTCTACTGGTCGCCTCCGGTCATCGGGCCTAGCACGCAGCCCCCGCAGCGCCCGGGGCGCTTCCTGGCGGAGATCATGGCGACCGTCAAGGACGGCGAAAGCGGCCGTGCCTTCGTTGCCGGCTTCGTGACCACCGGCCGGCAATTCTCCCAGGTCTGGCTGGACCGGGACGGCCCCGCCCTGACAGCCGCCTCCTACGGCGACGGGGTACCGGTAGCGCCAGGCGGCCACCTGGGGTCCGAGAAGCTTCTCGTGCGCCTGGGCGATGACCCTCTAGTGGCCATGCAGTCCTACGGCGACATCCTGGCCGCAGAGATGGGCGCCAAGCCCTGGCCACAGCCCGTCACGGGGTGGTGCTCCTGGTACTACTACTGGCAGGGCGTTAGCGAGGAAGCGATACTCGCCAATTTGGAGTTCCTCCGCTGGCACCGGGATGAGCTCCCAGTCGAGTACGTCCAGATCGACGACGGCTACCAGGCCGGCATCGGCGACTGGCTGACGCCTAACCAGAAGTTCCCTCGCGGCATGAAGTGGCTCGCCGATCAGATCCACGACCGCGGTTTCAAGGCAGGACTCTGGCTCGCTCCCTTCATGATCGGCTCCAAGTCCCAGCTCTGGAGGGACCACCCTGATTGGGCCGTCCAGCACAGCCCAGGGCGCCCCTACGTAGCCATGGTGAACTGGAGCCAGGAATGCTACGCCATGGACCTTACACGTCCAGACGTGCTGGAGTGGCTTCACCACGTGTTTGCCACCATCTTCGACGACTGGGGGTACGATTACATCAAGATCGACTTCCTGTACGCCGGCGCCGTCGACGGCATCAGGCACGATAGCACCATCACCCGGGCGGAGGCCTACCGGCGAGCCATGGAGCTCGTCCGCCGCCTGGCCGGCGACAGGTTCATCCTGGGCTGCGGCAACCCCATAGGTCCCAGCATCGGCATCGTCAACGGGACCCGCATCGGGCCCGATGTGGCCCCCTTCTGGTACCCCGCGGAGCCCCCGCGCGAAAAGGGCCGCAGCGAGTTGAGCCTTGTGTCCACCATGAACGGCATCCGGAACATCATGGGCCGGTTCTGGATGCACGGCCGCCTCTGGCTCAACGACCCGGACTGCATGCTGGCCCGCGACTCCGAGACCGCCCTTACCCTAGACGAGGTGCGCAGCCTCGCCACTGTCATCGCCCTGAGCGGCGGCATGATTCTCGACAGCGACAACTTGATGCGCCTTTCGCCGCAGCGCCGTGCCCTCCTGTCCATGATGCTGCCCCCCTACGGCCAGTCCGCCATTCCCCTTGACCTCTTCGAGTCCTCCGTGCCATCCCTCTTTAGGCTGGACTGCGGAACCCACCAGCTCCAAGCGGTTTTCAATTGGGCCGACTCTCCGGCAGAGGTGAGGGCGCCTCTTCCCGATGAGCCTACCCACACCTTCGACGTCTGGGAGGACACGTACCTGGGCGCGCTCTCCGGCGCCGCCAGCTTCTCCATCCCAGCCCACGGTTGCAAGCTCCTCGCTCTGCGGCGGTCCGAGGAAAGGCCGCAGGTCGTCGGCACGTCCTTTCATCTCCTGCAAGGCGCCGTGGAGGTAGAAGGCGAATCGTGGGAACCCCCGGCCCTTCGTCTGCGGCTGCGCCCCGTGGCGAAAGGCCAAGGGAACCTATACCTCCACGTCCCCTCAGCCTGGAGCCCCGAAGGCGTCGAACCCACAGGGCTCGAAGCGGCGACGCGGGCCGATGGTACCCTCGTGGTAGGCCTGGACATCCGCCAGAACCGCGAGATCACGCTGCGCTTCAAGCCAAGGTGAGCGGACTTTGCCCCTCTTTTCCCCCAACGTTTACCTTCCGCCGGGTGCCACCTGGCGGCCCGATGCGTCTAACCACTAGGATCGAGTACTAAAGACCAGAAGGAGCGGCCAATGAGAGAAAGGATGACCAATCTGGTGCGGCCATCAGATAGCGAAGAGGGCCAAGCCTTGGCGGAGTACGCGCTGGTCCTGGCCTTCATCGCCATCGTCTGCGTTGTGGCGGTGACAGCCCTCGGTCTGGCGATCAGCGGCGCCTTCGGCAGCATCGCCGGCGGTTTTTAGACCGGCGTGCCCCTCCTAAGGCACGATTGCTGGCATGGGACCTGGGCTCGTTCCGAGATAAGAGCCCCACTCTTCGCCCCGGCTCCAGTCCAACATGAGGACATCGATCTCTTCGCCCGGCTCCACCACGTCCACTTCCGGCGGGATGATAGTGAGGGCATTGGCCCGCATCATCGAGGTAAGCATCCCAGACCCTTGCTCGCCCGTGAGCGACGCATAGTAGCGGCCGTCGCGCTCGCGCACAATGCATCGCGCAAAGAAGACCCGGGGGTCGTTGCGATTGACGATGCGGTCCTCTGCGACCGCCCTCAGCACGGGCCTCCGCCAGTCCGTCTTACCCATCATCTTCAGCATCGCCGGCCTACCGAATAGTTCGAACGCCACCATCGAGCTCACGGGGTTGCCGGGCAGGCCGATGTGCGGGATGCGGCGGCCGTCTTTGTGGAAACAGCCGAAGGCCAGGGGCTTCCCCGGCTTCATGGCCACGGTCCAGAAGGCTATCTCTCCCTCCCGGGCCAGAACCTCCTTCACCACATCGTAGTCCCCTCGGGACACACCCGCCGAGGTGATGAGCATGTCGGTGTCCATGCCGTCCTTGATCTTCGCCGTCAGCGCCTCGACCGTGTCCTTGGCTATGCCCAACAGCCGGGGAACTCCGCCGTACCGGAGCACCAACGATCCTACGCTGTAGGCGTTGCTGTCGTAGATCTGCACGCCCTTGCGTTCGCGGCCTACTTCCACAAGTTCGTCACCTGTCGATAGCACACCCACAACGGGCCGCCGTATCACCCGGACGGTGGCCCTGCCGGTCGAAGCGATGACCCCGATCTCGGAGGGACGCAAGACCGTCCCGCGGCGTACCACGACCATGCCCCTCCGCAGGTCCTCGCCCGCCCGCCGAATGTTCGCTCCCGGCCTCGCTTCCTTGAGGACCCGGACGGTAGCAGACAACTTCCGTACCCCCTCCGGTGCCCTTTGGAAGGGCTCATCGGTCTCTTCAAAGGGCACGATGGCGTCGCATCCATCGGGCACCGGGGCGCCCGTCATGATCCGTACTGCCTGTCCGGGGCCTACCGTGCCCTCGAACACGTATCCCGCTGCCACCTCGCCGATGACCTGCAGCTCCCGGGGCGCTTCACGGCTGGCTCCAGCAGTATCCTCAGCCCGCACCGCATAGCCGTCCATCGCCGTGTTGTCACGCGGCGGCACATCGAAGCCAACGGTGACATCCTCGTCCAGCACCTGCCCCAGGGCCCCGAGGAGAGGCTTCTCCTCTGCCGGGAGGACGTCCACGTAACTCAGGATCCTCTCCAGCGCTTCCTCGACGCTAATCACCTTGCACCAGCCTCCCGCTGCGGTCTATGACGAAGCCTCGACGGCTTTGACTACGGCGTCCACTATCTGATCCACGTAGCGCCGCCCCGCCTCGGCCGAAGCTCGGCGGGGATCGCCGAAGACCCCGTTGTCCGAGACGGCATGCACGCCCTCCTCGAAGAACTTCTGGATGCCGCCCATGAGGTCTCCCGTGTAACCCACCTCTGCCTCGGCCATCCTCACCAGGTCCGGACGGAAGGCCAACATCATCGACGTCTCCCACTCGCCAGCGTGGATCCCGCCCTCCGCGGGCGTCACACCCAGAGAAGACGCCACAGGCAGGATGGCAGACATAAGAAACGAAACGTCGGGGAAGGTGATGATACGCACGCCCTCCTGGGGCCCCATCCTGTTTACGGCCTCCCCCAAGGGCCTGAAGTTCCCGCCGTGCGTGGGCAGAAGCACCAGCCGCCGGAACCCGTGGCGGGCCAACGTCCGCACGACATCCCTTACGACCTGGTAGAACGTCTCGTCCTCAAGGCTTATGGTGCCTGCAAACGACAGATGGTGGCTCGAGCAGCCGATCCGCACTGTCGGGGCGATGAAAGCGCCCAGCCGGTCCGCCACGAGCTCGCCCACCTCGTCGCCAAAGATGGCGTCCGTGCCCAGCGGCAGATGCGGGCCGTGCTGCTCCACAGCGCCGAAAGGCACTACCACCGTGTCCCTGCCAGCGGCTATCTCCCGCTGCACCTCAGGCCACGTCATCTCCTCAAGCCGGCAGAACGCCAAGGGGACCCTCCTTGAATCAGATGAACGCCGCTGGCTGCGACACAGAGGCCGGCGGCATCTTACGCGCCACCATTGTAACACCCGCCGCGGGCCGGGGCGCCTTCGGAGCTAGGGGCTGGAGCTAACCGAGGCGCACCACCAGGCAGGTGGTCGTGCGCTGGACGCCCTCTACCTGCTGGATCCCGTCGGTTATGGCGCGGCCCAGCTTGTCCAGGTCATCGGATTCCAGCAGGGCGATGACATCGAACGGGCCCGTCACGGCGTCCACCGATAGCACTGACGCGTCCGCGAAATTCAGCTTCCTTACCCCCTCCGCCACTGCATTCGCCTTCCCCACCGCCGACTCGATCAGCACGTAGGCTCGCATAATCTGGCAGACCTCCTTCGTCTAAGCGGCCGGTTGCGTAAGCCAAATCATATCGCAGGGCTGTGCCCTTTCAACCACCTGCCGGGAGGCGGAGCGGCGTTGCCCCTGCCTCCTGACGGGGCCTATAATAGCCGACGGCCCCGCTCGTCCGCCATTATACGCCTATGACTTCCCAAACTAACGACGTCCACGATATCGAAACCGCCGCCCTGCGAGAGCTCGAAGCCGCGGCTGGCCTCGAGGCTATCGAAGCCTGGCGGGTGTCCTATCTTGGCCGCCGCGGACGCCTCACCCTCGTCCTCCGTAGCCTCTCCTCGCTCCCTCTGGAAGAACGCCGCCTGGTGGGCGCCCAGGCCAACGCCGCCAAAGAACGCCTGGAGGCAGCCTACCGGCGTCGCCGCCTCGAGCTGGAGGAGGCCGAGGTGGCCAAGACCATCGAGACCGGGCGGGTCGACGTCACTCTTCCCGGGACGCCCTTGCCCGCGGGCCGCCTTCACCCCATAACTCAGACCCTGCGCGATGTCCTCCAGGCCTTCGTAAGCATGGGGTTTCAGGTTGTGGAGGGGCCCGAGGTGGAGTGGGACCGCTATAACTTCGAGGCCCTGCGCATCCCCCCGGACCACCCGGCCCGGGACATGTGGGACACCCTCTGGATCGACTACGTCCGCGATGGCCAACGTCCGATGCTCCTGCGTACCCATACCTCGCCCAACCAAGTCAGGGTCATGGAGCGGACCCAACCCCCTATCCGGGTGGTCGTGCCGGGCAAATGCTACCGGTTCGAGGCCACGGATCCCACCCACGAGTGGATGATGACCCAGGTGGAGGGCTTGGCCGTCGACGAGGGCATCAGCCTCGCTGACCTCAAGGGCACGTTGGCCGAGTTCGCCCGCCGGATCTTCGGCCATGACCGCAAGGTGGCCTTTCGCTGCGACTACTTCCCCTTCGTGGAACCAGGGATGGAGTTGCGCATCGACTGCTTTCTCTGCCGGGGAGAGGGCTGCCGTACCTGCGGCAGGACGGGCTGGATCGAGATCCTGGGCGCTGGCATGGTCCATCCCGAGATCCTGGACAATGCCGGCTATGGTTCCGAGAAGTATACAGGGTTCGCCTTCGGGCTGGGCATAGAGCGGATCGCTATGCTGCGCCACGGGGTGGACGATATTCGCCACTTTTACGCCAATGACTTGCGTTTCCTACAGCAGTTCTAGCTACCCCCGGAGGTTGCGCTAGTGCGGGTGCCCCTGCGATGGCTCTCGGAATACGTCGACCTTGTCCTGCCGCCGGAAGAGCTGGCGCAGCGCCTCACTACTGCCGGCGTCGAGGTCGGCCAGATCATCACCACAGGGGGCGAATGGGAGAAGATTCGTGTGGGCCAGGTGGTCGATGTTCGCAAACATCCGAACGCCGATCGCCTCTCGCTGGCCACCGTTGATCTCGGTGGCGGCGAACGCCACACCGTGGTTTGCGGGGCGCCCAACGTCGCTGCCGGCCAGAAGGTCGCCTTCGCCTCCGTCGGCGCCCGCCTCATCGACGGCCACACTGGCAAGCCCGCCGTCCTCAAGCCGGCCGTGATCCGAGGCGTCGAGTCGGCGGGTATGGTCTGCTCAGAGAAGGAGCTGGGCCTTTCAGACAACCACGAGGGCATCTTGGTCCTCTCCGATGCAGCTCCGGTAGGCGCGCCCCTCTCGGCAGTCCTCGGCGAAACCATCTTCGACCTCGACTTGACGCCGAACCGGCCGGACCTGCTGGCCGTGCTTGGGGTGGCCAGAGAGGTCGCCGCCCTCACCGGCCAAGCGGTGCGAGAGCCTTCCATCGAGTACCAGGCATCAGGTCCACCCGTCGACAAGCTGGCTACAGTCGAGGTGCAGGCCCGGGACCTCTGCCCCCGCTACGTGGCGGCCATCATCGACGACGTAAAGATCGCGGAGTCACCGGCCTGGCTGCAAGAGCGGCTGGTCGCCGCGGGCATGCGCCCCATCAACAACGTAGTCGACATAACTAACTACGTCATGCTGGAGATGGGACAGCCGCTCCACGCCTTCGACTTGAAGAAGCTTCGCAAGCGCAAGATCGTCGTTCGCCGTGCTTTCGCCGGGGAGACCCTCACCCTCCTCGACGGCACGGCCCATGAACTGAAGCCAGACATGCTGGTCATCGCCGACGCCGAGGAGGCGGTGGCAGTGGCCGGTGTCATGGGAGGCGCCAACAGCGAGGTGGGTCCAGATACCACCACCGTCCTGCTAGAGTCCGCCAACTTCCACGGGCCCAGCATAAGGCGTACCAGCCAGGCCCTCAGGGTGCGCACCGACGCTTCGATAAGATTTGAGAAGGGACTCAGTCGTCACCTGCCCATAATCGCAGCCCAGCGGGCGGTGAAGCTAATGGTCGAGCTGTGCGGTGGCCGCGCTGCCCAAGGGCTTATCGATGTGGCGCCAGGGAAGACCAAGGACCTGCGGGTTACTCTCACCCAGGAGCGGCTCCATAGGGTCTTGGGCGCCGCGCTGCCGGTGGCGCAGGTGCGCCAGGTGCTACAAGGTCTCGGTTTCGGGTGCCGCTGGGTGCCCCCAGACCGTTACGTGGTCCGGGTCCCCTACTGGCGCACCGACGTGACTATCGCCGACGACGTCATCGAGGAAGTCGCCCGGATAATCGGCTACGACCAGCTCCCGACACGGATGCTGAGGGGAGAGATCCCGAGGGCGGAGCCCCAGCCCCTCAGGGAGCTGCGAGAACGGGTGCGCGACATTCTGGCCGCTTCTGGCATGCAGGAGGTCATCACCTACTCCCTCGCCGACCTGGACACCCTACGCAAGGTCGTCGACCCTGCCTCCCTCTCGGCTGCGCCGCCCCTTCGCGTTGCCAACCCCATGAGCCGCGACTTCGAGTGCCTCCGAGTAACCCTGCGCCACGCCCTCCTCAGGACGTTGGCCAACAACGCGGCCGCCAAGCCTGGCCTCATCGCTCTATTCGAGGCCGCACGCGTCTATGTCCCGCGGCCAGACGATCTGCCGCACGAGGTAGAGATGGTCTGCGGCGTCGTCAGCGGACGCAAGCCTGACCGCTGGGGCCAGCCCACGGGTGAGCCTGCCGGTTTCTACGATGCGAAGGCCTTCGTCGAACGCCTCCTCTCCGCCCTGCACGTCGGCGCGACCTTCGAGCCCGTAACCGAGTTTGCCTTTCTCCCTGGCCGCACGGCCGCTATTGCCGCCGGGGGCCGGCGCATCGGCATCGTCGGCCAGGTCCATCCCAAGGTAGCCGCAGACTTCGACCTAGAGAGCGATGTCGCCATGTTCGAGATGGACCTCGAGGCGCTCCTTCCCGCCGTCGCGCCCATCGTCCACTTCCGCCCTGTTCCGGCCTATCCCTCTGTTGAACAAGACCTGGCCATCGTGGTGGACGAAAACGTTCCCGCTGCCCGTGCGCTAGACATCATCCGCGGCTTCTCTCTCGTCCGCTCGGCCTCCATCTTCGACGTGTATACTGGCCCGCCCATACCGCCAGGCCGCAAGTCCATTGCGTTCTCCATCTCCTTCGGTTCGGAGAAGAGGACCCTAGAGGACAAGGACGTAGGTAAGGAGAGGGAGCGCATCATCGCCCGTCTCAGGCACGAGCTGAACGCGGAGCTGCGGGCTTCGTAGCGTTCGGGCTGCCGGCAGAAAGTCGAAGGGAGGCCAAGCGGCCTCCCTCTGCCTCACAGTCAGTGCAACCTAAGCGCCGAGGGCGCCCCTGGCCGTGGCCACTACCTGGGTGAAGGCCGCCTCATCCCTAACGGCAAGGTCGGCCAGCACCTTGCGGTCAACCTGGACGCCCGCTTTATTCAAGCCGTCCATAAGCCGGGAGTAGCTCAACCCGTGCAGCCGGGCGGCGGCGTTTATGCGCTGGATCCACAGGCGCCGGAAGTCGCCCTTGCGGTCACGCCGGTGCTCGTAGGCATACCGGAGGGCGTGCATAACGGACTCATTGGCGCGCCGGAAGAGCTTGTGGCGCACACCGCGGTGGCCCTTGGCTGACCTTATGATCTTCTTATGGCGCCGGCGCGTGACTATACCACCCTTGACTCGCGACATCGCTCTCTCCCGCTAACTAAGCGTACGGCATCAGCCGCCGCAGGCGCCTTACGGTGCCCGGACTGACGGCCAACTTGTCGGACAACAGGCGCAGGGTCTCGCCCCGCTTCTTTCGCCGGAAGTTATTTACGTTGCATTTGCGCCGCAAGATCTTACCGCTCCCGGTAACGTAGAAGCGTTTCTTGGCGCCTGAGTGTGTCTTTATCTTGTACTTACCCAACGGCTTCCTCTACCCCTTGTGATTGGCTGCGAGCTGGCTTGGCCGCCTTCTTGGTTATGGGAGTGAGGATCACCGTAAGGAACCTCCCTTCCATTCCAGGCGGCTTCTCGACGCTGGCCACCTCTCTCAGCCGCTCTAGCGCCCGCTCCATCACCTCCCGGCCCACTTCGGGATGGGAGATCTCCCGGCCGCGGAACATCACCGATAGCTTAACTTTGTCACCATCAGCGAGCAAGCGCTCGGCCGTGCGCACCTTGAGGTCGATATCGTGTTGCCCGGTGCGGGGCCTCATCCGCACCTCGTGGATCATCGTTCCGCGCTGGTGCTTGCGGCCCTCGCGCTCCTTCTTCGCCTGTTCGTACCGCCACTTGCCGTAGTCTAGGATGCGGCAGACGGGCGGCACAGCGTTGGCGTCGACTTCCACGAGATCGAGGCCCGCCTCCCGGGCGCGCGCCATCGCCTCCGGGAAGGGTACCACCCCGATGTTCTCTCCGTTCGCCCCTATGAGACGGACCTCTCTCGCCCGGATCCGTTCGTTAGTCCGAAGCTCTCGGAGAATAGGTTAGGCCCTCTTCAGTAAGCTTGGCGCCACGATTAGCGTTATCTTAGCACATCGGCTTCGCTTCATCAAACGCACGTCACCTCTGCTTGGTTAACTTCACCGGCGCTGTCCCTACACTCGCGCCGCGGCCTCCGACTCCATGCGCGCGATGATCTGGGCCACCGGCAGCGCCTTCAGGTCCTCACCGCTGCGCAGCCTGACCGCCGCCGTCCCGGCCTCCGCCTCCCGGTCGCCGACCACCAGCATGTAGGGCACCTTCTGCAACTGGGCATCGCGGATCTTGGCCTGCATCCGCTCGCCCCGGTCATCCACCTCCACCCGGAACCCAGCTTCTTGCAACGTCCTCGCCACCTTCCGCGCGTATTCCAGGTGCCGGTCTGCTATCGGTATGACCACCGCCTGCACCGGCGCCAGCCACAACGGGAAGGCCCCGGCGTAGTGCTCGATGAGCACCCCGAAGAATCGCTCTATAGAACCCAGTAACGCCCGGTGGACCATGTACGGGCGGTGCTCCTGCCCGTCCTCGCCTACGTACGTGACGTCGAACCGTTCGGGCAGGTTGAAGTCGAACTGTATGGTGGTGCACTGCCATTCGCGCCCCAGCGTGTCCACCAGCTTCACGTCGATCTTCGGCCCATAGAACACGGCGCCACCTTCGTCGGTATCATACGGCAGCCCGTGAGACTCGATGACGTCCCGCAGGACCGCCGTGGCCATCTCCCAGTCCTCCAAGGAGCCGGCATACTTCCCCTTCTCGTCCCTGGTGGACAGATAGACGTGGAAGTTGCCGAACCCGAAGGCCCCCAGGAAGAAGCGCATGAACTCTACGCACCCTTCGATCTCGCCCCGCACCTGGTCCGGCCGGCAGAAGATGTGCGCATCGTCCTGTGTAAACCCGCGCACCCGCAACAGCCCGTGCAACACCCCCGACCGCTCGTACCGGTAGACCGTCCCCAGCTCCGCCAGCCGAATCGGCAGCTCCCGGTAACTGCGCAGGGAGCTCTTGTAGATCTGGATGTGGAAAGGGCAGTTCATAGGCTTGACATAATAGTCCTGCCCGTCCACGTCCATCGGCGAGTACATGTTCTCGCTGTAGAAGTTCAGATGGCCGCTGGTCTCCCAGAGGGTCGACTTGCCAACGTGGGGGGAGTAGACGATCTCGTACCCAGCCCGGTAGTGTTCACGCCGCCAGAAGTCCTCGACGATGGTGCGCACCCTGCCGCCTTTCGGATGCCAGTAGACGAGGCCGGGGCCAAACTCCTCGTGGAAGGAGAAGAGGTCTAGTTCGCGCCCCAGCCGCCGGTGGTCCCGGCGCAAGGCCTCCTCTATCCGCTGAAGGTAGGACTGCAACTCCTGCGGCGATTCAAAAAGGGCGCCGTAGATGCGCTGGAGCATCGGGTTCTTTTCGCTGCCCCGCCAGTACGCCCCCGCTACGTTCATCAGCTTGAAGGCCGGCACCTGGCTAGTGCGCTCCACGTGAGGCCCCTGGCACAGGTCCACGAAGTTGCCGTGCCGGTACAGGCTCACCGTATCACCCGGAATCTCATCGATGAGCTCCAGTTTGTAAGGTTGGCTGGCAAACAGCCGCCGGGCCTCGTCCTTCGACACCTCAGACCGTTCGAAGGGGAGGTCAGCGGCGATCCGCTGTCGCATCTTCTCCTCGATGACCGGCAAGTCCTCCGTGGTCAGAGGCCGGGGCAGCCCGAAGTCGTAGTAGAAGCCGGTGTCGATGGGGGGGCCTATCCCCAGCTCGGCACTGGGGAAAAGCTCCACCACAGCGTCGGCCATGATGTGCGCCGCTGAATGCCGCATGCGCTCCAGTCGATCTTCCTTGGACATATTCTTCAGTTCACTCATCGTCTCTCCCCTGTGTCACGGAACTCTCCCCCATTTTCCCGAACGGCCGGCCCGACAGGTACCTCCGCGCCAGCGGCATCACCATTGACGCCTCCTTGAACCAGAAGCAGAGGGCGAAGAGCGCCAGTGGCGACACGGCCAGCGTGAACCACCAGGGCAGGCTCAACGCCAGTATGACCAGCGCTCCTAGCCCAAGCAGCCCGTGGCCCACGTGCACAAATACGATCTCCGCTCCTAGCCACTGGTACACGAGCCTCATCGCTCACCCCCCGAGGACCTGCCGAAGCGGTACATCACCCACCAGTGCACGATCAACAAACCGAGGCCAAAGAACACCCCGACGAGGACCATCACCGCAAAGAGCGCCCAGCGTCCATCCAGCGCTGCCAGCGTCGCGAATACCGCGGAGGTTATCAGGATGGCCGTGGGCACGAACCACATCCATCCCCGCAGCAACAGCATGCCTAGACCGCCGGACGCCGGTCCTGGAGCGTTTCTGTACCCCATATTCCTCCGACAAGAGAAAACCCTCCGCCTTGGGACGGAGGGTCAGTCCGTGGTTCCACCCATCTTCTCCCCCCGCCGAGCGGGAGGACTCCTTCGGCCGCTAACGGGTGCCTCCGGGGCTGCCTACTTTGCGCCTGCATTTCGGCAGCCGGCTCGCGGGTGGTTTTCGCCGGGCTGGAGGGCTCTCAGCCAAGGCCCCGCCTCTCTGTTGCCGTGCCCGAGCTACTCGTCCCGGTCTTCGCCTTTTACTGCTGGGTTGCGTTTTTCCACCGGATGGTGGGCGATGGAGGATTTGAACCTCCGACCTCAGCGATGTCAACGCTGCGCTCTAACCAACTGAGCTAATCGCCCGCAGTGTCATCGTAGCAAGCGCCTATCAGGGCGTCAAGGATACCAAGCGAGCGGTTCAGCCTCTTCCCCAGGGCCTCCATAGCCGCCAGCCGCGGCCGCCGTTCTTGGCCAGGGTGTAGCGCACCCCGCGCGTGTAGTTCATCACGAAGGAGTCCTTGGTATAGCGGCCTTGCGGGTCAGTTTCGAGCCGCACTTCGACATCATCGCCAAAGCGGATATCGAGGTTGTCCACCAGTTCACCCCCTAGGTAGTGGGCGGACAGCCAGTGGGCATACTCCTCGTGCCCCCTTATGTCTGCGAGGCGCAGCTCCACCGCTAGCTGGTCATGGTGTCCGGCCGCCGGGTCCACGTCGATGTACCGTACCCAGCCTCGGAGATGCCGCGAATTTCCCGGCATACTGCCACCTCTAGCCCGGAGCCAGAGCGCGCAGATCCACGACGCTGCCGCAGGAGCCGCCCAGCGCAGCCCGAATCTGGGGTACCGCTTGCGCCCTCATTTCCCCTTCCTTGCCACGCATCCATACAATAAGCCTCACTTATGACGACGGTTGCGTTCCTACTGGTGTTACTCTCGGCTCTGGCCCACGCTAGCTGGAACCTGCAACTCAAGTTAAGCAGCCATAAAGTGGCCTTCCTGGGTTCGGCCACTGCCATAGCCGTCGCGCTTCTAGCGCTCCCCGCCGTCATCGTTGGGGTCAAAGAGGGCTTCGGCCCCAAGGAGCTAGCCTACGGATCGGTCACGGCGACACTGCATGCGGCGTACGGCACCCTGCTTTCTCGCGGCTACCGGCTGGGCGACCTCTCGGTCGTCTACCCGGTGTCACGCGGGGTTGGTCTAGCCCTCATCCCTATAGGCGGCGCCCTCTTGCTCGATGAGCAGATCTCCGCCGCAGGTGGTCTCGGCATTGCACTCATCGTTTCGGGCGTCTATGCCATCCACCTGGAACCGAAGGCCCTGGCCGACCTGGCCCGGCCGCTGCGCTCCGCCATCGGCCCGGGCGGCCGGACATCCCTTCTCACCGGCGCCGTGATAGCCGCCTATTCGCTCTGGGACAAGAACGCCCTAGGCGTTTTGTCCCCCGTCCCGCTCAACGAGTTCGGCATGATCGGCCTTAGCGTCACCCTCGTGCCCCTCGCCCTTCGCGGGGGCCTCCCTCAACTCCAGGCCGAGTGGAGCCGGCGCCGTAAGGCCATCCTGGCAGCGGGGATCCTGATCCCGGCGGCGTATCTTCTGGTCCTCGCGGCGCTGACAACGAGCCGCGTCAGCTACGTCGGTCCAGCGCGAGAGATTGGGATCGTCTTTGGCACCCTTTTCGGCGTGCTTCTCCTGGGGGAAGGTTACGGGCAGCTGCGGATTCCAGCCGCCTGCCTCATAGTGGCTGGCGTAATAACCCTCGCTCTTGCACCTTAGCCGGCACGCGAGGAGGGGGCCAGCCGAGTCCGGCTGGCCCCCTCCTCTTAACAACCGTCCGTCGTTAGTAGCGGCGGGCAGCGGCCGGCTGCCTGGTGAAGCAGTCGCTGCAGTACACCGGGCGGTCTCCGCGCGGGAGAAACGGAACCTGGGTCTGCTTGCCACACCTGGCACAGACGGCCGGGTGCATCTCCCGCTGGAAGCTGCGGTAGCTCGTGCCGTAACCGTTGCCGCTGGCAGCGCGCCGGCTGGCGCGGCAGGCCGGGCACCGCTTGGGCTCATTGGTGTAGCCCTTTTCGGCGTGATAGCGCTGGTCGTCCTCAGAGAATGTGAACGGGGCGCCGCAGTCCTGGCAGGTGAGAGTCTTGTCCTGATAGCTCATGATGGCCTCCTTTCTTTCGTATTTGGCAAAGGTTCAGCCATCTGAGCCGGACATCTTGGGGACCAGGAGCAACCGGGGCAGGAGCGAAACTATTACCATGAACAGCATAACACACTTCGGGGCAGGGCGCCGTGCTACCCTCGCGCCCGCCCCGCGCGCCCGCGGGCGGGCGCCTACGACTCCAGTATGGGCCCGCCCGGGTCGATGACGCTGCCGTCCAGCGCCACGACAGCGGGCCGCTCCTCACAGTAGCCGCCGAACTCGCACTTGTCGAAGGCGAAAGCCCGGCGCTCCTTGTCGTACCGGATGACCCAGGAACCCAGCACCACGCCCTTCGGCCCCAGGGCCAGTTGCTCTTCGATGATCCGTATCAACGCCAGCAGCTCCTCGCGGCCCATCTCTCACTCCCACTCGATAGTCCCCGGCGGCTTGGAGGTGATGTCGTACACCACCCGGTTTACCGCCGGCACCTCGTTGACGATGCGGTTCGATATCCGCGCCAGCAGGTCGTATGGCAGCCGCGCCCAGTCCGCCGTCATAGCGTCCTCGGCTGTCACTGCGCGAACCGCCACCACCCAGCCGTAGGTCCTGTAATCGCCCATCACTCCTACGGAACGGGTTCCAGTCAGGATGGCGAAGGCCTGCCAGAGGTCCCGGTACATCGCCGCGTTCTTGATCTCGTTCATCACGATCCAGTCGCAGGCCCGCAGCACCTCCAGCTTCTCCCGCGTCACCTCACCGATGATGCGAATAGCAAGGCCAGGCCCAGGGAAGGGCTGGCGGAAGACCATCTCCTCGGGCAGCCCCAGGGCGAGGCCCACCTGCCGCACCTCGTCCTTGAACAGATACCGCAGCGGCTCCACTAGCTGGAAGGTCATCTCCTTCGGCAGCCCGCCTACATTGTGGTGTGTCTTGATCTTGGCCGCGGCGTTATGGCCTACCGCGGACTCGATAACGTCCGGGTAGGTCGTGCCCTGGGCGATGAAGTCCACAGAGCCAAGCTTGTCCGCCTCCTCTTCGAATACCCGGATGAACGTCTCCCCCACAATCACCCTCTTCTCCTCGGGGTCCGTCACCCCGGCCAGCCGTTGCAGGAAGCGCTCGCTGGCATCGGCGTACACGAGGGGAATGCGTAGGTGCCGCCGGAAGGTGTCCTGCACCCGCTCGGGCTCATCCCGGCGCAGTAGGCCGTTGTTCACAAAGATGCACGTCAACTGGTCGCCGATGGCCCTGTGCACCAGCGCCGCCGTAACGGCGGAGTCCACACCCCCGGAGAGGGCGCAGATAACGTGTCCTGCACCCACCTGCTGCCGGATTCGGTGCACCGCGTCGGCGATGAAGTTCCCTGGTGTCCAGTCACCCTTGCACCCGCACACCCGGAAAAGGAAGTTCTCCAGGAGGAGCTTGCCCTGGGGGGTGTGTACCACCTCTGGGTGGAACTGGAGGCCGATGATGCCCGAATCGTTGGCCATGGCTGCGATGGGTGAACTGTCAGAATAGGCGATGGAGCGGAAGCCGGCCGGCAGCTCTACCACCTGGTCCCCGTGGGACATCCAGACGGGCATGGAGGAGGGCAGCCCCTCGAATATGGCCGAGGGCTCCAGTCCCTGATGGACCACTGCGTGCCCGTACTCCCGGGCCGGGGCCGGCGCCACCCGGCCGCCAAGCTGGTGGGCAAGGAGGTTCATTCCATAGCAGATGCCCAAGACCGGCAGGCCCGACTCGAATACCCAAGCCGGCGCCATAGGAGCCCCCTCGTCGTACACGGAGGCCGGGCCGCCAGATAGTACGATGCCCTTGAGGTTCATCTTCCGCACTTGCTCCCAAGTGGCATCGAACGGCGCCAGTTCGCAGTATACGTGGCACTCCCGCACGCGGCGGGCGATGAGCATGGTGTACTGGGAACCGAAATCGAGTATGACGATCGTCTCTGGCTGGACCGGAACCTCGGCTGGGGGCCGGCGCGGCTCCTCGCCCTCTCGCTCCCTGGCGATCTCCAGGTAGGTGGATACCTCCAGGTCGTCAGATGTCGGTACCCGGTGGGTAGTGTTTACGGTGGTCTCGGCGTCTTTCACCAGGGATGCACGCCCTCCTGAGCTGCCAGGTGCCGGAGGCGCTGGTTCGGGGGCTGGCCTTTTTCGCATAATAGCAGGAGAGGCCGAGGCAGGTCAACGAAGTAAGAGCAAAGGGATTAGGCGCATCATCGTTTACACTCCTGATCACCACGGACGGCTCGGTGGCCGATATCATTAGAGCAGACGACCCTACCTGCGTCGACAGGGCGGCGGGCCTTCTCGCCGCTGGCGAGCTCGTGTGTTATCCCACCGATACCGTTTATGGCGTTGGCGCTCTTGCCACCAACGATGCGGCGGTGCGCCGTCTCTATGCCGTGAAGGGCCGTGACCCCAGGAACCCTATGCCTCTCCTCCTGGGCGACCCCGAAGCTGCCCAGTGGGTTGCCGAGGTCACACCCGCCGCCCGCACTCTCATGCGGCGCTTCTGGCCCGGTCCTCTTACCATCGTCATGCCCAGGGCCCCTGGCTTCCGCAGCCTGGCTTTGGCGGGCCAAGACACCGTCGCCCTCCGCGTCCCTGACCTGGACATCCTCCGGGAGATCATCCGAGCCGTTGGGGAGCCCATCACCGGCACCAGCGCCAACCGCTCCGGCAGCCGCCCGCCCAGGTTCGCCACGGAGGCTGCGCTCCAACTCGGCGATATGGTTGCTCTGGTGATCGACGGCGGCGCAGCCCGCCTCGGCCGGGAGTCGACCATCGTTGACATAACGCGCAACCCGCCAGTTGTCCTGCGTGATGGGCCCATCGGCAGGGATGAGCTGGCGTCCGTCCTCGGGGGCCAGGTGACGTGATGCGGCGGGCGATCCTGCTGCTGGCCTGTGCGGGGGTTGGCTTGGCTATGGCCTGCGGGGCCTCAGGCAAGGGAGGAGACGCCGAGCGGGAGGTTCAAAAGGCGTTCGAGGCTATCAGCCAGCCGGGAATGGTCTTCCATGCCAAGGGCGACAACGGCAGCGAGGTATGGATCGACGCTGAACGCCAGCTATACCGGCAGCGGGCAGCTCCGTCCGCCGGGGGTTTGATCAGCGTCGGCCAAGGGTGGGTGCGGACGTACTACGACCCCTTTTCCAATCGCGTCGCCACTGAGGACAGATCGCCTTCGGGACCCGGCCGCCCGCGGATCGATAACCCTGCCGTCCAGTGGTTCGAGCCTCTGTCTGCCCTCGCCTTCGGCTCGGAGCTACGCCTTGTGGGGCGGACCATGAGCGACGGCCGCGAGGTCATCGCCATCGAGGCCCGCTCCCCCATAATGAACAACTCGGAGTTCACCGGCAGCTTTCTCGTCGGGCGGGTGGAACTCGATCCCACCTCTCATCTGGTGGTGGCCTTCGAACGCCGCGTTGAGCTTCCGCCAGACCGGGCCAGGCAGACGCCCGACCCCGCGAGCCTCCAAGAAGGCCAGAAGCCGGAACGTATTCACTATCAGGCCGAACTTGTCGGCCGCGATACCCTCCCCGCGGACTTCTTCTCCGCCACCGTTGTCGAAGACCAGGTGGTCACCCTCGAAGAGAACCTGACCGCCATCAAGAGCCTTGGGCTGGATCTCCTCTGGCTCGGCAAAGAGTATTCCGCGGCCCAGGGAAAGCTGGTCCTTCCCTCTGAAGCAGAGGGCGTCATCGTCGACCCGACCACGGCGGAGGCATCCTTCCACTATGCCCTCGTCACCAGCGAGAGCGGCTCCGGGGGCCTGCTGAACGAGGCCGTAATCATCAGACTTGGCCCTAAAGGCACCGAATTCGGGCAGCCCTCCATTGAGGAGTTCGCCGGACGCCTTCCCGAGGGCCAGTCGGCCGTCACTGTCCGCGGAGGGCCGGCTACCCTCTACACCAGCATCTTGACGCCGGCCGATCTCCCTTGCCCCGGGGCCGACTGTCCCAGGGCCAGCGTCCCCCTTTATCGCCGTCTTTCCTTCACGACCGGGCAGACCTCGGTCCAGATCGAGGTCTTCGCCCGCGTGGACGTGGTGACGGGAGTCGATCAGAACGGGTACAACAGCGAAGAGGGTATCATAGCCTTGGCTGAAGCCCTCTCTCCGAATCAGCAGACCAACTAGGAGGCACAATATGGCCATGGTACGGACGATTCGAAGGATTGCCCTGACCGCAGCGGCGACGGCGGGCCTCGCTGCCCTGGGCGTGGCCTATGCCTTGCGCCGCCCCGTGCCCAAGGCCAGGGGAAGGCTGCGGCTGTCAGGGCCCCGCTCCTCCATCGAAATCCTTCGCGACCGCTGGGGCGTGCCGCACATCTACGCCTCGAACCTGCACGATATGTTCTTTGCTATCGGCTACGCACAGGCCCAGGACCGGCTCTGGCAGATGGAGTTCAACCGCCGGCTGGCTTCGGGCACCCTGGCAGAGATCCTGGGCGAGTCAGCCTTGGAGGTGGACAGGCTGGTGCGGCGCATCGGCTTCCGCCGTGCCGCCGAGGCCGAGTGGAAAGAGGCGACGCCCCAGGAGCGGGCGGTCCTGGAGGCCTTCGCTGCGGGCGTGAACGCCTATCTCCAGCACGGCCGCCTACCCATCGAGTTCATCATCCTGCGCACGCGCCCCAACCAGTGGGGGCCAACCGACACCCTCACCTTCGGCCGCCTTATGGGCTGGATGCTGGCGGGGAATTGGGACAGCGAGATTCTCCGCTCCTGGACCGTCGAGCGCTTCGGGCCCGAGGTGATGGCCGAACTGGAGCCGGCCTACCGCATCGGAGGCCCCGTGATCGTACCGCCCGGCGCCGAGGCGAAAGGGCCGGGCCCGGACGTCACCGGCGACTTCCGCGAGGCCGCCGCGGTGGTGGCGCTGGCGGGCCCCGGCATGAGCAACAACTGGGCAGTGGGCGGCGCCAAGTCCGTCACCGGCAAGCCCCTCCTGGCCAGCGACCCTCACCTGCCCCTCATGATGCCCTCCATCTGGTGGGAGTTCCACGCTGAATCGCCGGAGATCAAGGCCGCCGGCGTCGGCATCCCTAGCCTGCCAGGCGTGTTCATCGGCCACAACGACCGTATCGCTTGGGGAGTAACGTCCGCCATCGTCGATGGGGATGACCTCTTCGTCGAGAAGATTAACCCAGACAATCCGGCCCAGTATCAATTCAAGGGCAAGTGGACTGATGGCCAGACGGTAAGAGAGGTCATCCAGGTCAAAGGCCGCCGCAAACCAATCGTCGAAGACGTGCTCATCACCCACAACGGCCCAGTCATCAGCCCCGCCATCAAGGGCGAGACCCGTACCCTCTCCCTCCGTACCATCACTCTAGAGCCTGCCCACCAAGTCCAGGCCCAGATCATGCTCATGGCTGCGCGCGACTGGGCGGAGTTCCGGGAGGCTCTCGCCCTCTGGCCCTTCCCTTCCCTGAACTTTGCCTACGCTGACGTTGACGGCAACATCGGCTATCAACTGGCGGGACGCGTCCCCGTCCGAGCCAAGGGCCACGGCATCGTCCCAATGCCTGGCTGGTCCGGCGAGTACGGCTGGACCGGTTTCTTGCCCTTCGAGGAGCTCCCCCACGCCTTCAACCCGCCTACCCATTGGGTGGCCAGCGCCAACAACAAGATCGCTGACGACAACTATCCTCACTTCCTCAGCGCGAACTACGCCGACAGCTTCCGCCAGCAGCGCATCATCGAAATGCTCGAGGCCAAGGAGAAGCTCTCTGCCGAGGACTTCCAGGTCATGCAGGCAGACCAGCTCTCCATTCCAGCGAGGGAACTCGTGCCTCTCATCCTCAACATCGAGCCTCGCGACGAGTGGGGCCAACGCGCCCTCACCTTCCTCAAGGCCTGGGACTACCGCGTCGCTGCCGATAGCGTCGCCGCCTGCATATATGAGGTCTTTTTCACGCACCTGGTCCGCCGGACCCTCGAAGAGAAGGTGGGCGCGTGGGCAGACTTCTACATGGGCCGCGGAATCCACCCGGCCCGCGCCAACGGCATGTTCTTCAACGTAGCCCACTCTTGGCTCATGACCAAGATGCGCGAGCGGCCCGCCTGGTTCGCAGGCAAGACCTGGACAGAGGTTATGGAGGAATGCCTCGCTTCTGCCGTAGAAGAGCTGCGCCGGCTTCTCGGCGATGAGGTCTCCCAATGGCGCTGGGGCCGCCTGCACAGACAGCGCTTCCGCCACCCCCTCGGCCAGGTGCCAGGCCTCTCCCGCATCTTCAACCGGGGCCCGGTGCCCATTGGCGGCGACGCTAACACCGTGTGGCAGGCCTCCTACAGCCCGTACTACGGCTACGAAGTGACCAGCTCTACCGCTAGCTGGCGCCAGATCATCGATCTATCAGACTTCAACCGCAGTCTTGGCGTCCTTCCCTCTGGCCAGTCCGGCCACCCAGGCAGCCGCCATTACCACGACATGATCGAGAGCTGGCGCCGGGTCGAGTACCACCCCATGCCCTGGGACCGGCAGGAGGTGGAGAACCGCGCCCGCGGCCGCCTTAGACTGGAACCCGGCGAGCCCAACGGTTGAGTCATCTAGCCCAGCCCACAGACGAGAGGGACGTGGCATGAAAAAAAAGACCTTGCGCGATATAGACGTTGCGGGCAAGCGCGTCCTGGTGCGAGTCGACTACAACGTGCCTCTCGACAAGGAATCTGGCCAGATCTTGGACGACAGCCGCATCAGGGCCACTTTGCCTACCATCGATTACCTCCGGCAGCGAGGCGCGCGGGTTATCCTAGCATCTCACCTAGGGCGCCCAAAGAGGCGCGACCCGGCCCTCAGCCTGTGGCTCGTCGCCAAGCGCCTCGAGAAGCTCATCGACAGCCCTGTCAAGGTCACCGGCTGCTGCACTGGGCCCGTGGTCCAGGAGATGGCCTATGCCCTCGACCCCGGCGAAATTCTCGTGCTGGAGAACCTCCGCTTCCACGGCGAGGAAGAGGCCAACGACCCCGAATACGCCAAGGCCCTGGCCAGCCTCGCCCAGGTGTACGTCAACGACGCCTTCGGCGCAGCGCACCGCGCCCACGCCAGCACCGCCGGCGTGGCGGCATACCTACCCGCCGTCGCCGGCTTCCTTATGGAGAAGGAGATCGAATATCTGAGCCGGGCCTTAGCCAGCCCGGAACATCCGTACGCCGCCGTTATTGGCGGGGCCAAGATCAGCTCCAAGATCTCCGTCCTGCGCAGCCTCCTGAGCAGGGTGGACAAGCTCCTCATCGGCGGCGGCATGGCCAACACCTTCCTCAAGGCCGAGGGGCTTCCCGTCGGCGACTCCCTGGTCGAGGACAACTATCTGGAGGAAGCGAGGGGCATAATGGAGGAGGCCAGGGAGAGGGGCATCATGCTGCTACTCCCCGCCGACGTTGTTATTGTCCAGGAGATCACCCCCGATTCACCGGCGCGGCGCGTCTCCGTCAAGGACGTGCCTCCTGGCTGGCGTATCGCTGACGCCGGCGAGACCACCGTCGATGTGTTCGCCAAGGCCCTTGAGGGCTGCCGCATGGTGGTCTGGAACGGCCCCATCGGCATCGCCGAAATACCAGCCTTCGCCCGAGGGTCGCGCCGCTTGGCGGAGGCCATCGCTTCGCTGGACGGAGCCACCACCATCGTCGGCGGCGGAGAGACAGCCGCCATCGTAGAAGAGATGGGGCTCCGGGAGCGCTTCTCCCACGTCAGCACCGGCGGCGGCGCTACCTTGGAGTTCCTGGAGGGCAAGCAGCTTCCAGGCGTGGCCGCCCTGCTTGACGCCTGAGGGCCCTAGAGGCGCCGCACCCGGGCCGATCCAAGACCCAGGATCCCCGCCAGCGTAAAGCCCGTAACGGCAAAGACGAACACGGCGCCCTGCACCCCGAAATAGTCGGCGCTGGCGCCCATGGCCAGATTTCCAAAGGGCGTCAGGCCCCCTGCCATGGTGTACAGGGCCAGCACCCGGCCCCGGAAGGCGTCATCCACGTTGATCTGGAGGAGCGTCTGGTTCAGAGTCACCATCATGGACCAGCCGATGCCCGCCAACACCAGAATGGCAAAGGACAGTACGAAAACCGTGGAAAGGGCGAACACCGCTACCATTCCCATGTAGAGGAGCGCGGCGGCCGCCATGGCTCGGCCCTTCCACTTTGACCCCGACATATTGGCCACGATCAGCCCCCCGGGTATCGAGCCGAAACCGACGCCCGTGAGCAGGAGCCCGAAGCCAGCCGAGCCTGCGCCCAACACCTTTTCCGCGAAGATGGGCATCATGCCGACGTAGGGATAGATGATCAGATTAGGCACGGCGTTCAGGAGCACCAGCCGCGCCACCACGGGCTCTCGCCGCACGTAGGCGACCCCCTCCCGGATCCCCTGCAACACCGGCACCCGCACGGGGTCTGCGCGGGCCACCGGGTGCAGCATTAGGTTCGCTAGAGAGGCAAGGGTAAAGAACACTGCCTGGGCATAGTACGACGAGGCGATGCCCGTAAGGCCGATGAAAACACCACCCACGGAGGGCGCCACTATGCGCGCCAGGTTCGAGACCACTGCGTTCAGGGCGATGGCGTTAGTAATGTACTCCGTCCCCACCACGTCGTAGACCAGCACCTGGCGGGTGGGCATGTTCACGGCGCCAGCGATCCCCGCCACGCAGACCAGCACGTAGAGGTGCCACATGGCCACCCTGTCAGTCGACACCAGTGCCCCGATGAGCAGCGCCACCAGTGCGGGCACCACCTGGGTAGCCGTGGCCAGTGTACGCCGGTCCAGCCGGTCTGCCAGCACGCCCGCCACCGGCGAAAACACAAGCTGGCTGAACCCTCGTATGAACCCTACTAGGCCCAACTGAAATGCTGAATCCGTCAGTTGAAGGACCAGCCACCCTCGCGCCACCTCCTCCATCCAGCCTGCCACCTGGGCCATCGCCGTGCCAGCCAGGAGATACCGGAACTGGGCCACGGATAGGGAGGCGAAGGTATCGCCCCGGGCCAGCCGTTCTGTCAGTCCCCTTTTGGAGGGCGCCGCCGCTCCTACATCGTCCATCCGTCCGTCAATACCGTTCCCCGGACGTCCAGACCCGGGGCTCCACTATCAGAAGGGTTCGCTCTCATATTAGTGGCCCTCTGCCTTAGCATCAT
>DAOUBD010000023.1:0-5434 GCA_034432935.1 Dehalococcoidia bacterium | reverse complement strand
GCGCAGGGTGGACGAGACGGTGCGTGGCGGCGTGGCCCCAGCGCAGAGTACCGCAGGCCTCCTGGGAGCGATGCGACAGGTGTGTTGGACGGAGGTTCAGCCCCGCGCCCAGGCGATGGCGGACACCGCCATCCTAGCGCTGCGGTTGAACGAGGGCCTAGACGCCGGGGAGTTCCGCCGCCGGTTCGGCGTCGAACTGCGGGACGTTTTCGGAGAGGGTTTGGCAGAGGTCGAGTCTGCGGGGTTAGTTGAGGTGGACGGCCGTCGTCTGCGCCTCACCCGGAAGGGACGGCTCTTGGCCAACGAGGTCTTCGTCCGGCTACTGCCTGGCTGATAACATGGCGAAGCCCGCCTGACCCCCCAGGCGGGCCTTTAAGCTCAGGCTGTGTACCCCCACGGCCCGTGCCGCAGCGGGCCCTCTGGGGAGCACGCACCCCCTCGCTCTCGCCTGCCTGCCATTATGGTCAACGTCCCGCGGAAGTCAAGGGGTTCAGCGCGGAAAAATCTTCCGCTTTTCAGTCTGCGGTCAGCGAGTGCGCGGCCTTCACAGCCGCCAGGACCTTCGTGATGTCCGGCCCAGGCACGCTTGGGCCCGCGCCGTGGGGATCCGGAACGAAGGCATGCCCCATGAGCGCGTCGATGCAGGCGCGCACGGACCAAGCTAGCGCTGTCAGGTCGTAGCCGCCCTCCAGGGCGTAAACGATGCGGCCCTGGCAACATTCGCGCGCCAGATCGAGCAGGAGCGAGGCTATCTCGTAGTACCCGCGGGCGCTCACCAGCATGCCCGCCAAGGGGTCGGCGAAGTGAGCATCGAAGCCGGCTGAGACCAACAGGAGCTGGGGCTGGAAGCGGCGGAGGGCCGGGATGCAGACCTCGCGGTACGCTCGCAGGTACTCGGGGTCGCCGCAACCGGCGGGGAGCGGCACGTTGACGGTCGTCCCGCGTGCCTCGCCCTCTCCCGTCTCGGACCAGTGGCCTGTGCCGGGGTAGTGAGGGTACTGATGGGTGGAGAAATAGATGACTCTCGGGTCGGCGTAGAAGGACTCCTGGGTGCCGTTGCCGTGATGCACGTCGAAGTCGACGATGGCCACCCGTTGGAGACCTCGGCGTTCCATGGCGTGGGCAGCAGCGATGGCTACGTTGTTGAAGAGGCAGAACCCCATGGCCCGACTGGGGGTGGCGTGATGTCCCGGAGGCCTTACCAGGCAGAAGGCGGAGGCGACCGTCCCGTCCAGAACCTGGTCGACCGCCGCCAGGACGCCGCCAGCGGCCCTCAGCGCCGCCTCGTAGGAGCGGGGCCCGGCGTAGGTGTCGGGATCGAACCACCGGTTGGCCGTGGCGTTGGCGCAGGTGGAGCGCACGTGCTCAAGGTGGGCGCGGCTGTGCACCAGCAGGAGGTCTTGCTCCGTTGCATCCCGCGCCTCGATGCGCGCCATCTTGGCCAAGAGGCCGCCCTCCTCCAGGTGGGAGACGATCGCCCGCAGACGGTCCGGGGACTCGGGGTGGCCGGGCGCAGAGTGCTCCAGGTACAGGGGGTCATAAACGTAGCCAGCCGTCATGGCGGGTCGTATCGTACCAGAGGGTCTGAGGCCGGTGCTAGAATCGGAGGTGGCCCCGCCCATGTACGTCATCGGCACCGCTGGACACATCGACCACGGGAAGTCGGCGCTGGTGCGCGCCCTGACGGGCATCGACCCAGACCGCCTGCGGGAGGAGAAGGAGCGCGGCCTCACCATCGACCTGGGTTTTGCCTGGCTGAAGCTCCCCAACGGGATCGAGGTTAGCATCGTCGATGTCCCGGGGCACGAGCGGTTCATCAAGAATATGCTGGCCGGGGCCGGCGGCATCGATCTCGCCTTGCTGGTGGTGGCGGCCGATGAAGGGGTGATGCCCCAGACCAGGGAGCACCTGGCTATCCTCGACCTCCTGGGCGTCTCCCACGGGGTGGTGGCCGTCACCAAGGCCGACCTGGTGGAGAGGGATCTGCTGGGTCTGGCCGTGGGCGACGCGGCAGAAGCCCTTTCGGGCACAACGTTGGAAGGGGCGCCCATAGTTCCCTGTTCCGCCGTCACTGGCGATGGGCTTAGGGATCTGGTTTCGGCCATCGAGGCGCAGTTGGCAGGGGCGGCCCCCAAGCGCGATATCGGGAGGCCGAGGCTCCCCATCGACCGGGCCTTCACCGTGGCGGGTTTTGGAACGGTGGTCACGGGCACCCTGTGCGACGGCCGGTTGAAGGTGGGGGATGAGGTAACAATAGTCCCGGGGGAGATGAGGGCGCGGGTCCGTGGCCTCCAGATCCACGGCCGCAAGGTAGAGGTTGCTGAGCCCGGGCGCCGCACGGCCGTGAATCTGGCGGGGGTTGCCCCAGGCAGCCTGCGCCGCGGGATGGTGGTGGCGCCGCCGGGGTCGTTGCGGCCTACCACAGTCGTGGACGTGCGTCTGCGGGCCGTCAGCTACCTGGGCCGGTCCATTCGTCATGGCCTGGAGGTGACGTTCCATACCGGCGCTGCCGAGGCTCCCGGCAGGCTGGTCATGCTGGACTGCGACGCCTTGGCTCCGGGGCGCAGCGCCTGGGCCCAAATCCGCCTGGCCACCCCCGTGGCGGTCCTCCGGGGCGACCGGTTTATCATCCGCGACCCCAACGATACGCTGGGCGGCGGGACTGTCGTCGATACGCAAGCTAAACGCCACCGCAGACACCACATCCCCACCCTCGAGGCTTTGGCTGCGCTCGAGGCCGGCTCTCTCCAGGACGTGGCGGCGCTGACCCTGGAACGTTTGGGGCCGGCCCCACTGCCGGCCATCGTGCAAGAAAGCGGCATCGGCCCGGCGGAGGCCAGGGAGGCCGTCCGAGGCCTCGTAGAGGCAGGGCGGGTCGTAGTGCTCGGGGGCGGGGATTTGGAGGAAGGTTCGTTGCTCTGCACATCTGCGGGCCTCGCCAGGCTCACCGCGCGGCTCGAGGACATCCTGGCGGGATACCATCGGGCGGCGCCGTTGCGGCCGGGGATGCCCCGGGAGGAGCTGCGAAGCCGGCTAGGCCTTGCGCCCCGCGTCTTCGATAGCCTCTTAGCTCTGTGGCGGCAGAGGGGCGATCTGAAAGAGGTGGGCGTCCTGGCGGCCCTGCCAGGCTATGAGCCGCGGCTGAATCCGGACCAGCAGGCGAAAGCGGAGGCCTACCTGGCGGCCCTCAGGGCCAACCCCTTCGCGCCCTCGCCGGGGCTCACGCCCGATGATGACCTTCTGGCCTATCTCGAGGGCAAGGGCCGGATCGTGCGGGTGCAAGACGGGGTGGTGTTCGACGCTGGGGCCTATCAGGAGATGGTGGCTCGCATTACGGATTACCTGCGGGCCCATGGCTCGGTAACCCTGGCCCAGGTGCGGGACATGTTCGGCACCAGCCGAAAGTACGCCCAGGCGCTGCTGGAGCACCTGGACGAGAGGCGCGTGACCCGCAGGGTGGGGGACGAACGGGTGCTACGGGGCGGCTCAGGGGCGTGATCCGCAGCATCCTTTGACCCTCGGGCCCCGGCCCCCTACACTCTCACTATGCTCAAGAGTCACAACTGCGGCGAACTGCGCCCCCTGCACGAGGGCCAGGAGGTTTCCCTAGCTGGCTGGGTGCACCGGCGGCGCGACCACGGCGGGCTCATCTTTATCGACCTGCGCGACCACAGCGGCCTGGTGCAGGTAGTCTTCAACCCCAAACTGTCTGCCGAAGCCTACGCTGTGGGCGATGCTGCCCGCGGCGAGTTCGTGCTCCGGGTGAAGGGCACCGTCGGCAGGCGGCCTCCAGGGACCGAGAACGCCAACCTGCCCACAGGCGAGATCGAAGTACGGGTCACGGGAGCCGAGATCCTGAACCCGGCCAAGACCCCGCCCTTCTACATCGCCGAAGAGACGGAGGTCGAAGAGCTGCTGCGGCTCAGGTATCGGTACCTGGACCTGCGGCGTGAGACGATGCACCGCAACATCGTCATGCGCGCGGCAGCCACCAAGTACATACGGGACTTCATGACCGCCAAGGGATTTTTGGAGATCGAGACGCCCATCCTTACGGCCCCAACGCCCGAAGGGGCGCGGGACTATCTGGTGCCCAGCCGAGTCAACCCAGGCCGCTTCTACGCCCTTCCCCAGTCGCCCCAGCAGTTGAAGCAGATCCTCATGGTAGCTGGCTTCGAGCGCTACTTCCAGATCGCCCGCTGCTTTAGGGACGAGGACCTCAGGGCCGACCGGCAACCCGAGTTCACTCAGTTGGACGTGGAGATCAGCTTCGTGGAGGAGGAGGACATCCTGTCTCTCATGGAAGAGCTCTACACCGGGCTGTTCGAGTCCCTGCGCCCAGACTTGAGGATCGTGAAGCCGTTCGCGCGGCTGACCTACGATGAGGCGATGGCCCGCTTCGGCAGTGACAAGCCAGACCTGCGCTTCGGGCTGGAACTCAGGGATTTCAGTGATGCGCTGCGGGAGAGCGAGTTCCAGGTGTTCCGGCAGACCATCGCCTCAGGGGGCGTCGTGCGCGGCCTCTGCGTCCCCGGCGGCGCCGCCTTCAGCCGGAAGCAGACGGACGAGCTGACGACCTTCGTCCAACAATGCGGCGCGAAGGGCCTGGTCTCCCTGGCCTTCCTGGGCGAAGGCAGCGTGGACGGCCTCTCGCAAGAGGATTTGCGGTCGCCCGTAGCCAAATACTTCACGGCTGAACAAGCGCGGGAGATGGCGCATGTTGCGGGAGCCCAGCGGGGGGACATGCTGCTGATGGTGGCGGACCGCCCGGAGGCAGCCGCCAAGGCCCTGGACGCCTTGCGCCGGGAGTTGGCCCGCCGGCTGGGCCTCATCGACGACAGGGTCCGGCACTTCGCCTTCATTACTGGGTTCCCCCTCCTGGAATGGCACGAAGAGGACGGGCGTTATTATGCCATGCACCACCCCTTCACATCGCCGGTCGAGGAAGACATCCCGTTGATGGACACGAACCCAGCTAGGGTCAGGGCTCGCGCCTACGACCTGACGTGCAACGGCTGGGAGCTAGGTGGCGGCAGCATCCGTATTCACCGCCGCGAGCTCCAGGAGAAGATGTTCTCCGTCCTGGGCCTTTCTTCAGAAGAGGCGAGGCGCCGGTTCGGTCACATGCTGGAAGCCTTCGAGTATGGAGCGCCGCCCCATGGCGGTATTGCCATGGGGCTGGACCGGACGGTGGCCCTCCTGGTGGGCGTCGACGATATCCGCGAGGTCATCGCTTTCCCCAAGACCAAGAGCGCGGTGGAGCCCATGACGGGCGCGCCCAGCCCTGTCAGCCCGGAACAGCTCAGGGAGCTGCACATAGCCTTGACCGAGGTGGAAGGCGCGCCCGATCTCTGAGCCGGCAGGGAGGAGATGGCGTGCTTCGGTTCCGCTCATGCCGAGGCTCCCGAAGCATGGGCCTCCGCTCGCCCTTCGA
>DAOUBD010000022.1:0-10060 GCA_034432935.1 Dehalococcoidia bacterium | reverse complement strand
CGCCCTCATATCCGTCTACGATAAGACCGGCGTCCAGGAGTTCGCCCTGGCCATCGCCGAACTGGGCTTCGATATCTACTCCACGGGCGGCACCCAGAGGGCCCTGGCCGAGGCCGGCCTCCCCGTCCACTCCGTCTCCTCCCTTACCGGCTTCCCCGAAATCCTCGATGGCCGCGTCAAGACCCTCCACCCCATCGTCCACGCCGGCATCCTGGCCCGCCGCGATAAGCCGGAACACATGGAGGAGCTGGAACGCAGTGCGATACCGCCCATCGACCTCGTCTGCGCCAACCTCTACCCCTTCCGCCAGACCATCGCCCGGCCCGGCGTAAGCCTGCAAGACGCCCTGGAGAACATCGACATCGGCGGGCCGGCCATGATCCGCGCCGCCGCCAAGAACTTCCCCCACGTTTTGGTAATCGTCGACCCCGAGGACTACCCCGGCGCCATCGACTACCTGCGCATGTGGGCCAACGGCCATCCCGCCGATCCCGAGGCCATGGCCTACCGCCGGCGCCTGGCGGCCAAGGCCTTCCAGCACGTGGCCAACTACGATACCGCCGTCGCCGCCTACCTGCGCCGCGACCCCGCGCATCCTGAGGCCGCCGAGGCGTTCCCCCGGCAGCTCACCATCGGCCTGGAGCTGGCGCGCACGCTGCGCTATGGCGAAAACCCCCACCAGCGGGCGGCCCTGTACCGGGAGGACGCGCCCGGGCCGCCGCGGGGAGTCCTGGCGGCGGAGCAGCTCCACGGCCTCGAAATGTCCTACCTCAACTACCTGGACGCTGACGCCGCCTGGAGGGCCGTTGGCGAGTTCTCTGCTCCCACGGTGGTCATCGTCAAACACGCCACCCCCTCCGGCATCGCCTCGGCGGCCGATATCGCCTCCGCCTACAGCCGGGCTTTCGAGTGCGATCCTATCTCCCCCTTCGGCGGCATCATCGCCGCCAACCGGCCGGTGACGGAGGCCATGGTGGAGGCGATGAAGGGCACCCGCTACGACGTGATGATCGCGCCGGGCTACGAGACGGCGGCGCTGGAGCGCCTGCGGCGGCGGCGCGACCTGCGGATCCTGCGTATGCCGGAGGCGGCCGCGGCCCCGGGGCCATCCCTGGAGTACCGCAGCATCACCGGCGGCCTGCTAGTGCAGGAGCGGGACGAGCGTCGGACGGAAGACCTGGAGCTGCGGGTTGTGACCAAACGGGCGCCCACGGCCCGGGAGCTGGAGGACCTGCGTTTCGCCTGGGCCTGCGTGCGCCATGTGAAGTCCAACGCCATCGTCATCGCCCGCGAGGGGGCGACGGTGGGGATCGGCGCCGGGCAGCAGAACCGGCTGTGGCCGGTGGAGATGGCCCTGGAGCGGGCCGGCGAGAGGGCGAAAGGAGCCGTGGCCGCCTCTGACGCCTTCTTCCCCTTCGCCCGGAACGACGCCGTGGAGGCCCTCTGCCGGGCGGGGGTAACGGCCATCATCCAGCCGGGGGGCGCCGTGCGGGACGAGGAGGCCGTGGAGGTCTGCGACGAGTACGGCGTAGCCATGGTCTTCACGGGGACGCGGGCCTTCCGGCACTGACCTGCGGCCAGGTGAAGGCGGCGGACAAGGTAGCCGCAAAGAAATGAGACCGAAACGGCCTCAGTCCCTTGACACTAAACTGGGGCCGATGCTAGAGTGCGGCTTGCTAAGATATTCACAATCGCTCAAGGGGCTTCGGGCCGGCCCCAGTGCGGGAGGAAGGACAGAGGGCGCATGCCGCTAGATATACTCTTCCGGCAGGTACCCGAGGGGTACGAGTTTGTGGCTGTGCTTTTGACCATCCTCGGCTCCCTTGGCATCATGGTGCTCTTAGGGACCTGGTGGTCCCGCTAGATGGGACATCGAGATGGCGGTCGAAGAGCCCGGCAAACCCCGTAACCTCCAAGAGCGAATACAGGTCCTCCAAGACCGGATCTACGATAGGCTTTTCCACAATTACATCTGGCGCTCCGTCTTCCGTTCGGGGTATCCCAACACCCCGCGCAACCAGATGCTCGCCATCGCCACCAACGTCTTCCTGCACCTCCACCCCACGCGGCTGCACAAGAGCCACGTCAGGATAACCCACACCTACTGCCTGGGGGGCCTGACCTTCTTCATGTTCATCATCCTGACGGTGACGGGCGTGCTCCTCATGTTCTACTACGTGCCATCGGTGGAGAGGGCGTACCAGGACATCGCCGCCCTGGAGACCAACGTCAAGTTCGGCATGCTCATGCGCAACATGCACCGCTGGACCGCCCACGCCATGGTCATCCTGGTGTTCCTGCACATGATGCGCGTGTTCTACACGGGGGCCTACAAGCCCCCGCGGGAGTTCAACTGGGTTGTGGGCGTCATCCTGCTGATTCTGACCCTCATCCTGTCCTTCACAGGCTATCTGCTGCCCTGGGACCAACTGGCGCTCTGGGCCGTCACGGTGGGCCACGGCATCGCCGGCTCGGCCCCCTACTTCGGCGACGAGACGCAGCTCATCATCTTCGGCGGGTACGAGATCGGGCCCAACGCCCTGATCCGCTTCTACACCCTCCACGTCATCGCCCTGCCCCTTATGGCCTCTATCTTCATGGCTGTTCACTTCTGGCGCATCCGCCGCGACGGCGGCATGGCGAGGCCGCTATAGGAGACCTGGCTAGCTAGATGGCCGTCGAAGTCCAGCGAGCGCCTGCCGCGCCGGCACCAACGGCCCGCCTCCGCCCAAAGCGTGAGCGCGAGGAAGAGGTCCTCGTTTGGCCGGACCTCGTCTTCATCGAGTTCATCGCGGCCACCCTCTTCACCATCAACTTCCTCATCCTCTCGGTCTTCATCAACGCGCCCCTCCTGAACCGGGCGAACCCCGATGTGACCCCCAACCCCTCCAAGGCGCCTTGGTACTTCCTCAACCTCCAGGAGCTATTGCTCCACATGGACAAGGCCTGGGCGGGCGTCCTTTTGCCCACCATCGCCCTCCTCTTCTTCGCCTCCATCCCCTACATCGACCGCAGTAACGAGGGCCAGGGCATCTGGTTCGGCACCAAGTACTCGGTGCGGCTAACGGTGATCACCGCCATCTACGCCGTCATCGTGAGCGCTGTCTTGGTGGCCTTCGATGCGGGTGACAGGACCCACACGGAGTACCTCACCCGGTGGATACCGTCCTGCGACCCGGAGGCCCAGCACCAGGGCTTCCCCTGCCTGCGGGACGAGAAGGGCGCCGGCCACCTGGGCATCGTCACCACTAAGGACATCGCCAAGCGGCTCCAGTTCAGCTTTCCGGTGCCCAAGATCTTCGGCGAGCCCACTAGCGATGGCGAGCTGGACTGGCCCCAGGACCTGGACCGCATCCCCGTGCCCTTCAACAACATCTGCGGCAACATCGGCAGCTTCCACCTTTGGTGCGATATGAACCTGAACATACCGGCCATCATCGCTGAGCAGGTGATCCCCCTCTCCAGCATCGCCTTCTTCGCGCTGCTCATCATCTACGTCCTGTTCCGCTTAGGCTGGGTTCGCACCAAGCGCGATGTCTTCATCATCATGTTCACCGGCGTCTTGGCCTCCTATCTAACGCTCTCCATGGTGGGCAGCTTCTTCCGGGGGCCGGGACAAGCCCTCATATGGCCCTGGGAGATCAAGGTGGATGAAGGGTAAGGCTTTCCCTTTCGGCGAGGTGACGCGCGTTGCAGAGTGAGAACCTGCCCGAGGCTGTAGAGACCCCCGTTGCGCGGCCAGCGCCCAAGAGGCCCCTATTGTCGCGCCGTGTGTTCGTGCTGGGCGGCTTTTGGACTGGGCTTGGGATGCTCGTCGTCGGTCTCCTGGGATCACCCTTGGACTTCATCTGGCCGCGCAAGATCACGGGCTTCGGCGGGCCCATCCCGGTGAGCCCGGACCGGATACCGCCGGAGGACGGCGACCCCGTACGCATCATCGAGGGCCGGTTCTGGCTGGTGAACCTAAAGGCCGGCACCACCCCCAACGGCGAGGAGACGCCGGGCGGCCTTCTGGCCCTCTGGCAGAAGTGCCCGCACCTGGGCTGCACGGTGCCCTGGCGTCCCGACTTCGTCTTCCAGAACCGCAAGGGATGGTTCCGCTGCCCCTGCCACGGCTCCACCTACACCAAGGAGGGCGGGATTCTGGTAGCGGGGCCGGCGCCCAGGCCCCTGGACGTCTTCCCCCTGGAAGTGCAGCCCGACAAGAGCATCGTCGTGCAGACCGGCCGCGCCTTTGAAGGCTCTGGCAGCGCCAACAACCCCAAGCGCGCGGCCCCCTATCAGCCCGGCAGCAAGACGCCGCCAGCATAGGAGAAGAAGGGAGAGAGCCAGCCGCCCATGAACACCACCAAGCAGGTCAACGTGATGGTCGGTCTGCTCATGGTGTTCGCCTTGGCCACCTTCCTCTACTTCCTGTGGGACACCAGCCGCGCCGAGGAGGCGACTACTCGCCAGCTAACCGTCAACGCCGAGCGCGGCGGCAGGCTGTACGCTCTCAACTGCTCCCTTTGCCACGGCATCACCGGCAAGGGCGCCCTGGAACGCCCCGGCCTTCCCGGCCTGCCGTTGAACGTAGACAAGAACCGCCCAACAGCCATCGGCGACCTGGCAAGCCTTCAGGCCCGCTTCCGGGATACTATAAAGTGCGGCCGCGTCGGCACCCTTATGCCGCCCTGGTCCCAGGCCCAAGGCGGCGCCCTCAACGACTTCCAGATCGAGCAGCTCGTGCTCCTGATCACCAGCTCCGAGTCGGAAGCCGGCTGGGAGGCGGCCGTCGAGCAAGCGAACCACGTGGCAGAGATGACCCCGCCTCGTTACCTGGTGGCGGACGCGGGCAAGAACGACACGACCCTTGTCCTGAACGAGGTCAGCGGGATCAAGGAGAAGGACCTGCTGCGGGTGGATGACAACCCCACGGACGAGGTGTATGAGCTGGTGACCGTGGTGAGCGTCGACGAGGCCGGCGACGAGATCCAGGTGGAGCGGGGAGTGCAGAACACCCAGCCGGCTGAGCACAAGGAGGGCACGGAGGTGTTCATGGGCCCCATCCTGCCTCCCGAGGGCCCCCTGACCGGCGAGAGCGGCACGCCCCCGTGCGGCCAGAAGGGCGTGCAGCCCGCCGGGACGCCCGCTCCTGCTGGCACTCCGGCGCCCGGGGCCTCGGCGGGCCCAATATCGGGCCCCATCACCATAGAGATGGGGGATAACTTCTTCCAGATGGGCGGCGAAAAGAACCCGACGTTGACGGTGAAGGTGGGCCAGACGGTGGACGTGAGCCTGAAGAACAACGGCACCGCCATCCACAACATGCGCACGGCGGGAGACGACAACAAGTACAACACCGGCGATGACGCCGTGTCCGACCCGCAACTGATCTCCGGAGGCCAGCAGGGCAAGCTCTCCTTTAAGTTCACCAAGGCGGGCACCTATAATTACCAGTGCGACTTTCATCCCACGGACATGAAGGGGCAGATCGTCGTCACTGAATGAGCGTAGCGGCCCGCCGGCCGGGTCCGACGGGCGCTTTTCTCGGACTTCTCGGAGCAAGGCTACAAGCGGCTTGTCCCCCAGGCGTTCGGCGTCATGCGTGGCCCTAGGCGTCGTTCTTGCCGTCCTCATCGCGGCCTGCTCGGGCGGCGGCCAGAGCCGGAGCGGGGAGCAGCCCGTGGGATCCCCTGCCGGGACAGTGCAGGCCCAACCCCAGCCCGTCCAACCGGCTGGCGAACCCGTCGAGCCGCAGGATAGCGTGGTGGAGATAACCATCGCGGGGCGCCAGTTCCTGGAGAGCCGCATCAGCCTCCGGGCCGGCGAATTGGTGACCATACGTGTCTTAAACCAGGACAGCGAGGTCCACAACCTGCGCATCGCAGGCCCCGACGGCGAGTACCAGACAGAGGACGACGCTGTCACGTCCCCGGAGGCGATCGCGCCCGGGGAGGCCGGCGAGCTCACCTTTGCCCCCCAAATCGCCGGCGAGTACACGTTCCGGTGCGATTTCTTTCCGGGGACGATGGGCGGTCAGATAGCCGTCCGGTAGGCTGCCGGTGGCCAACGCGCCAGCATCACGGGAGCGGCCCGCGCCATTTGACGGGAATGAGAGACGGCCCGGCGGCGGGGCTGTTGACGTTTCCGGAAGGGTTACGCTATATTCCGCCTTGGCTCCCCGGCCTGGCCGGGCGGCGCAAATCGTTCTTGGAGGTTGAGGCGCTTTGGCGAATCAGGTGGGCAAGAGATACCAGTGCACCAAGTGCGGCACCGAGATGATCGTGACCAAGGGCGGCAACGGCGAGCTGAGCTGCTGCGGACAGGTGATGCAGCAGAAGCAGTAATGCAGGAGCGGAGGTAGCGAAAGTGGCCAACCAACTGGGCAAGCGGTTCCAGTGCGAGATCTGCGGCACGGAGGTGCTCTGCATAAAGGCTGGCGAGGGCGCCGTGGAGTGCTGCGGCAAGCCCATGGAGCTGATGCAGCCTAAGGTGCTGCCCTCGGCTGACTGAAGGGACTCAGTGGTCCGTCGCGCCAGGCCGCCCGCCGCAGGGCGGCCGTTTTCTTTCCTGCGCTAGCTTCGCGGCCGCGGCCCGCGCTTGGACTTGGGGACGCGTGCCGCATCCTTGGCGGCGGGGAAGAGGGACTCGCCCGGCGTGGTGGCCTCGCTCAGCGTGCTGCCTCCTAGTTCTCCCGATTCTTGGTACCTGCGAAGATACTCTTCGCTCACGAAGAACATTCAGATACAGAAGCCGTCGCGGGCGATGTCCTCGTGGTGGCGCTCGCAGGGGCAGATCTTCTTGCGATCCTCATCAGGATCGCCCGAGAGGGTCATTCAGGGGCAGTACAGCCTGCCGTCCTTCACCAGGTTCTTGGCCAGCCCGCGCTGCACCTCATCCACGATCTCGCTGAGCGGGAAGAACTGATAGGGGCCTTTTTCCACGTAGCGCTGGGACATGCGCCGAGCCCGCTCCAGCGCCTCTTCGAACGTGATCTCCTTGGGCATAGAAATCTCCTCTGGCTGGCGGACAGCTTGTCTTCAGGCTACGCCGGGCGGCTGCCGGAGGGCAACCCCGGGGCGATCGTTACTTGACACTTGGCCAGCCGGCGACCCATAATACGCGAGAACGCCAGAAGAGAATTACGAATCCGAGGAGGGATTCTTTTTGCCAGAGGTCTTTATCACCAGTAGCGATAACTTCGACCAGGCGCTGAAGCGATTTAACAAGCTGGTACAGCAGACGGGGATCCTGGCCGAAGCGAGACGCCGGGAGCACTACGAGCCTCCCAGCGTCCACCGCAAGAAGAAGGCGGCGGCAAAGCGCCGCAAGAGCTTGAAGAACAGCCAGCGCGGCTAGAGACCACGGAGCGCAGTCGTCACCCCGGCTGAAGGCCTGGAGGGCCTTCGTTAATGTCCCTCAAGGAAAAACTGGCGGAAGACCTTAAGGAGGCCATGCGCGCCCGGGACGAGACGCGCAAGTCGGCCATTCGCATGGCCCTGGCGGCTATCAAGAACGCCGAAGTGGCTGCCATCAAGGAGTTCGGTGACGCCGAGGTCTTGGGCGTCATCGCCAAGCAGGTGAAGCAGAGGCGAGAGAGCATCGAGGAGTTCCGGAAGGCCGGGAGGCAAGACCTGGTGGACAAGGAGGCGGCGGAGATGCGGGTCTTGGAATCGTACCTGCCGGCCCAGATGAGCCGCGAGGAGATCGTCGCGGAGGCGCGCAAGGTGGTGGACGAGGTGGGAGCCAGGGGGCCCCAGGACAAGGGCAAGGTCATGGCCGCCATCATGCCCCGCCTGGCCGGAAAGGCCGAGGGGCGCACCGTCAACGAAGTCGTCACCGAGATCCTGTCCTCCCTCTAGGGCCCGCCCCAAACGGTGGGGGCGCGGTTTATCGCGTTCGACGGCCGGCCGTCTGATATGATGGGGTTGACCGTAGGGCGGGCGTGGTATGAAGGCTAGAAGGCGAGCCCTGGATAGCACTCCGGCGCTGAAGGCGTTCCTGTTCGCGGCTCTGGTCAGCGCCGCCTTGGCCGTTGTTTTCGTCCCTGTCCTCCCGGGCCAGGCGCCCTTGAGCCCGGGGGATCGCGCCTACAAGACCTTCCGGGCAGACGGCCAGGTGATCGCCCACGAGGGCGAGATCATCAACGAGACGGAGCTGGCCCAGATCCGGGCGACGGGCCAGTTGGACAATAGGATCTCCTTCGGCAGCGCCGCCGCGGGCCTGCTGCTGGCGGCCATCGGCGGGGCCTTTCTTGGCCTCTACATCTATCTCTTTCAGCCCCGCGAGGCAGCCACGATGCCCAGGTTGGCCATGGTTGGCCTGCTGGTTGTCCTCTGGGTGGCGGCTGCCCGGGTCTTCTTGTCCCTGGCCCTTCCCGATAACGATGGCCTGTACCTGGCGTACATCTTGCCCGTGGCTTCGGCGCCTATGCTGGTGGCCACGCTTCTGGACGCTGGCCTGGCGGTGGCCCTCGCTGCCCTCCTGCCCGGCCTCGTGGCCTTCGCCGGCTATTCGATGCCGGATGCGCGGATTCCTGGCGCCGGGCAACCTTTGGACCCCTTGCAGATGGTGTCGGTCTTCGGGCTCTCCAGCCTGGCGGGGGTCTTCGCCGTGCGCCGGGCCGAACGCGTCAACCACTACGTTATGGCCGGGGCCAGCGTCGGCGGCGTAACGTTGGCCCTGCTCTTCGCCTTCTGGCTTCTGGCGCCCAGCCACCAGGGCGTCCACCTCCTGTGGATGCTGGTCGCCTCCGCCCTCGGTGGCTTCGCTTCGGCCGTCATGACTGTAGGCGGCGCGGTTGTGCTGGGCGTGATGTTCGGCGTGACCACTCGCATCCAGCTTATGGAGCTGGGGCAACTGAGCCATCCGCTCCTCCGTCAACTCCAGGAGAAGGCTCCCGGCACCTTCCACCACAGCGTGATGGTGGGGAATCTGGCCGAGAGGGCGGCGGACGTCACTGGGGCCGACCCCCTACTGGCCCGGGTGGGATGCTACTTTCACGATATCGGCAAGATCGCCAAGCCCACCTACTACATCGAAAACCAGTTGGATACCGGCAACCCCCACGACAAGCTGGACCCGGCCGTGAGCGCCCGGGTGGTGGCGGAGCACGTCACCACGGGCCTCGAGCTGGCCGCCCGCTACCGGTTGCCGGCCTGTGTCCGGGCCTTCATCCCGGAGCACCACGGCACGCGCCTCGTGACCTACTTCTTCCGGAAGGCCAGCGCGGTGGATCCCGCCACCGATCCCGAGCGCTTCCGCTATCCGGGCCCCAAACCCCAGAGCAAGGAGACCGCCATCGTCATGCTGGCCGACTCTGTCGAGGCCGTCGTGCGGGCCAGCAAGGACAAGTCCTTCGAGCGCATCGACCAGCTAGTGGACGAGGTCATCTCGGAGCGGGTGGCGGAGGGCCAGATGGACGACTCGGACCTGACGATGCGGGACCTGAAGCGCATCGGGGACGCCTTCAAGGAGACGCTGCGGGGGATCTACCACCCGCGCATCGAGTACCCGGCGGCGGGGAAGGACGAGCGGAGCAAGGTGGGGGTGGGCATCCTGCGCCCGCCGCTGGGGAACCAGGGGGCGCCGCCGGTGGAGGCCGAGCGCCGGGGCTAGCGTCGCGCTGGCGGCGGCGGCGGGTGGCGAACTCCGGCCGCCTGCTGCGGTGAGGAGGCATCTGGCGCGGAGGCGCCTCTCTCTCTCTTTCTCTCTCTGTAGCTGGCCAAGTTTCCGCTTGACAAACGTCTAGAGTGGGGTTATTGTGCCTGCGAGGCAGGGAAGCCTCGAGGGGGAGAGCGAGTGGGTGCCCTTGACCACGCAGTGACGCTCGCGGGCCGTCTGGTGCGGCTGCGGCCCATCAGCCGGGATGACTATCCGGCGTTGTTCGGCTGGCGGTCGTCCTTGGAGACGGTGCACATGCTGAACTTCCGGCGGCGGGTGGGCCCGTACGAGGAGTTTGTGCGGGAGCTGGAGGGCGTGCTGGCCGGGGGCATGCTGCTGCTGGTGGAGGAGGAGAAGGGCGGCCGGCCGATAGGCTACGTGCTGGCCCACAACATCAACCCCTGGGACGGCTGGC
>DAOUBD010000021.1:0-11641 GCA_034432935.1 Dehalococcoidia bacterium | reverse complement strand
GTTGTTGGTGGCCAGGAGGAGACGGGGCATCAAGGCCACTATAGCGGCGGCAGGCGGGCCGGGCAAACCGCCGGCCCCGTAAAGCCCCGCTCATGCTGAGGCGGGAAGGTATGTCATCGCCGCTCATGCTCAGGCTCTCGAAGCATGAGCCGTACACCCCGCTCATGCTGAGGCCCTCGAAGCATGGCGGGGCCCCGCCGAAGCATGAGCCCGCCGCATTTCCGGGCACTCGCGCCGTTTTCCTATTGACACGCCCCTTCGCCGGGCGTACGTTTGGCTCGCATACCGCGGAAGGGGGTATACTGCAATGCTTCGGGGGATCGTCCTACTCGTGGCCGCCCTGGCGGCCGTCGTAGCGCTCGTGGGCCTTGCCGACGGCGACGCCCGGCAGGCGTCGGCCCGTTTGCCGGAAGACGCCGGCGCGGCCCCGGAGGCCGCTAGGTTCGCCGGCCCTGGGCCCATCGGGGCCCTGGCCGCGCCCGCACCGTCGGAGCTGGGCGGGCTCAAGGGCGACATGGACTGCAACGGTACGGTGGATGCCGTGGACGCCCTGCGCATCCTGCGCTACACGGCCGGCCTCAACCCCAACCTCCCCGGCACGTGCCCGCCCATCGGCGGCGCGGCCACTCCCGCGCCGGGGCAGACGCCCACGCCCACGCCCACGTCCACCCCGGCGCCGACCGCTACCCCTTCAGGGACCATCGCGCATTGTTGGATAGCCGTCATGGGCTACGCCTTTCTGTATCCGGGAATACTGGGCGGATCTGCAACCTGTCAGACCGAGATCGAAACAAACCCTCCCTACGACTGTACGATATACGTAAACATCGCCTCAGTAGGCTGCTCAAGCTCCCTGTCACCCTGGCCAACCTACTTCTGCGATTACTACAGCTTGATCAACGACGCCTATTGTGAGACCAGCGCTTCCTACTTCCCGGACTACGATTGTAGCGTCTATCCGTCCCTCTCCAAGGTGAACTGCTACGTGGACGTACTGTCACCTGTTGACGGGCCTGATTACCAGTGTTCGGTGGTCTTTAACTCCGTGAATTGCCAGACGGATAGCGGCGTCTACGCCGACTTTACCTGCACCCGCAGTGGTTCAACCTTCACTTGCAGGTGACGGGAAAGCCGCGGACGTGTAGCCTAAACGTCCCGATGGCCGTCGGCCGCTGCGGCCCTTTCTGCCAGGGCGGCCTGAGCCGCCGCCAGCCGCGCCACCGGGATGCGCATGGGCGAGCAGGAGACGTAGTCCAGCCCCACACGGTGGCAGAAGGCGATGCTCTCCGGGTCGGCCCCGTGCTCCCCGCACAGGCCAAGGGCGATCTGCGGGTTGGCGGCGCGGCCCTCTTCCACCGCGATGCGGATCAGCCGCCCGGCGCCTAACTCGTCGATGGTGCGGAACGGATTGTGGATCAGGTAGCCCTGCTCCAGGTAGAAGCGCAGGAACTTCTCTTCGGCATCGTCGCGGCTGAAGCCGAAGGTCATCTGGGTGAGGTCGTTGGAGCCGAAGGAGAAGAAGTCCGTATGGGGAGCCAGCCGCCCTCCGGCCAGGGCGGCGCGAGGTAGCTCGATCATGGTGCCGAAGGGGATGGGCCCCGGCCGGCCTAGCTGCAAGCCCATCTCCTGGGCGACCCTGACCAGGCGCCGGCGCAGGGCCGCCAGCTCACCGGCGGCCACCACCAGCGGCACCATGATCTCGGGCCGGGGGTTCAGGCCCTCGCGCCGCAGGTCGAGGGCCGCCTGCAGGATGGCCCGCACCTGCATCTCGTAGATAGCAGGGTAGGTGAGGCCCAGCCGGCAGCCGCGGTGGCCCAGCATCGGGTTGGCCTCCCGCAGGGCGGCTGCCTGGGCCAGCAGCGCCTCTTTCTCGCGCAGCGTCTCGGGGTCGCTGCCGGTGGCCCGCAAGGCCGCTACCTCTTGCAGGATGGACTCGTAGGGCGGCAGGAACTCGTGCAGGGGGGCGTCCAGGAGACGGATGACGACGGGCTTGCCGTCCATGATGCGCAGGATCTCCCGGAAGTCCGCCGTTTGGTACTCAGCGAGACGCTTCAGCGCCTGCCGGAAGGCCCGCACGTCATCGCCTTGGAGGCGCTCCTCGGCCCGGCGCAAACGCTCCTCCCAGGCGGCTCTAGCGTCGCCTTTGGCGGCGGCTGCGCCGTGGCGCGCCTCCTCCGCCTCGCGCTCCAGGCGGGAGACCTCCCCGGCGCGCCGCAGCACCTCCCTGACGTAGGGAAGGCGCTCGGGGTCGAAGAACATGTGCTCGGTGCGGCATAGTCCGATGCCCTCGGCGCCGAAGGCCAGCGACTGGCGGGCGTCAGCAGGGGTGTCGGCGTTGGCCCGCACCCCCAGGCGGCGGAACCCGTCGGCCCAGGCGAGAAGGCGGCTGAGCTCCGCGTTGCTGGCCACGTCAGGGGGCACTGTGCCGATGTGGCCGGCGAAGACGTCGCCGGTGAAGCCGTCGATGCTGATCTCATCCCCCTCTTGCAGGACGAGGCCGCTGACGGAGAGGCAGCGCCGCCGCGGATCGACCGTCAGCCCGCTGCAGCCCACGACGGCCGGCTTGCCCAGCCCCCGGGCCACCACAGCGGCGTGGCTGGTGATGCCCCCGCGGCTGGTGAGGACGGCGGCGGCGCGGAGGATGCCCGGCATGTCGTCGGCGCTGGTCTCGGGGCGCACCAGGATCACCGGCTGCCCGGCTTCTGCCGCAGCGGCTGCCGCTGCCGAGTCGAACACGGCCTTGCCGCTGGCGGCGCCCGGCGATGCGTTCAGCCCCCTGCTCAGGAGGCGACCCTCGGCCACAGCACGGCGCTTGGCCGCCTCATCGAAGCGCGGCAAGAGGAGCTGCGTCAGGTCCGCCGCCGGGACGCGTTGGACGGCCTCCTCCGGGGTGATGAGCCCCTCGTCCGCCATGTCCACCGCTATCTTCACGGCGGCGGCCGCGGCCCTCTTGGCGGAGCGGGTCTGGAGGATGTAGAGCTGGCCCCGCTCTATGGTGAACTCCACGTCCTGGACGTCCCGGAAGTGCTGCTCCAGCCGCTGGCCGAACTCCTCCAGGGCCTCGTAGACCTGGGGCATCTCGCTGGCCAGCTCGGCGATGGGCTTGGGCGTCCGGGCGCCGGAGACGACGTCCTCGCCCTGGGCGTTGGGCAGGTACTCTCCGAAGAGGCGGCGCTGGCCCGTGCTGGGGTCGCGGGTGAAGCAGACGCCGGTGCCGCTGTCCCAGCCGCTGTTGCCGAAGACCATGGCCATCACCGTGGCGGCGGTATAGATGTCGTGGGCGATGCGGTGGTGCTCGCGATAGGAGACGGCGCGGGGGTTGTTCCAACTGTTGAAGACGGCCTCGACGGCCATCTCCAGCTGCCGCCACGGGTCCGCCGGGAAGGGCGACCCTGTGCGCTCGCGGACGAGGGCGAGGAAGCGCCGCACCAGGGTTTCCAGGGCCTCTGCGCTCAGTTCGGCATCGGAGGCCACCCCGGCGTCGCGTCTTGCGCTGGCGAGGGCGTCCTCGAAGGGCTCCGGATCCAGGCCCAGAGCCACCTTGGCGAAGAGCTGGATGAAACGCCGGTAGGAGTCGAGGGCGAACCGCCTGTCGCCGGTGCTCCGGGCCAGACCCTCGGCGGTGGCGTCATTGAGCCCGAGGTTCAGGATCGTGTCCATCATGCCGGGCATAGAGAACTTGGACCCCGAACGGACCGAGAGGAGCAGGGGGTCGGCCGGGTCGCCAAAGCGGCGGCCCAAGGCGTCCTCGATCTCCTGCACGTGCTGCCGCACGGCGTCCCACAACCCTTCGGGCGCCCTCCGGCCATTCTCGTAGTACAGGCGGCAGGTCTCGGTGGTGATGACGAAGCCAGGGGGCACAGGCAGGCCCAGGCGGGCCATTTCGCAGAGGTTGGCCCCCTTGCCGCCCAGGATGTCCCGCTGGGCGGCGCTGCCTTCCTGGAAGCGGTAGATATAGCGACGCCGGGCGCTCACTGGAGGGGACAGTGCTCCTGACTTCATTGTAGCTCCAATAGAATTAACGGTTACCCGGCAGCGACGGTTTCTATTACTGCATCGATCCGGCCACCCCAGACGGGCCTTTGTTCATGTAGACGCGCAAAGGGGCCGGATCATTACGCCGGCCCGGCCCCTAGTGAAGGAACACGTTCCTGCCGCTGGCGGTGTCGTGGCGCACCAGGCCGCGCTGCCCCACGAACTCGTGACGGCACATGGCTTCTAGAAGGGCCGGGTCAGGCTCTGTGTTGGCGAAGAAGCGCTGGCCCGAATCCAGGCGCCCGGCGACGATGCCGCGCTCCGGCTCCCCCGCCTGGTTGAATACCACCGTGTAGGTCTCCACCGTCGCCGGGCCGTCAGGCGCCTCCGCCAGGGGCGGGCTGGCGACGGCGTCCAGGACTGCCTGGTCCAGCGATGGATCGGTTCGCTGCCACGGTCCTGCCGGTGGCCGCGCCCCGTAAACCCCGGCCGAGTGTTTGGTGACGAACCAGCCGAGGCCCGTAACCAGGCCCAGCTTCTCGGGGGCCTGCCGCAGCTTGCCCACCATGGTGGCTACCGAGTGGCTGACGTAGTTGTTGCCGGGCCCGCCGGCGTAGGGCAGGCCCCCCGTCACCGTCACGCCCCGGGGGTCGTCCACAGCCAGGCCTAGGGCACCCATGGCCAACTGCACCGCCGACGGGAAACAGGAGTAGAGATCGAAGAAGGCGATCTCGCCAACGGTTACTCCAGCCATGGCCAGGGCGCGCCGCGTCGCCGCCTCGATCCCCGGCGACGAGTAATAGTCGCGGCGTTCGCTGACGAACCACTTGTCCGTTGCGTCGCCGCAGCCGTGGAGGTAAACCCAGCGCTCCTCCGGAAGGCCCAGGTCCCGGGCGGTCTCGGCGCCGGTGAGGATGATGGCCGCTGCTTGGTCGACTTCGATGATGGCGTTCATGAGCTTCGGGTACGGGAAGCACACCATGCGGTTCGCCGGGCCCACAGTAGTTATCTCCTGCGGGCTGCGGGCCACCGGGAACCAGGCATACGGGTTCTCGGCGGCGACGGCGGACATGCGGGAGCAGAGTTCGCCGAGGCGCTGCCGGTGTTCGTCCAGCGTGAGGCCTCTATGGGCGCGCAAGGCGTTCTCGAAGAGGGGGTAGAAGTGGATGGGTAGCGTGCAGCCGTGGCGGGCCTCCATCTCGTTGAAACCCGGCAGTACGGGGTCATCGATGCGAATGGGCGTGCCGCGGGGCGCCCAAGGGAGGCGCTGGCCGGACTTCCGGGCCAGGCGCCGCGACTCCAGGGCTTCGGCGCCGGCGATGAGCACCAGGCGGCGGCGCCCCGCTACGATATCCGCTGCCGCGTTGTTGATGAGGCGCTGGGGTGTCTCGCCGCCGATGCCGGAGTAGAAAGTGTGAGAGGGCGATGCTCCCAGCCGCGCCGCCAACATGCCGGGTGCATCGGCGTAGGACCAGCCGATAATGTTCACGACCTGGACGGAGTCCAGTTGGCGGAGAAGGCCTGGGGAGCCAGCATCGGCCTCCGCCTCCTGGGCCACCCGCACCATCATCTCCATCGGCTCCAACGCCTCGGCCACCGAGGACGGGCGGTTGGTGAGCTGGCCCACGCCGACGATGACGGGGTAATTGCGGTAGTTGGCGGTCATCTCACGTTTACGCGAGGGTCAGCATAACAGCAGGGGCTGGTGGGGGCAACCCGGGACAGGGGTGGCGTTGCGTGTTCGCCCCACAGGTCTATAATCCTAGGCATTCGGAGGTCTATCGGGCAGAGCCAAGTAGAGAGAAGGAGGGAGCACATGATGCAGCGTGGCTTCGTGCCAAGGGCGATGGTCCTCATCGTGCCAGCCCTGATGCTGCTGCTGGGAGCCGCGGCCTGCGGCGGGGGCGGAGAAGAGGCCTCGCCAACGGCAGCGGCGACGACAACGGCGGCGGGCGCCAAGATCGATATCTCCGGGGTGCCCGAGCTCAAGGACGGGAAGCTTCAGGTAGGTTCGGACATCGCTTACGCGCCCATCGAGTTCTACAAGGAGGGGACGCAGGAGCCCGATGGCCTGGACATCGACCTGGCGAAGGCGCTGGCGAAGGCGCTGGGTGTGGAGCCGGTTTTCGTCAACACAGGCTTCGACGGGATCATCCCGGCCTTGAAGACCAAGGACTTCGACGTCATCATGTCGGCCATGACCGTCACCGACGAGCGGAAGAAAGAGATAGACTTCGTCGAGTATGCCAACGTCGGCACTGGCGTGCTGGTGCCCAAGGGGAACCCGAAAGGGATCAAGACCGTGGACGACCTGTGCGGCCTGACGGTAGCGGTGCAGGCCGGAACGATCCAATTGGACCTTGTGACAGCCCAAAACGACAAGTGCTCGAAGAAGATCAACATCGTGACCTTCGACACCAACCCCCTGGCTGTCGAGGACCTGAAGACGGGCGGTGCCGACGTCAACCTCTCGGATTTCCCGGTGGCCTTCGTGGACGCGGAACAGTCGGGCGGGAAACTGGAGGTCCTGGACGTGCAGATCGAGCCGGAGCCGTACGGAATCGGCGTACGCAAGGAGTCCACAGCCCTGAAGCAAGTCTTGGAACAGGCGCTGAAGCAGGTGCGAGCCAGCGGCGAGTACGACTCCATCATGGCCAAGTGGAAGCTTTCGGCGGCGGCGCTGCCCTAGCCTGCGAGGCAGGGAGGAAAGGGGGGGCGCCGTTCCTCGCAGGCGGGCCCTAAGAGAGCCTGAAGCCTGGGCGTGCCGGACATGTCCATAGCCCTCGCCGTCGAGTTCGACCTGGGAACGGTCTGGGATTTCCTCTTCGATCCCATCATCCTGCGCGCCCTGCGGGAGACCCTGATCATAGCGGCCCTGGCCATGGTGCTGGGAATCGTTTTGGGGGTCGTGCTGGGGGTCATGAGGGTCTCGCGGAACCCCTTCGCAGCGGGCTTCTCCGGGCTCTACGTCTGGTTCTGGAGGGCGACGCCCGTCCTCCTCCAGTTGCTGATGATGTACTTCGGGCTGCGGCAGATGATCACGGACGACGCCTTCCGGGAGCAGTGGACAAGGTTCCGGGCGGCGGTGATCACCTTCGGCTTGAACGAGGCCGCATACATGGCAGAGATCGCCCGGGCTGGCATCAAATCGGTGGAGTCTGGACAGATGGACGCGGCCAAGAGCCTGGGGATGACCAACCTTCAGGCGATGCGGCGGGTCATCCTGCCCCAGGCGGTGCGGGTGATGGTCCCCCCGACGGGCAACGAGTTCATCGCCATGCTGAAGAACACATCGGTGGCCTTCGCCATCGGCGTAGTGGAGCTTCTCAACGCCGCCAAGATCCAGGCGGCTGCCAACTTCAAGGTGATGGAGCTGTACACCGTGGCGGCCTTCTGGTATCTGGTGGTCGTCACCGGCTTCAGCCTGGTGCAGGCGGAGGTGGAGCGCTGGCTGGCGGCGGGCGAGCGGGAGCAGCCGGAGACCCTCTTTTCGCGAGCGATAGGCATCCTGGGCGGCCGGCGCGCCTGAGACGCCGCTACAATAGTGCTGTGATGGCGGAACCCATGGTCCGGGTCATCGGCGTACACAAGCGCTTCGGGCGCCTGGAGGTTCTGCGCGGCGTCAGCCTGGACGTCGCCCGGGGAGAGGTGGTCGTCCTCTTAGGGCCCAGCGGCTCCGGCAAGACGACCCTCCTGCGCTGCATCAACCACCTGGAGACGCTGGACGCGGGACGCATCTACGTGGATGGGGAGCTGGTGGGCTACCGGGAGAAGAACGGCCGCTTGGTGGAGGACCGGGAGAGCGAGGTGGCCCGGAAGCGGTCTGCCATCGGTTTTGTCTTTCAGCGTTTCAACCTGTTCCCCCACCTGACGGCCCTGGGCAACGTGACCATGGCCCCGGTCCACGTCAAGAAGGTGCCGCGCCGCCAAGCGGAAGAGATGGGCCGGGCGCTTCTGGCCAAGGTGGGCCTCGCCTCCAAGGTGGACGCCTACCCGGCTCAGCTCTCCGGCGGCCAGCAACAGCGGGTGGCCATCGCCCGGGCCTTGGCCATGGAGCCCAAGCTCATGCTGTTCGATGAGCCCACATCGGCCCTCGACCCGGAGCTGGTGGGCGAGGTGCTGGACGTGATGCAGGCCCTCGCCAGAGACGGCATGACCATGGTGGTGGTAACCCATGAGATCGGTTTCGCCCGGGAGGTAGCTCACCGGGCGGTGTTCATGGATGGCGGCGTCATCGTGGAAGAGGCGGCCCCGCGGCAGCTCATCTATTCGCCTCAGCACGAGCGCACCAAGGCCTTTCTCAGCCGCATCCTCTAGGCCCTGGGCAAAGGGCCTCGGCCGCAGGCTACCCCCTGGCCAGCGCTTCCAGCAGCCGCCGCCCGCGCTCCCGCGCCTCGGCCTCCAGCGGCTGGTGGGCCCCCAACGCCTCGCGGCCCAGGAACTCCTCCACCTCCCGGCGGAGCAGGCCGTCCTTTTCCCGGCGAGCTTCCTCGTTCAGTGGCTTGAACCCCTGGAGCTTCCTTGGCCCTTCCCGGCCGCCCTCAGAGATATACCAATCGCGGAAGGAGCGACAGCCCGCCTGGAAGAGCCGGTAGCCCAGCGGTGTCACGGCTGGCGGGAAGCCGAGGGCCAGCCCACGTGCCGTTTCGGCGTGGCCGGGCGAGTCGTACTCCACCATAAGGTGGCCACCGGGGGGCACAAGGGAGGACAGCGCGGCGAAGATCGGTTCCTCGGCGCCGCTGGCCCGTAGGTCCAGGCGCTCAGGCCCGAAGCTGATGAGGGGCTCGTAGCGTATGAGCTCCACCCAGTTGTAGGCGGGGAAAGGGCCGTGGTTGTAAAGGCCCAGCGCCGGGTACGGCTCGCCTTCCCTGCCCGCGGCATCCCTCAGAACGAGACGGAAGTAGGTGGAGCCGACGTTGTTCTTCGGCCCCAGGAGCACTCCCAACTGGCACGCGCCTAGGGCCAGGCCATCCAGCACCGCCAGGGGGTGCCCGGCTGCAGGCCGCCACCGGCCGCCGCGGGGATCGCCAGCGGCCGGTTCGCCATCAATTGTCATGGAGCCATTATAGGGGGGCTGGCCCCGGTATAATCGGCCCGTGATGGACGAGACTGAGGCCATCGGGTACCTTCTGTCCTTCGCCGATTTCGAACGGGGCGGGCGTTTCCATGACCGGCCCGACTTGGCGCCTGTGCTGGAGCTGCTCCGGCGGCTGGGGGATCCGCATCTCGGCCGGCGCACGGTGCATGTGGCCGGCAGCAAGGGCAAGGGAAGCGTGGCGGCGATGACCGAGGCGATTCTGCGGGCGGCGGGTTACCGGACGGGCCTGTACACCAGCCCGCACCTCCACTCTTACTGCGAGAGGATACAGATCGATGGGCGCCCCATAGCTCCGGCCGTCTTCGCGCGGCTGGCGTCGCAGGTTCGCCAGGTGCTGGAAGCCATGGGAGAGGCGCTAGGCGGGCGCCAGCTCGTCACCTTCGATCTTCTGACCGCGATGGCCTTCCTGGCCTTCCGCGAAGCCGGCGTGGAGACCCAAGTGATAGAGGTGGGCTTGGGAGGCCGCCTGGACAGCACCAACGTCTTCCCGGAGAAAGACGTGGCCGTCATCACCCCCATATCCCTGGAGCACACGGCCATCCTGGGAAACGCGCCGGAGGAGATAGCCTGGGAGAAGGCCGGGATCATCACGCCGGGCTGCACTGCGGTGATGGCGCCGCAACCCTACGCCGGCGCCGCCGACGTCATCCGGGCGGCGGCCAGAGCGGCGGGCGCGTCCCTTGTCGATGTCGCCGGCGAGTATCGCTGGCGGCGCACTCCCCTAGGCACAGACGGGCAGCAAGTGGCCTTGGAAGGCCCCGGCCTCCGCCTGGACACCAGGTTGCCTCTACTCGGCGCCCACCAGGCGGAGAACGCGGCGGTGGCCCTGGCCGCCGCCTGCGCCCTCCGGCAGCGTGGCCTCCCCGTTCCTGAGGAGGCGATGGTCCGCGGTTTGGCCACCGTCCGCTGGCCAGGCCGGCTGGAGGTGCTGGCGACGAGGCCTCTGCTGTTGGCCGATGGCGCCCACAACCGTGACTCTGCCCGGCGGCTGAGAGAGGCCCTGGCCGGGGACCTAGGCGCCAAACGTGTGATCTTCATCGTGGGCTCCTCCGAAGACAAGGACGTGCGGGGCCTGGCGGAGGAGCTATCGCCCCTGGCGCAGGCCGTCATCGCTGTGTCTGCGCGCCACCCGCGGGCGATGGCGCCGGCCCAGGTGGCCCGTGCCTTCGCCGGCCTGGGGTTGGACGTAACGGTTGGGGATAGCATTGGCGGGGCCATAGACACAGCGATAGCAGCGTCTGGGGAGGACGGGGTAATATGTCTGGTGGGGTCGCTCTTCGTCGCCGCAGAGGGGCGCGCTCACATGGGCAAACCATCCGGATAGCGGTGGGAGTCTGGAGGGTCTCCTATGGCTGGCAGCAACGGAAGACGCGTCGTGATAACGGGCATGGGGGCCATCACCCCCATCGGAAACTCCGTGGAGGAGTTCTGGAAGAACGCCGTGGCCGGGCAGTCCGGCATCGATGTCCTTACCGCCTTCGATCATTCCCAGTACCCTGTCCACTACGCCGCGGAGGTAAAGGGGTTCAACCCTGAGGACTACATGGACCGGCGGGAGGCGCGGCGCATGGGCCGTTTCAGCCAGTTTGCCATCGCCGCCACTGCCCAGGCCCTGCGCCAGGCGGAGCTGGACCTGGACTCGGTGGATCGTACGCGCGTGGCCGTGCACCTGGGGAACGGCATAGGGGGCATCGGCGAGACCCAGGACGCTGTGCGCACCATCGACAGCAAGGGCGGCATGCGCATCGACCCCTTCTTCTTCCCGAAGATGCTGCCGAACATGGCGGCAGCCCATGTCAGCCTCTTCTTTGGGGCCAAGGGCTACTCCAACACCGTTATCACTGCCTGCGCCGCCGGGACTCAGGCCATCGGCGACTCCCTGGACCTGATCCGCTCCGGCCGGGCGGACGTGGTCATCACGGGCGGTACAGAGGCTGCGCTGACAGAGGTGGGCCTCTGCGGCTTCGCCGTCATCCGGGCCCTCTCGCTGCGGCCAGGGAAGGACGCCAGCCGTCCCTTCGATGCGTTGCGGGACGGTTTCGTGGCCGGTGAAGGCTGCGGCGTCTTCGTTCTGGAGAGTTTGGAGCACGCCCGCAAGCGCGGGGCGCCGATCCTGGCGGAGCTGGCCGGCTATGGCGCCACCAACGACGCCAACCACGTCGTCGCCCCCTGCGCCGATGGCGACGGGGCCACCCGGGCCATGAGGCTGGCCCTGGAGGACGCCGGCGTTAGCCCAACAGAGGTAGACTACATCAACGCCCACGGCACCTCCACCAAGCTGAACGACGCCTCAGAGACGCTGGCCATCAAGCGCGCCTTCGGTGAGGACGCCTACCGGGTGCCCATCAGCTCTACCAAGTCCATGGTGGGGCACTCCTTCGGCGCTGCCGGCGCCGTGGAGTCCATCGCCGCAGTCCAGACCATCCTGACCAACACCATCCACCCTACCATCAACTACGAGGTGCCGGACCCGGAGTGCGACCTGGACTACGTGCCCAACAAGGCGCGCCAGGCGCACGTGGACGTCGTGTTGAAGAACAGTTTCGGGTTCGGCGGCCACAACGCTTG
>DAOUBD010000020.1:0-4971 GCA_034432935.1 Dehalococcoidia bacterium | reverse complement strand
CACCCGGCTCATGCTGAGGGTCTCGAAGCATGAGGCACCCGCATCCGCGCCCTTGCCTGGCGCCGGGCCCAAGAGCCGGGCACGCCCCCGGGAGTGGCGTTAGGCGTCGAGCCGCTGGTTGGAGCGGGAAGCCGCTCTCGGGGAACGGGTCATGGTGCGGGCGGCGGTGTAGTTGGCGAAGGAGCGAATGGCGCCGCAGAGCTTGCACACACCAGTGCTGGTCTCACCGGAGGGGGTTTCGATCTGCCAGTGGTGTGCGCAGCCCAGGGAGCGGTCATCGCGGCCAGTGGCCGCGCCGTCGTCCCGCTCTACCACCGCGGGCCGCCTGTCCTTCCGCCGCGGCTGCCGCCGCCGCGGCCGCCGAAGCCGCCGCTGCGCTGCTGGGGCGGCTTGGCCTCGTCCACTGTCAACGTGCGACCGTCTAGCGTCTTGCCGTTGAGCTGCTGGATGGCCTTCCGCGCGTCCTCGCTGGAGGCCATCTCCACGAAGCCAAAGCCTCGGGAGCGGCCGGAAAGACGGTCTGTAGCTATCGATGCGCTCTGTACCGGGCCTACCTGCTCGAAGAAGGCGCGCAAACCCTCGTCGGTCGTGTCGTAGGAGATTCCGCCCACGTAAAGCTTCGTTGCCAAGGGTCCTCCTCTAGGGGTTGTCCGCGGTTACGCGGACGGAAAGTCTCCCGCGCTGGACATTGCCTCCTGCCGCCGGGAGAGGGCGCGCCGGGGCGTTCTAGGTCAGTATACTCCACTCCTAACCCATGCGGGAAGGCCGTGTACCGGGCCGGCCTCAACGCAGGCTGGGCTCAGAGTATGGCCTGTTCTTGGTAGAGGCCGAAGACGTCCCGCATGACCCCGCAGATCTCGCCCAGCGTGCAGTAGGCGCTTACAGCCTCCAGGAGTGGGGGCATAACGTTCCCACCCTCGCGACAGACCTGCTCTAACCGCCGGAGGCAGCGGGCCGCCTCCCGTCCGTCACGCTCTCTGCGCACCCGCTTGAGTCGCTCCACCTGCCGGTCGTAACCAGCGGGGTCCATCTCCAGGATGGGTATCTCGATGGGTTCGTCCAGGACGAACTCGTTGACGCCTACGACGATCCGCTGCCGGTTATCGATCTCCTGCTGGTAGCGGTAGGCCGACTCTGCGATCTCCCGCTGGAGGTATCCGCTTTCGATGGCCGGCAGGACGCCTCCCATGTCCTCGATCTTGTGGAAGTAGGCGTAGGCGTCCTCCTCGGTGGCCCTGGTGAGGGCTTCGACGAAGAAGCTGCCCCCCAAGGGGTCCACGGTGTTGGCGACGCCCGCTTCGTGGGCGATGACCTGCTGGGTCCGGAGGGCCAGGCGTGCGGCCTTCTCGCTGGGCAGGGCGAGGGCCTCGTCCATGGAGTTGGTGTGGAGGGATTGGGTGCCGCCCAGGACAGCCGCTAGAGCCTGGATAGCGGTGCGGATCAGGTTCACCTCCGGCTGCTGCGCCGTAAGCGAAACGCCGGCCGTCTGGGTGTGGAAGCGCATCCAAAGGGAACGCTCCTTCTTGGCGCCAAAGCGCTCCTTCATCTCCCGGGCCCAGATGCGCCGCGCGGCCCGGAACTTGGCCACCTCCTCGAAGAAATCGTTGTGGCAGTTGAAGAAGAAAGAGAGCCGGGGCGCGAACTCGTCGATATCGAGGCCGCGCTCCTGGCACCAGCGGACGTACTCGAAGCCATCGGCCAGGGTGAAGGCCAGCTCCTGCACCGCCGTGGCGCCCGCCTCCCGGATGTGGTAGCCGGAGATGCTAACGGTGTTCCAGAGGGGCATCTCCCGGGTGCCGAACTCGATGGTGTCGACCACCAGACGCATGGAGGGCTCTGGCGGGAAGATGAACTCCTTCTGGGCGATGAACTCCTTCAGGATGTCGTTCTGGATGGTGCCGGCCAGCTTGCGCCTCGGTATGCCGCGCTTCTCCGCAGCGACGATGTACATCGCCCAAATGACGGCCGCAGGCGAGTTGATGGTCATGGAGGTCGTGATGTCAGCCAGGGGCAGGCCGTCCAGCAGGATCTCCATGTCGGCCAAGGAGGACACGGCGACGCCGCACTTGCCGAACTCGCCTATGGCCTCAGGGGCGTCGGTGTCGTACCCGTAGAGGGTGGGCATGTCGAAGGCGATGGAGAGGCCGGTCTGGCCCTGGGAGAGGAGGTACTTGAAGCGCTGGTTGGTCTCCTCTGCGCTGCCAAAGCCGGCGAACATGCGCATCGTCCACAGCTTCCCGCGGTAACCGGTGGCGTGAACGCCGCGGGTGTAGGGGTATTGGCCTGGCAGCCCGAGGTCCCGCTCGTAGTCCAGGTCCGGCAGGTCCGTGGGGTCGTAGACCCGGCGTACGGGGCGCCCGGAGGTGGTCATGAAGGGCCCTGGGCGCTCGCCATCGATGGCGGCCTCTTGCGCCGCCTTCTTCTGCGCTAGGCTTTTGATCTTCGCAGGGTCGTACATGCGCTGACCTAGAAGGTAGGATACCACAGCCGGCCTTGACTACGAGGATGCGGCGAAGGCTTGACAGGTTGTGCTAGAATTATTCACGCGTCTTAGCGTGTTAGTGGAGTCGCCAACTATGGTTGTTGAGCCTTTCGAAAACTACCTGGACCTGGTGGAGGCAGCCCGCCAGCTGAATATACACCCCCAGAGTCTGCGCCGCCTCATCAAGCAGAAGAAGATACCGGCTGTCCTCTTCGGAGGCAAGTACCTCATCGAGCGGGATAAGCTGGAGATGTTCAAGGCCAACTACGACCCTCGCCCCGGCCGGAAGATCATCCGCAAGCTTCTGTAAATCTGGCCCCTTAGGCCGGCGGCTCCACCGCGATGCCGGGGTCGTTGACGTCCCGGAACTCCATGAAGAGGTCGATGCTCATGGGCCGCCCCTGCTGGTCAGTGTCCGAGGCGTTGATCTTCAGCCGGGCAGGCCAGCCGCCCTGCCTGGCCAGCCACAGGTCCACCTGAAAGCTCTGGGGCAGCGATGAGCTGTCGCCCGCCCCCAGGAGGTCGGGCAGGCGCTTGACGTCTGCCTTGTCCAGCCGGTAGTGGTCGGCGCTGACGCCGTTGACGTCCTCCCGTTGGGGCTGGACCCCGGCTAGGGAGGGAGCCAGGTCGGCTACGATGTCTTGGCAGACGACGTCCGGGGTCAGAAGCGTCAGGTCGCCTGTGTCCTGTTGCTCCTGCCAGACGCCATTGGCTTGCACCCAACTGCGGCTGCCGATGGACCGCAGCTCCAGCTTCTCACCATGGACGGTGAGGATGACCTGCGAGCGGTCTGGCGCGACGTAGGCGCCCTCCATCTGCATGTCCGAGAAGAGGTCGGTGAGGGCCTGGGCGAAGGCGCCCAGGGGTGGAGCGGGGCTCTCGCCCTGGGAGGCCTCAAAAGCGGGCGTCTGTAGCTTGAGCCGTATCTGGTATCGGTAGCTCTTGATCTGGGAGATGCTGTTGCAAGAAGGCGCGCTGCCCTGGGCGGCGCCGTTTGGGCCGCTGCCGCCTCCGGAGCAGGCGGCCAGCACTAGCCCCGCGAGGACGGCGGCGGCGGCCAACCATGCTGTCCTGTCCATAGGATCCTTCTTGCCGCTAGCCCACTCTAGCACCGGCTACGCTGGCCCGTCAAAAGGGCGCTACCGTCCGGGGGTCGTCCGGCTTCTGTCGCCGGGCCGCAGGTCACACTAGGGCGCGGTCAGCCGCCGCGGGCGGCGCGCCGCGACCGGATGTAGCCGATGCACTTGCGGTACTGCTCTTCTTCGATGAGACCGCGGGCCATCAGGTTGGTGAGAAGGGCTTCGAGCCCTAGGATCGGGATGAGGTTATAGCCCCTCTGGCGAAGCTGCTCTTCGGCCCCCTCCTGCCGGTCCAGGAGGACGAGGACGTCCTTGACCACGAGGCCTGCGTGCTTGCGAAGGAAATCCGCCGTCTCGATGATGCCACCGCCGCTGGTCACCAGGTCGTCGATGAGAAGGACGGTCTCGCCGGAGTGATACAGCCCCTCGACGAAGAGGCGCTTGCCGTTGTGCTCCTTGGCTGGGTGGACGTAGACCATGGGGACGCGACTGCGTAGGGAGAAGGCAGTGGCCAGGTGAAGGCCGCCGAAGGGGATCCCGCAGACCCGCTGGAACGGATGGACGCGAGGGTTGCGCATGCCCAGGAGGGCCCGCACCTCCTCGTGCATCACCCTGGCGGCGCGGGCCAGGGCCCGCGGGTTGCTGATGAGGAGCCGCAGATTCACGTAGACGGGGGAGTGCTGGGTTGTCCTGCCCAGCGTGAAGTCGCCGAACTGGACGGCCCCCAGGTCCCACAAGGTCTTGGCTAGCCAGAGGTTGCCTTCTTCTTCAGGCATTGGGATGTCCTATACAAGTAAAAGAGGCCTCCGCCCCGGGGGTGGATGGCCTACTCCTGCGCGGGTGACCGTCGCGACGATAGCACCGCCGTTCGGGCGGTGTCAACTGGTCGCGAAGAGGGGCGGGCGAAGGCCGGCGCCGCGGGCCTGGCTCACCTCGCCTGTAGGGCCTTAGCGTGAGGAGGGTGCGGTTCCGCATCCCTTGCGGCAAGGCCCCGCTGCTGCTTCGAATGCCTCAGCATGAACGGAGATAACGTCCCTTCCCGCTCACCCTGAGTTGCCTCGAAGGGTGAGCGGGGTTCAGTGCCGCTCATGCTTCGGGGACCTCGGCGCGGGAGGAAAGGCGCCCGCCGAGCGCTCATAGGGGCCCTCCGATGGGCGGGCAGCCGGCAGGCTGGTTGGGATCGAGGCCGGCCACGTAGCGCAGGATGCGCAGCGCGTCGACGGCGTCTACATCGCCGTCGCAGTCGACGTCTCCAAAGGGGTGGCCAGCGGCGGGCGACTCGATCGGTGGGCAGCCGGGGTTTTGAGACACTGAGAGGGCGGCTACGTGCCGCAGCACCTTCAGCGCGTCCACGGCGTCGGCGTCGCCGTCGCAGTCCACGTCCCCCTGTGTCAGCCCGGACGGGCTGCC
>DAOUBD010000019.1:0-2024 GCA_034432935.1 Dehalococcoidia bacterium | reverse complement strand
TCGGACTACCGGTGGACCGACGCTGAGCTGGATCGCCACATACAGCACGCACTGCGGGAGTTCAGCCTGGCCCGCCCTCTTGAAGCCAAGGCCACTCTGTTCACCAGCGCCGGCTCCCGCGACCTATCCCTGGCCGGCCTGGCCAACGTCGTCAGCATCGAGGCTCTGGAGTACCCCACGGGCCAATACCCGCCCTCCTACGTGCGTTTCTCCACCTGGCTGGATACTCTGACCATCCTAAGCGAGAACGTGCCCCAGGGCGGCGAACCCGTAACCATCTACTACACCCAGATGCACACCATCGATGCCACGTCGTCCACGCTCCCGGCGGCTTTCGAGGACATCCTGGCGGCAGGCGCTGCCGGCTACGCCGCCCTCGAGTGGTCCTCCTTCAGCACGAACCGGGTGAACGCTGGAGGCCGCGAGGTCTGGCGCGACTACCTGACTTGGGCCCAAGAGCGCCTGGCCCAGTTCCGCCGATCCCTCGCCCGCCACAGCCGTTACAACGCAGTCCGGGCCCGGCGCCTCTACACGCCCGCCACTCCTCCAGCAGACCAGGGCACCGTCACCGGCCCCTAGGCGCGGATCTTGGCCCGGCGGCCGCGGGCCTGGACAGCTTAGGCACCAGGGTGGGAGACTGGCATTTGACGCGCGAAGCGGCTGGCGCAAGGAGGCAGAGGCATGACTACCAGCTCGATACGCTCCATAGGTGACCCGCGGCTGGAACTCCTATACGAGATGCACGTCGACCTGGAGGCCCCTCAGCCCATCGGCCAGACGCCCCTGGGCAACCGCCAGATCTTCTACGTTAAGGGTGGCCATTTCGAAGGCCCTCGCCTCCGGGGCGACGTCCTCCCCGGCGGGGGCGACTGGGCCCTCATCCGCTCCGACGGCGTTCTCCAGCTCGACGTCCGGGCTACCCTGCGCATCAGCGACGGTGCGCTGGTCTACGCCTACTACTACGGGGTCCTGGACGCCTCGCAGGACGTGTACAGGCGCATCTTCGCCGGCGAGGACGTGCCCGTATCCGAGTACTACTTCTACATCGCCCCCATGTTGCAGACGGGCGCTCCGGAATACCAGTGGTTGAACCGTATGCTAGCGGTGGGCAAGGGCAAGGTCGTCCCTGGCGGGGTCGAGTACCGCGTCTTCGCCCTGGTTTGAGGCCGGCAGTTCGACGGCTTCAGTACTGGAGCTGCTGCGGCGGGCGGATCATGATCTCGTTGATATGTACCGTCTCCGGCGCCGTCACCGCGTAGAGGACGGCGTCGGCCACGTCCTCCGGCCGCAGGACCATGTTCTTGGCCACCGCCATCACCCGGTCCAGCACCTCTTGCGGCACCTGCTGTCCCGGTTCGTAGCCGATGGCCTCCGGATCCATGCCGAACATGCGGACGATGCCGAAGAGCTGCTGCGGCGGCATCGTACGCACCAGGCTCGTGGCCACCGCGCCGGGCATGATGGCCGTCACCCGGATGCCTTTGCCCTGGAGCAGCAGCCGCAGGCTCTCCGTTAGGGCCCCTGCGGCGTGCTTGGAGGCCGCATACATGGGGTTATGTTGCTCAGCATAGCGAGCAGCCACGCTAGTCACGTTGACGATGTGGCCGCCCCTGTCCTTCATCACCCGGTAGGCCTCGCGGCAGCCCAAGGCCGTTCCGATAACGTTGGTCTCCAGGCATTCGCGCCACCTCTGGACGTCCCCCTCGATGACGTTGTCGAAGGGGTTGATCCCAGCGTTGTTCACCATTATGTCCAGACGCCCGAACTCCGCTACTGCGGCGTCCACCAGATCCCGCATCTGGCCCTCGTCCCGCACGTCCACCTGGCGCACCATCGCCCGGCCGCCAGCCGCCGATATCGCAGCGGCGGCCGCGTCCATGGGCGCTCGCTGGCGGCCCGCCAGGGCCACTGCGGCGCCCTCCCGTCCCAGCGCCTTAGCGATGGCCAGGCCGATGCCGGAGCTGGCGCCGGTGACCACCGCTGCTTTACCGTCGAGTCTGCCCATCTCGGGTCCTCCTTCTGCT